>PMCN01000191.1 GCA_003154135.1 Acidimicrobiaceae bacterium
ACACCCACCCAGTCGCCCAGGTCGAGGTCTTTCAGCGCATCGAACGCTTCGTCGCCGACGACGGCCTTCGACACGAACAGCTGCACCTCGTCGTCGCGATCGCGCAGCGTGGCGAACACGAGCTTGCCGGAATCGCGCAGCAGCATCACCCGGCCGGCGACGGCGACCTCCGTGTCGGTCTCGGTGCCGGGCTCGAGCTGGGCGTGACGGGCGCGCAGCTCGGAGAGGGTGGTGGTGCGGTCGAACCGGTAGGGGTACGGGTTGGCGCCCTGGGCTCGCATGTCGGTGAGCTTCTGCAACCGCTTGGCCTTCTCGGCCACCAGCCCGCTGCCCAGGGTGACCTCGAGGGTGCCGGGTTCGGTTCCGGGTTCGGTGCCGGGTTCGGTGCCGGTCTCGTCGCCGGTGTCGTCGCTGCTCACAGTCCCTTGACGGTAGTGGATCGGAGCGGGCTTTCCCCGCTCGGTTTGCGTCCGCCGTGGTAGCTTGCTCGCAGCGGGCCGGACCTTCGAAGGAGACACTGGATGTCGCGACACCGCATCGCGCTGGCGGGCGCCATGACTGCTGCGCTGCTGCTCGTCACCGGTCCGGGAACCGCTGCCGCGCCTGTGGTGCCCACCGTGAACGGCGCGGCCGACGCCGGGGCGCCCGCCGCGTCGGTTCCCCGCACGCTCGACATGGTCACCGTGTTCCAGACCGGCCCGCTCACGGCTGCGGTGCAGGCTGCCGCGCTCGCCGCCGCCGCCGACGTCGACGCGCCGGCGGTGGTGGGCCGCGGCTTCACCGCCGTCCTCACCCGCGTTCGTCGTGGCAGCACAGTGATCCAGGTGCAGGAGGCGCCCGGATGGGGCTTCCCCATGGCCGTCACGGCACTGCCCATCACGGCCATCGGCGCGGTGATGGGTCGCGTGAACTCCGGCATCATCGCCCAGGGCCAGGTGGTGATGGGCCAGACCAGCGCCGGCATCCGCGGCGCGCAGGCGGGCGACACGCTCGACCTCGTGTCGCCCAGCGGGGTCGCCCGCACGTTCACCATCGGACGCATCGCGCCCGACGCCGAGGTGGGCGGCACCGAGATCGTGATGAGCACGCAGCAGGCCGACCTCCTCGGCGCGACCATCCCCACCCGAGTGCTCATCTACGGGCCGGCCGACCGGGCTGCGCTGCAGACGGCCCTGCTGGCCCGCGGCGTGTACGGCAACAGCAAGGCCCGTGTGCGCACCACGTGGGACGCACCCGACCCCGACGAGACCTTGGGCATGGCCGAGACCAAGGCCGTGATGGGCGAGTTCGACTTCAACTACGCAGCCATCACCAACTCCGGATGGGTGGCGATGAGCGCGGTGTGGAAGGCGCAGTACCTGCCCACCCGCGACACGTACCCGACGGGCATCAAGGCGATGTGCAACGTGACGATGAAGGGCGATCTGCGTGCGGCGCTCACCGACGTGGTCAATGCGGGCCTCGGCGGGCTCATCGACGTCGCCAACGTCAACTCGGCCGGCGGCTGCGGCACGGGCAGCGTGCGATACGCCCGCATCACCCAGTCACTGGGCTCCATCTCGCGCCACTCGTGGGGCCAGCCGATCGACATGAACACCACCACCAACGTGCAGGGCGGCACGCCGCACATGGATTGCCGCATCGTGCGCATCTTCCGCAAGCACAACTTCGCCTGGGGCGGCAACTTCCTCACGTCCGACGGCATGCACTTCGAGTGGGTCGGACAAGAGCGCGACACGCTGCAGTACCCGTCGAAGTACTGCCCCAACCTGCCGCCGGCAGCCACGCAGGGCACGGTCCGGCCGGCGCCGAGCCGCGCCACGTTCTTCGTCGAGGATGGTGGGTCAGGCGAGTGACACGGGGCGACGCGGGTCTGCGCCTCATGGGTCGGTCACAGGCCGGATAGCCTCCAGCAACGTGTCGACTCGCTTCGTGATCATCGGCGGTGGGCCTGCGGGCAACACCGCGGCCACCCATGCCGCCCGCCTCGGCGCGCAGGTCACGCTCATCGAGCGCGACGTCATCGGCGGCGCGGCGCATCTGTGGGACTGCATCCCGTCGAAGACCATGATCGCCACCGGTGGGGCGATGAGCTTCACCCGCCGCATCCGGGGCATGGGCCTCGAGCAGCAGGAGGCCGAGGTCGACATCGACGCTCTCACCGAACGCATCGACAGCATCAAGGCGCACCTGCAGCACAACACCACCCAGCTGCTCGAGAGCCAGGGCGTGGAGCTCGTTCACGGCACTGCCCGCTTCGTGGGTCCCAACGAGGTCGAGCTCACGTCGGCCGAGGGCACGCGCATCGTGCCCGCCGACGCGGTGCTCGTCGCCACGGGTTCCAGCCCGCGCATCCCCGACTGGTGCACTCCCGACGGCGAGCGCATCCTCACCACCCGCGACTGCTACCCGCCGCGCATCTTCCCGAAGAGCATCACCGTCATCGGCTCGGGAGTCACCGGCGTCGAGTTCGTGCACATGTTCTCCAGCTTCGGTGCCGAGGTCACGCTCGTGGTCAGCCGCCAACAGGTGCTGCCCATGAAGGACGCCGAGGTGGCCGCCGTGCTCGAGGACGACTTCCTGCGCCGCGGCGTGCGCCTGCTGAAGGGCGCGCGTGCCATCTCCAGCGAACGCGAGGGCGACGACGTGGTGGTGCGGTGCGACGACGGTCGCGTGGTGCGCAGCACGCACGCCGTGCTCGCCATCGGCTCGGTGCCCAACACCGGTGGGCTCGACCTCGAGGCCGCCGGGGTGGAGGCCGACCGCGGCGGCTACATCACGATCAACCGTCACTGCCAGAGCAACCAGCCGCACATCTATGCGGCGGGCGACGTGAGCGGCAAGCTGCCCCTCAGCAGCGTGGCCAGCATGCAGGGGCGCAAGGTGGCCGAGCACGTGATGGGGTTGCAGAAGGTCGCGCACCGCCACCTCGACTACGACAAGGCCGCGAGCGCCATCTTCACCGAGCCCGAGATCGCCGACGTCGGCCTCGCCGAAGCCGATGCGTTCGCCGTCGGTCGCAAGATCCGCGTCACCAAGGTGCCGTTCTCGGCCACACCGAAGGCGCTCATCAACAACGATTCGCGTGGCTTCGTGAAGATCATCAGCGACCCNNGTCACCGACATCGTCGAGAGCCTGCTGGTGCACCCGGCGTTGGCGGAGGCACTGGCCGAAGCAGCTGACTGATGGTGCCGGAGGAGACCACGACGATCCCGCTCCCCACCGGGGCGGTGCTCGCCTCGTTCTGGCGACGCGGGGGAGGGCTCGCCATCGATCAGGTCGTCGCTGCGGTCATCCCGTTCTCGGTTGCGCTCATGGTCGCCGACACCGCCAAGCAGACCGTCAGCGGCGCCACCGGCTTCTGGGTCAACGTGTCGCTGGTGGCGATCGGGCTGCTGCACGAGACGGTCGGCGTGTGGCGTTGGGGTCGCACCCTGGGCAAGCTGGTCACGGGCACCCGCGTCGTGCACGCCGTCGATGGCGGACGGGTGTCGTTGAGCGCGGCGTTCCTGCGCTCGCTCGTGCCGGCCGCGTTCGGGGTCATCCCCGGCATCGGCGTGCTGCTCGGCCTCTGCGTCTACATGTGGGCGTTCATCGACCCCCGCCGCCAAGGCGTGCACGACAAGGCCGCCGCCACCCTGGTCGTCCGCTGACCCGAGTGCCCGCGCGCCGCCCGAGTGGCAGCCGACCACCCGAGTGCCAGCCGACCACCCGAGTGGCAGCCGACCACCCGAGTGCCAGCCGACCACCCGAGTGAGCACTCCCCTCCCGGGGCGCGAGTACCCACTCGGGTCGGGTCGGGCCACTCGGCCGGCGCGCTGCCACTCGGCCAGCGCGCTGGCACTCGGGTCGATTCGGGCCGGGACGAGCGGGACGACGAGGGTGGGGCGTCAGGCGATGACGACGACGACGTCGCCCGAGCCGACGGTGTCGCCGGCCTTCACCTTGATCTCCTTGACGGTGCCGGCCTTNNCCGACCTCGACGAGCACCTTCACGATGGTGCCTTGCATGGGGACCTCGACGTTGCCACTCGCCGTCGCGCCGGCACCGCCCCCGCCGGCGCCCGCGGCGCGTGCGGGCTTCTTGGCGGCCTTCGCCGCGTTCGGGGCGGCCACCATCGGCACGTCGGGCACCCACATCTTCACGTCGAAGCGCTTGC
>PMCN01000249.1:0-303 GCA_003154135.1 Acidimicrobiaceae bacterium
CACCGGTCACGACGCCGGTCACGACAACTGCCGCGACGACCTCCGCCACCTGATCAGTCAGGGCAGCTCGCCGTGCACGTCGGGGCTGCCCACGAGGCGCCACTGAGCGCCGGTGCGCACCAGCGCGTCGCCGCTGCGCAGCACTGCGATGGTGGTGTTGGCCAATGCCCGCGTGCGGTGCAGCCGTTCGGGTGACCAGGTCTCGGCCTCGGTGACCAGCGCCAGCTTCGACACCAGGGCGAGACCGAGCGTGAACGCACCGCCGCGCGGATCGACCATCGGATCGCACAGCGCGTCGGCGCT
>PMCN01000249.1:310-2953 GCA_003154135.1 Acidimicrobiaceae bacterium
GCATGGCGCACCACGTCGGCGGCGCCCTCCTCCATCGCCTCTCCGCGGCGCATCACCATCAGCGCCTCCACCTCCACGTCGAGCCGCTCACCCCAGTTCATCGCCGCCACCACCAGCCGCTCGGGGTGCTCGTAGGCGTCGGCGGTGGGAAGCACCACCACTCGCGTCGCGCCGGCGGCGCGCAGCAGTTCCGCGTCGAGCTCGTCGTTGGCGGTGAAGGGGCCGCCGCCCTGCAGTGCAATCGTGCCGCTCATCGCGCCGAGCGTAGGCCGCGGGCGCGCTCGACGAGCAACGTCAGTCGAGCATCTCGGCGCGCAGGTGAGCGATCGACTCGGGTGCCACACCCAACTGCAGCACGAAGTTGCGAACACCACCGTGCTCGCGACGCAGGTGGCCGAGGATGCGCAGCATCGCCGCGGGCACCGCGGCCGAGAACGCCGCCGGAACCTCGCTCATCCGCTGGTGCATGGCGGGGAACTCCCGCTCGGCCCACGCCCGGAAGCGCTGCATGCCGGCCTCGGTGAGTGCGTAGTCGGCCACGATGTACTCGTCGGGCACGTCGAGGCAGCCGAGCACCATCATCGCCAGCAGCCCGGTGCGGTCCTTGCCCGCGGCGCAGTGGAAGACGGCGGGCAGCGCGTCGGGGGCGCACAGGCGCTCGAGGGCATCGGCGAAGCGTGCCTCACCCTCCTCGAGCATCGACAGGTAGGCGCGCTCGAGGAAGTCGGCTGCGTCGTCGCTGTGCTCGAGGTCGGCCGGGCTCCACGTGTTGGAGATGATGGGCACGTGGTGGAAGTCGACGGGGTGCTCCTGGTGCGGGAACGTGCCCCGCTCGTCGATCTCGCCGAAGGTGCGCAGGTCGATCACCGTGCGCAGGCCCAGCTCGCGCACCTTCTCGAGGTCGGTGCCGGTGAGGCGGTAGAGGCCGTCGGCGCGGTAGAGGCGACCCCAACGGGTGGTGTGCCCGTCGAGCGTGGGGTAGCCGCCCAGGTCGCGGAAGTTGTGGACCGCATCGAGACGCACCAGGCGCCGTTCGTCGCTGCCGACATCGGGGAGGGCATGGGGGGTCATCACACGTTCACGGTACCGACCGACGGTGAACAGTCGCCCCGGTCGCGGGTGACGCGCGTGTGAACTCTGTCGCTCAGCCCGGGTGCACCTGGTCGAGCGCTCCGTGCAGGCGGGTCACCAGGAGGTCGATCTCGGCTGCGGAGATCACGAACGGTGGCGCCACCATCACTGCATCGGCCACAGGGCCGCTGCCTGCCGGATAGACCCACAGATCGCGGGCCATCGCCGCGCCGACCACTGCTTCACGGTTGCAGCGCAACTCGATGCCCCAGAACATGCCGCGGCCGCGGATGTCGACCACTGCCGGGTGCTGCCCGAGCTGGGCACGCAGCCGTTCGCCGAGCACTGCCCCCATCGAGGCCGCTCGTTCCACGAGGTGCTCGGCGCGCAGGATCTGCAGCACCTTGGCGCCGGCCGCGCACGCCGCATCGTTGCCGCTGAACGTGAAGAACATGAAGCCGGCGCCGCGCAGCACCTCGACCACCTCGTTGTTGGCCGCCACTGCTCCCAGCGGCACGTACCCGCCGCCGAGCCCCTTGCCGCCGACGATGACATCGGGTGCGATGGGGAAGTGCTGGTGGCCGAACGGCAGGCCGGTGCGGCCGTAGCCGGTCATCACCTCGTCGGCGATGAGCAGGATGTCGTGCTCGGTGCACACCTGCTGCACGGCGCGCCAGTAGTCGTCGCTCGCCGTGAGGCACGCGCCTGCAGCGCCGGTGATCGGCTCGACGATGAAGCCCGCGATGGTGGCCGGGTCTTCCTGTTCGACCACCTTCAGCACTTGCTCGGGGTCGTCCCACGGCACCTTCGGGAACGGCAGCAGCAACGGCTCGAACCCCTTCTGGCGGCCGAGGTGGCTCGCCACCGCCATCGTGCCGGTGGTCATCCCGTGGTAGCTGGGATGGCGGCCGATCACCTTCCAGCGGTCGGCGCGGCCCTTGCCCACCTGGTAGGCGCGGGCAAGGCGCAACGCCGAGTCGGTGCTCTCGCTGCCGCCGCTGGTGAAGAACACGTGGCTCATGCCGGCGGGCAGCCAGTGATCGACGAGCTCGTCGCGCAGCGCCAGGCGGCTGGGCGTGGGCCACAGCGGCACGACGTAGCCGTTGGCCATCACCGCCGCGGCGGCCGCGACCACCTCGGTGCGTCCCCAACCGATGTTGCCCACGATGGCGCCGCCCGCACCGTCGAGGATGGAGCGTCCGTCGGCGGTGTGCAGGTACACGCCCTCGGCACCCACGATGGTGGGCGCGGGAGCGGCGCCGGGGACGAAGGCGAAGCGTTCGGTGTCGGTGGCCATCGCCGCTCAGTCTGGCAGGCCGCTCCACCCGCCCCCGAGTGGGTACTCGCACCCCGGGGTGCGAGTGCACACTCGGGTGGCGCTGCGGTACTCGGGTGGCGCTGTGCCACTCGGGTGGGGGCCTGGCACTCGGGTGGGGGTCAGGGGGTGTGGCCGGCGAGGTGGTGGCGGAACATGATGCTCAGGCGGGGGCCGGGCGCGGCGGCGGTCTTGGGCACCGAGTGCTCCCACTCGTGCTGGCAGGCGCCGCCCATCACGAACAGGTCGCCCTGGCC
>PMCN01000125.1 GCA_003154135.1 Acidimicrobiaceae bacterium
TGCGGTGCACCGATGTCGTCGCTCCAACCCTGACCTGCCCTGTCATAGGCGCAGACACGCGTCGTGGGACCGACGCCAGCAGTGACTCGAGCCCAGTTCGGCGACGTCGATCCGAGCCCGTTCTCGAGCACGACCGTGGGACTGCCCGTCCCGGTGCAGTCCAGGTGCAGTCGGCGACCTCCGACGTCGTAGAGGGTGCCCGGAGCGGCAGAGGTGTGCTCGTCGCGGGCCGTGACGGCGGTTTCGTACATCCCACCGACGGAGCCGACAGCGAGCGAGGCGACGATCGGGTAGAGCAGCCACCGAACGCGGCCTGCAAGGTTGCGGCGGATCTGAACGGCCGTCCACACGGTGAGCGCGAACGCCACTGGGGGCCACACCCATCCAGCCGTGGTGAGCGCGTGATCGGTGGGCTGTGCGATCAGCAGGGTCAACCCGGAAGCCGCCATGCCGACGGCGGGCACCCGCGCCCAGCGCTGCGGTTGGCTGGTGAAGCGGGCCGACAGTGCGGCGAGCATGGCCCAGCCGAACGCGAAGGCGAGCAGCGCCGAGCCGGAGATGACGTGCTCCTGTGCGCCACCGAAGACGCCGAGCGTGAGCACGAGCGCTCCGATGAAGCCCGCTGCCACCGATCCGCCGACGACGCGCCAGATGGGTTCCCGTCGGAGTTCATCGGGTGCGGTGGTCGGCGTGGCGTCGGCAACGACAGCGTCAGGGGCTGGTTGGGTGTGCTGGATGGTGTTCATGATCCGTCCGTTCTTGGTGATGGTGATTGGTGTGTGGTCATGGCGGGCGTCGCAGGCACCCAGGTGCAGCGGAGCCCCCGAGGGATTGGTCGGGGGAGGCGGAGCGTGGCGATGGCCTCAGCGATGTCGGTCGCGTCGCTCACGCGCAGGTCGGTGGTCGAGGTCGACGGGTCGTGGACGAGCCCGACGAACCAGCCGCTGTCGATGTCGTCGGGTCGCGCCGAGTCGGGGACGACGACGAAGTCGCCTGGCTGCTTCGGCCAGAGGCTGTGGTGCGAATGGCGGGAACCGACGAGATCGTGACTGCCGATCGTCTCGTCGCCCGTTGTCCACACACGGCGCGGCGCGCCAGCGGCGCCACCGGCGCAGAGGTGAGCGAACCGCCGGGGCGTCGGGTCGAGCACCTGGCGCTCGACGATGAGCCGGTCGGGGTGGAGGATCCATCGCTCGAGCGACGGCGTGAGTGCGAGCAGGACGATGGTGTCGCCGGCGCGGTGAGTGTGCACGGGCCTCGGCGCGGGGACATCGGTCGGCATCCAGGTGGTGCGCACCTCACCGCCGCGGGGCGCTACACCAGCCACGCCGTCGGCAACGAAGACCACGTGATCGCTGCCGACCACGAGTCCTTCGATGCGGACCTGGGCATCGGCGATGAGGCGGCTGCGCCGAGTGAGGGCCCCGGCCGGCACCACGTGGTGCAGTTGCGCGTCAGCCGAGTCGCGAGCGATGAAGTGCAGCTCACCGGTGGCCGGATCGAGCTGGGGACACGTGGCGACTGTGCGACCGCGACCGGCGAGGTCGACCCGACGCGGTGTGCCGGCATCGAGGATCAGCTGACGGACCGAGGCGTCGTCGCCATACGCGAGGAGCGTGCCGTCGAAGGCAACCAGACCTTCGACGGCCGCGCCCATGCCGATGTTGCGAGCGAGACAGGAGACCCGGCCTCTGTCGAAGTGCAGCGAGTGGACGAAGCCGTCGCGTTCGATCCCCACCAGACGGCCGGACACCCCGAGCGGGACCGCGCCGCGAACAGCGAGATCCTCGTGTATCGAGGGTGGGTTCGTCGGGTCGATCGGCGAGGGCATGAAGGCATCGTCGACCTAAGGCAGCCCGTGCCGCATCGGGCGCTCCCCCTCAGATCGAGATGGCTCCGCTCAGCTGATGCCGAGGCGCTGGGCGACGGCGGCAGCGTCGACCCTGCTGTTGACGCCCAGCTTGCGCAAGATGTTCGACACATGAACGCTGGCCGTCTTGTCCGACACGTACAGCTGGTCACCGATCTGGCGGTTGGTGCGTCCAGCGGCCACCAAGGTCAGCACTTCCGTTTCGCGGGGCGTTAGGCCGAGCCGCTCGGCGGAGGTTTCGTCGAGCGCGATGCGGGTCGGGGCGTCGATGCTGATCCGCGTCCGGCTGGACACAGCGTCGATCTCTGCCAGCAGCCGATCCGCACCGAGTTCAGCTGCGACCGCGTGACCTGCCCGAAGTGAAGAGGCCGCGCGATCCACCAGACCAGCCACCGCCGCGGCCTCGGCTTCGCGCACGAGGGCCACCGCGGTCGCCCAACGATCACCGAGCTCGCTCCACTGCGCCACCGCCTCGGCCCATGCGCCTGCGTCCGAGGTGCCGAGTCGGGTCAGGCTGGCGGCGGCGTGCGCTAGATGAGCAGCGGGGTCGCGTTGGGGGCCACCCGGCACGCTCCCGGCGAGCGCTCGTACGAGGTCGAGTCGGTGCTGCAGGCGAGCGATGGTCGCATCGAGGTCGATCGGTTCGCGACGCGCTCGCTGGTCGAGCGTCCGCTCCACTTCCGCGACGGTTGCGAACATCGCAAACCTGGCCGCCCACAGCGCAGAGGTAGCACCGGTGGCGTCCCATCCAGCCTCGCCAACTCGGATCGCCTCCTCCCAGTTCCCCAAGGTGAGGTGGACATCGGCGGTCGCGGCGTCGCGGAGAATGGCGTGCCAGCCGTCGATCGGCAACTCATGCGCCACTGCGAGCTGTGTCAGTGCTTCGCTGGAGTCGCCTCGTCGTGCCGCCAGCACCGCCTTCACTCGAGCGAGTTGCAGGCGACCAACCGGCAGGGTCTCGGGTAGGGGATGGCGGGCCAGCACGCCGGCGACCTCTGTCCATCGACCGAGACGAACGAGTGCATCCGCGGCCAGCGAGTCGAAGTAGCACCCGTTGCCGCGATCGAGGCCAGCCAGGTGTCCTTCCGCGACCGCGTCCTGGGCCGTGGCGAGCTCGGTCTCGTACTCACCGGCGTCGCCAAGCGCGACACACACGTAGAGGCCTGCGAGCGCGCGACTTTGTGCGTTCGGAGCAGCGGCCATGGCCGCTCGGCACAAGTCGACCGCAGTTGCCGGGTCTCCCTGATTGCTACGAACGATGCCCAGCGCCCGGCGGGCCATGCTCCAGGCGGCAGGGTTGTCCCCGGCTGAGGGCACGAGCTCGAACACCTTCTCGCACCAATGCTCTGCCACCGAATCGCGCCCAGCGAGCACCTCGGCCTGCGCGACGCCGGCGTAGACCGGTGCAGCGGCGGGGTCGTCGTCGTTGCCCAGCATCTCCACCGCCTGGGCGAACTCGACGGCACTTTCCTGCAGCCGACCGGCGGCCCAAAGGAAACGACCAAGTCGTTCGTGACCCCACGCAGCGCCGAGCGGTGGTGGCCCTTGCTGGAAGGCGGCAACCGCCAACTGCACGGCCCGGTCGTTCCCGACGGTGGAGGTGGCGATGTCGGCCGCCTGCCACAGGCGGTGTGCTCGGTTCGCCGCAGCGGCGCTCACGTCGGCCGCATCCCACAATTCGAAGGCACGTTCGAGATGGCTGAATGCGGCCGCTGGAGCGACGGTTTCGGCGGCATCGGCGGCGGCGAGCAGTGCGGAGAAGGCGCCGTCGATGTCGCCCGCATGATCGAGGTGGAAAGCGAGCTCACCAGCCCGGTCCGCTCGTCGTAAGACATCGGGTGGCTGCTGAGCCAGTGTGGCGGCAATGCTTCGGTGGAGACGGGCCCGCTGCGGCGGGAGCAGGTCGGCGTAAACGACCTCGCCGAGCAGCGGATGACGNNTCATTGTTGACGACGAGCAACCGTGCATCTATAGCGGTCCGCAACGCGGCTTCCACTTCGTGATCCGCCAGGCCGACGATCGGGACGAGCAGGTCGTGGCTCGTATCGCGTCCGATCGCCGCTATGGCACCCAGCACGAGGCGGGCACGGGGGTCGAGATCGGCGATCTCGGCCGAGATCAGATCGGACAGNNGTGAAGAACGGGTTGCCACGGCCTCGCGCGATCACCTGGTCGACGAGCCCACTCGGGGCTGGCGTCCCCAGCAACATCGCGACCCGCTGGGCGATCTCCTCGCGGTCCAACCCTTCGAGATGGATCCGATGAGCCGCTGGCAGCCGGGCGAGCTCCGCCAACCGGCTCCGCTGTTGCGAGCGCGTCGCGACTTCGTTGGCCCGGTAGGTGCCGACGAACACCACCCGCTCATCGATGAGATTGCGTGCCAGGTACTCGACGAGATCCCACGTCACGGAGTCCGCCCAGTGAAGGTCCTCGAATCCCACGACGATCGCCGCGTCGGCCGCGAGGTGGTTGAGCATCTCGAGGACCGCGACGAACAGCCCTCCATGTGCCGATCGGTCCAGCGCAGCCATGGCCGATCGGGGCGCGATCCAGTCCTGGAGCACGGCGAGTGCTGGTGTGTCGGCGAGCAGATCCGGTGTCGTCCGGCGGATTTGGCGAAGCAGATCGGCGAG
>PMCN01000178.1 GCA_003154135.1 Acidimicrobiaceae bacterium
CCCGCCCGGCAGGGCGACACCGGCGAATGACGTCGAGAGAGATGACGACGAGATCGAGCGGAGACCAACCGGCTGCACGAAGAGCAACGGGCCGTACAACAACTTCGAACCGCGCACCTCACTGGCGGGACCGTTCCACCGGTCCCCGCTTGTCCCTGCTCTCCATCGAGTGGCGCGCCTGCCGGCTCGTCTCCGGCTCCCGGGGGCTCGTCATGGGTTCGTCAGGCACTTCTCTCCTGGCGCCCAGGGCCTTGGCTCCGTGCGGCCGCCAGGTAGTGGACGAACCAGTTGCCGGCGAGCCGGGCGGCGGTCTCGAGGGTGCCGGGCTCCTCGAACAGGTGCGTCGCGCCGGGGACGATCTCGATGCGGTGCTCGCAGGACATCTTGTCGGCAGCTTGGCGGTTGAGCTCGAGCACCTGGGTGTCCCGACTGCCCACGATGAGCAGAGTAGGTGTGTGCAGGTTACCGAGGCGCGGCATGGCAAGGTCAGGTCGGCCACCACGAGAGACGACGGCCCGGACGGTCGAGTCATCGGCGGCCGCCCACAGCGCCGCGGCGGCACCGGTGCTGGCACCGAAGTAGCCGACGCCAAGGTCCGTACAGTCGCGTTGGCGGTGCAGCCAGCGGGCAACGGCTCGGAGGCGGTCGGCGAGGAGCTCGATATCGAACACGTTCGCGCGATCGAGTGCCTCGGCGGGTGTGAGCAGATCGAAGAGCAGCGTGGCGAGGCCTGCAGCGTTGAGTTGATGCGCCACGAACTGGTTGCGGGGGCTATGGCGGCTGCTGCCGCTGCCGTGAGCGAACACCACGACACCGACCGAGTGCGGGGGAAGCGTCAGATGGCCGGCCAGCTGCGCGCCGTCGGTCGTGATCTCGATCTCTTCATCGCGTGCGCACCGACTGTCTCCCGGCGGGTCGGCTTCGGCGTGCATCGCGAACGCGGGGGCTGCTGCTTGGAGCAGCCTGACGACCTCGTCGTCGGGCGTCTGGGCGAAGTCGGCATACCACTCACCCACCGCGTAAAAGGGCGTCGGTGTCTCGATCGTGACCACCTCGTCGGCGATGGTGGCCATCTCGGCGATGCTCTCGCGGGGCGCAACCGGGACCGCTAGCACGACGCGGCGCGCCCCATGCGCTCTGGCAACTTCGAGCGCGGCGCGTGCGGTACCTCCGGTCGCAATGCCGTCGTCGACCACGATCACCGTCCGGCCCGCGAGCGGGATCATCGGGTCGCCGCGACGATACAAGCGGGCCCGCCGCTCCACCTCACGCCTTTCACGGGCTTCCGCCGCGGCGATCTCGCCAGGTCCGACGTGCGCCGAGCGGATCACGTCGTCGTTGAGCACGCGTACGCCGTCCTCGCCGATCGCGCCCATGCCGAGCTCCGGCTGGAACGGGACACCGAGCTTGCGCACGACAATCACGTCGAGGGTCGCGTCGAGGGCTCGTGCGACTTCGAACGCCACAGGTACGCCTCCCCGGGGGAGGCCGACCACGATCGGATCTTCAGCACGTAAGTGCCCCAGGCGGGCGGCCAGCTGCAGGCCGGCGTCACGGCGATCCCGAAACATTCTCATGACAGACCTCCCTCGACGACACCTAATGACGAAGGAGCCGCGCGACGGTTCCGACGACGCCGAGCTCTCCCGGTTCGACAACCACGACGTCGGCATCAGCGTCGAGCACCATCTCGACAAGTTCGTCGACGGCGTCATCAATCACGCCCGGCACCCCGAAGACGGGAAGCGACACCGCACTCATATGCCAGTCGGAAACGTCTCGGGTGGCTCCCCGCGGTCCCACAGGGCGGTCCGGTCGAGCGGCTCGAGAGCCCGCGTGCGATCCAGGTGGATCACTACGTCGAACTGGTCGGCGAGACGAGCCTCGAAGTAGTGGCTCTGGCGCTCGGTCTGGGGGCGGTAGATGACTCCGATCGCGCGCTCGAGTCGCGGCGGCCCCAGGGCATCACGAACTGCGGGGTCCGCGGTGGCGAGCCAGAAGCGTCGCTGCGCGACCTCGTGGAAGAGGGCCTCGTAGCTGCCCACGAGCGCGGGACGCACATGTTTGCGTTCCGGTGGGTCACCCCAGTCAGACGCCGCGGTGACGCGACCGTCGTAAGTGCTGAACCCGACGAGCACACAATCATGGCCATAGCGCTGTCGCGCGAGCTGGCCGACATTCAGTTCCCCGCGGTCGCCCATGGCGGTGGCGCGCGCGTCGCCGACATGTGAGTTGTGCTCCCACACCACGACCCTCGTGCGCCCGAGCCGGCGATCGAGGTGTTCGACGAGCGCGTCGAGTGTGCCTGCCATGTGCCGGTCTCGCAGATTCCATGACGAGACCTCGGCTCGATACATCTGCTGGTAATACTCCTCCGCATCCCGCACCACGCAGGCGTTCTGCTCCGCGAAGAACAGCTCGTCCTCGGCAACCCAACCATCTCGCCGCAGGTAGGCATCTGATCGGCGTCGCAACTCGACCAGCTGCGCGACGACCTCGTTCTCACAGGGAATCGCGCCTTGGTACGCGAGCGCGTATCCATAGGCCTGACCCTCATCGCCGACATGATCGAAGCAGCCGTAACGCTCGCGCGCCCGCTGCGCCTCGCGGGGGTCCACCCGGTCGAGATACTCGATCACTGCCTCGATCGAAGCGCGCAGGCTGTAGAGATCGAGACCGTAGAACCGAGCTTTGGTCGCCGGATGCGCGTGCGCGTCATTACGAGCGCGCATCCACTCGACGAACGCCAACACATCGCGGTTGCGCCACATCCACGCCGGGAAGCGCCGGAAGTCCGACAGCGCGCTCCCAGCATCGGGATCGTGGGATAGCCCCATCACGTAGCGATTGACCCGGTACGCGTCGGGCCAATCGGCCTCCACCGCGACCGCCGTGAAATTGCACTCATCGATCAACCGACGGGTAATCCTCGCCCGCTCCCGATAGAACTCGTGGGTGCCGTGCGAAGCCTCGCCGATAAGCACGAACCGGCGGTTTCCGACGAGATCGAGGAGCCCGTCGTAATCATCGGCGGCACCAGTGACCGGCCGAGCCGTCCGGGCCACGGCCCCCACTGCTGGGTCGGTCAGCACACTCGCACTCATGCCACACAGTGTCCCGATCGGCCGAGTCTTCGGCCAGGGTCCCAGGTCCCTTCGCCAAGCGGCAGCGGGCAAATTTCGCCGGGCAAATCGGGGTTGGGCCCCGGAAGGCCCTCGGGGCGTGTCAGTTCAGCGTGCCGGCGAAGACCTGCCAGGCGAGCGCGCTCTTCGCGATCAGGCTCAGCACGATGTACACCTTCTCGCCGTAGAGGTAGTCGGCGAAGCGGCCGCGCTTCTTGTACTGGAGCCATTGGTTCACGGCAAAGCAGTTGAACAACAGGAACAGCGATAC
>PMCN01000284.1:0-1828 GCA_003154135.1 Acidimicrobiaceae bacterium
AGGTGGATCTCCTTGCGGCCGAACGGGGCGAGGGAGAGGTCGGCGACGCGATAGTCGCGGCGCGCAGCAGTGGATGACATGGCGGTTCCTCCGATGGAAACGACGGATGATGGGAACCGGGCCGGTGCCAACTGGCAGCTTCTCTGATCAGCCCGAAGCAGCTTGCAGTCTAGTTGATCAGTCGTTCAACACCACGGCACTGACGTCGACGATGTAGTCGGCGTACCCCGATGCGTTGTACACGCGCACCGTCTGGTTGGCGCCGTACTTGACGAGCGCCATGTTGGCGACAGCGCCGAACTCGTTGCTGTTGAGGTTCGACACCACGGGTGGCCCACCCGAACTCGTCGGCGTGGGGTACACGGTGAGGAAGCCCTTGACGGCCACTGTCGGGTACTGGCGCGAGAGCGCGGCGTTGGTGAGGTTGCCGATGAACCCGAGCTGGTTGCCCACCGAGGTGCCGCCGATGTTGACGCTGGCGGCGAACGCGGCGAAGCTCCAGTCCTCGGCCTGACCGGGACCGAGGGGTACCTTGCCGAACGCTGTGAGGCGGGTGTCGAACGCGCGGAACGGTGCGCTGAGCGGTACCACGCGTCCGGCGCGCGTGGACTCGGGCTGCCCGTTGATGAAGTAGCCCACCACATCGACGAGCAGCGGAGTCTTGCCACCGCCGCCGTTGTAGAGATGGATGTGGCCGTCGGTGCCGAGCGGCACGATGGCCGTGGCCGCACGGGTCTGGCCGGGCATGAGGTTGAGGTTCGACGTGGGCGCTGTGCCATTGGCTTTCGTGCCGAGTGCCGCGACGAACACCGAGCTGCTGCCCGTGGGGGCGACCGCGGTGATGTTGACCATCACCGCGGTGATGTTGCTGTCGATGGGCACGGGCGTGAACTTCGTGCCGGTGACTGTGCTGGCGCCGACAACCGTCACGTCGAGGTCATCGCCGGGGCCAGGTGTGATGCCGCCCAGGCCGGTGCGGGTGTCGAGGATGCGGCCGGGGTCGGTGGGGATGAGGCGGCCACCTCGCTCGGCACCTGCGTTGAGGTACCCGCTCGTGGTGAACCAGCCGAAGACATCGATGAGCACGTCGGCCGTACCGGTGGCTGATGCGGTCAGACTCGGGAAGAGCCCGATCGACAGCTTGCCGGTGGCGTCGGGACGCAGGACGGCGAGGTTCGCTGTGGTGGTGTGCGCGAGGAAGTTGATGAGCGAGCTACCGGTCGGCGCCGTGTCGCCGGGCGCTACCGCGAGGTAGCCACCGACCGTGGGCCCCACCACGGTCACCGTGGCCGCGACCGCGAGCACGTCGGCCGGAGTGACACCCGAAGGCAGCCAACCGTTCGTGTATCCGCCCGTGGGAGTGCCGTCGCTGCCGATACCCAGCAGGTCGACCACGAACGCCGAGCCGTTGACGAGCTTGGCATTCAGAGGGTCGACGTCGTTGATCTTCGGGTTCGAGCGGGTGTCGAGCACGCGCGACGGCGTGTCGATCGCGTGGTACTCGCCTCCGCCGCACAACGTGCAGGTGGCAGCCGACACCGGTGACACCGTGGACACGGGCACGACGACGGTGGCGGTGGCGAGTGCGGCGGCCAGCAGCACACGCCGGACGGAGACTGACAGCTTCATGCGAACACCATTCTTTCGATCTCCCACCGCAGTGGTCCGACCGTCACGCCCTCGGAGCAGGCTACCAGACACACGTGAGCCCTGGCTGTCAGACGGCGAACGTGGGAGCCAGGTCGCCGGAGGCGATGCGGGCGTCGAGCGTCTCGGCCTCGGCGGTGGGCACCTCGACGGCTTCGTCGGGCAGCATCACCGGGATGCC
>PMCN01000284.1:1837-7679 GCA_003154135.1 Acidimicrobiaceae bacterium
GGACCCTTGTCGACCGGGCAGGCGAGCTTGGCGAGCAGGCGGGGATCGAGTGCCATCGTGATGCCTCCTACAGGCTCGTGATGAGGGCGAGCAGCTCGGCGACGTGCTGATCGCACGAGTCGCGAGTGGGCGCCTCGAGGTTGAGGCGCAGCAGCGGCTCGGTGTTGGAAGGACGCAGGTTGAACCACCACGGCCCGCAGTCGACGGTGAGACCGTCGAGGCGGTCCTGCTCGAAGCCCGCGAACTCGAGGGCGACGCGCTCGATGACGTCCTGCGTGTCGGCCACCGAGGTGTTGATCTCGCCGCTCGACGAATACCGCTCGAACGGCTTGCGCAGCACCGACAGATCGGTACCCGAGCGGCTGAGCTCGTTGATCATGAGCATGCTGGCGATGAGGCCGCTGTCGGCGCGGAAGTTCTTCAGGAAGTAGTAGTGCGCCGAGTGCTCGCCGCCGAACACGGCGCCCGTCTCGAGCATGCGTTGCTTGATGAACGAGTGACCCACCTTGGTGCGCACGGGGACGCCGCCGTGCTCGCGGATGACCTCGGGCACTGCGCGCGAACAGATGAGGTTGTGCAGGATGGTGGCACCCGGATTGGTGCGCAGCACGCCCGCAGCGAGGATGGCGGTGGTGGTGGACCCACTGAGACCTCGGCCCGCCTCGTCGACCACGAACACACGGTCGGCGTCGCCATCGAACGCGAGGCCGATGTCGAATCCGCCGGACACCACGCGCGCCTGCAGGTCGCGCTGGTTGGCAGGCTGCAGCGGATCGGCCGGGTGGTTCGGGAACGTGCCGTCGAGCTCGCCGAACATCACCTCGAGGGTGATCTGCGGAAGGCGCTCGAACACCACGGGCACGACGAGACCACCCATGCCGTTGGCGGTGTCGGCAACGACGCGCAGCGGGCGGATGGTGGACACGTCGATGAACGAGACGACGTGGTCGGCGAACGCCTCGAGGAGGTTGCGGGCGCTGAGCGAGCCGGCCGTGGCCGCTGGCAGTGGCCCGTTGCCCCGCAACACGTCGGCCGCGGTGCTCTTCACCTCGTCGAGGCCGGTGTCGATGCCGACGGCCTTCGCCCCGGCGAGGCAGAACTTGACGCCGTTGTACTGCGCGGGGTTGTGCGATGCGGTGAACATCGCGCCCGGCGCGTCGAGCGTTCCGGCGGCGTAGTACATGAGATCGGTGCTGGCGAGCCCGAGGTCGACGACGTCGATGCCCTGTTCCATCACGCCACGGGCGAACGCGTCGACCAGCTCGGGACCGGACGGGCGCATGTCGCGGGCGACGAGGATGCGGCCGGTGCCACAGAAGCGGGCGAACGCCACGCCGAGTGCATGGGCGACATCGGGATTGAGCTGATCGGGGACCGTGCCGCGCACGTCGTACGCCTTCACGATCTCGTCGAGGACCTTGGGGTCGGTGGAGGGCATGCAGCCCTAGACGCTATCGGCGGGCCCCGGAGGGTCGTCGCGCCACGCATCGAGCAGCAGGTCGCCCTGCTCCAGCGGCGGGTCGACGGCAGTGCCCGGTGGCTCGGCAGCGAATGGTGATGGTGGAGGGTCGTGCACGGGCAGGGCGGGGCGATCGGTCCAACCCTCCCCCGGCACCCAGTCGTCATCGAGGTCGGGGCCGACCAGGAAGGGGTGAGGGCTGCGGTGCTTCACATCGCCCCGGATGCGCAGGAAGACCATGAACACGATGCCGAGGAAGGTGAGCAGGTACGCCACCTTGTCGGTGGAGCTCGCCTCGTAGTGGAGGCGCACGTGGGTGGAGGTGGGCACCACGACCATGAAGTTGGGGGCCACGCGGTACGGGCCCTTCGCGCCGTCGACCTGCCAGTTGGGGAAGTAGCTCATCTTCACCAGCACCGGCACACCCACCTGCGACACGTCGAAGCTGAGGTCCTGGTCGCCGAGGTGGTAGTTCGAGACGGTGATGGCAGGAAGCGCCTTGGGCACGATGGTGTTCTTGGGCACCACGATGTCGACCTTGCGTCCGGGCGCCATCGGCTTGGCGCCCACCCGTCGCGTCAGGTCGACCTGCACGCTGATGCGCTGCCAGTCGGCCGGGCCGTCATCGGCCGGCATCGCAGCCCATTCCGACGTGTTCTGGAACCAACTGGTGCCGAGCTCGAGGTGCCGTTCACGCTGGTCGCCCGAGCGGCCCTTCACCACCACCGGTTGCACGGTGAGCGGTTCGACCACGTCGGAGTCCTGCACGCGGTAGATCTTCCACGGACCGCTGGTGGCCACGAGCGCCAGGTCGCTGCGCGTGTCGGCCTGATCCTTGGCCGCCTGGGTGAAGACCATGAGGTACTTCATGCCCATCTTCTGCATCATGGGCACGCCGATGGCTGCGTTGTTGTCGGTGTAGCGCAACTCGCGCACCGGGTTGGAGCTGTTCTTGCTCATCGCCGCAGCGGTGAGGAAGTGGTACGGCGTGGTGCCCGACGCCTCGAAGTACAGGCCCTCGGAGCTGGTGATGCAGCCGTCGGTCCAGTGCGGCAGCAGCATCAGCGCCATGGTGGTTCCGTACGCGCCGGTGTCACCGTTGTTCTCCCACAGCGCCTCGCCGCAGCCCTGCTGCGAGTTCTTGCCGAGGTCGGCCATGGTGTTGACGAGGTTGCGGTACTCGGCGTACGCGTCGCGGCCCTCGTAGCCGACGAAGTTGTAGCGGGTCCAGGCATCGCTGAGCGCGCGCGTTGCGGTGGGGGTGAGCGTGATGGGGTCCCACCCGCCGATGCCCCATGCGTAGACGGTCTTGCCGTTCTTCGTCGTCAGCCGTGCACCCGGCACCTGACGGAACAGGAACAGCTCGACGGTGAGCACGCTGAGGCCGACGACGACGGCGATCGACGCACCCGCGATGCACATCTCGCGCACGTTCAGCTCGCGCTGGCGCAGGCCCTTGGCGACGAAGTGCACCGTGTCGACGATGCCCACCATCATCAGCAGCAGGCGCACGAGGTAGAGGAAGGGCAGGATGCGCGGGTTCCACAGCAGGCCGATGACGGGCAGGCTGCCGCGGGCGACGTAGGTGGCGGCCATGAGGGCGAAGCACATGATGCCCAGCCACGCGCCCGTGAGGTTGCGCTTCACCACGCTGCTGACGAACCCGATGAGCGCGAAGCCCGACACGAGGATGTCGAGGAACGGGGTCCAGGGGAAGAACATCTTCCAGAAGCTGTCGCCGGCGCCGTCGGGTCGGTACCCGTACTTCATGTCGGTCATGTACTGGTGGTTGAGGAGGAACGGCACCACCCAGAACGCGCTCAGGAGCACGGCCGTGATGCCCATCGTGAGCCCGTACACGAAGCGCGTGCGGTCCATCCACACCAGCCACATGAGGAACGCGGCCACCAGGACGAAGAGCAGCACGATGCCGTGCGACAGCATCGCCAGCGCGAGCACGATTGCGGCCCAGTTGCGGTACTTGCCGGTCTCGAGCCCGCGGGCGAACAGACCGAGGCCGAGCATGGCGAACGACAGCGCGATGGAGAACGAGAACTCGCCCGCCATCGTGCTCTTCACGTTGCCGCCGTAGATGCTGAAGCTCTCGTCGAACAGGAAGACCACCGCGGCGAGCGCCATCAGCTCCGGGATCGGGAAGCGGAACCG
This sequence comes from Acidimicrobiaceae bacterium, assembly GCA_003154135.1. Taxonomy (GTDB): domain Bacteria; phylum Actinomycetota; class Acidimicrobiia; order Acidimicrobiales; family Ilumatobacteraceae; genus UBA668. The sequence continues at coordinate 5,463 of PMCN01000284.1, forward strand.
CGCCAGCCGGCCGAACGCCCAGCAGCAGAACGGCAGGGTGATGATGCCGAGACACGCGACCACCTTGAAGGCGATGCCGTAGGGCAGCACGACGTTGAGCGCCACGATCATCAGCGCCGGCACCACCATGTAGAACCGGTAGAGCGGGAAGCCGTTGTACCAGTAGTTGCTCCAGCCGCTGATCTGGCCGTGGTTGAGCAGGTGGTCGCGCAGGTACGCCGGAGCCATCACGTGCGCGCCCATGTCGCCGCCATCGGGAGTGTTGTTCTCGAACACGAGCCCCATGTGGGCCACCTGCATGACGGCGACGGTGCAACCGCCGACCACGATGAGCGCGACGAGGTACTGCACGACCCGCTCGTACGGCCACGGCGAGTTGAGCCAGTTGTCGAATCGCCGCGTGATCCGCCGCCACACGCGGCCACCCCACGTCGGCGCCGTGTTGGCCCCGTCGTTGAGGGTGGTGTGCGTCGCTTCGGGAAGATCGAGCGCGTCGTCGGGTTCGGCGTCGGGGAGTTCGGTCATGCCGGTCTGCATTGTTCCACGCTCGGGNNGTCACTTCACGGCCACCAGGACGAGGCCGGTGGCGTTGAAGGCCATGTGCGCGAGCACTCCCATGCCGAGACGACGAGTGCGCAGCGCGCACGTGCCCAGCACGAGGCCGACGACGAACAGGCCCGGCGTCTCCACTGGCTGGAAGTGCACGATGGCGAAGATCGCGGCGACGAGCACCACCCCGAGCACGTCGTCGAGGCGGCGCGTGAACGCACCCTGCAGCAGACCGCGGTACACCAGCTCCTCCACGAGGGGTGCGCCCACGGCGACGACGAGCACGAGCAGCACCAACCCACCGCCGCTGGCGTGGTCCCACAGGTCGCGAGCGCGCTGCTCGAGATGCGTGCGGGTGAAGGTCGACGGCCACGCCGTGCGGAGGGGCCAGTAGAGCAGCGGCACGAGCACGAGCTGGGTGAGCACACCGAGCGGCAGGCCGATGAGGTCGATGGGTCGGAACGAGTAGCCGAAGTCGCTCGCCAGGTTGCCGGTGCCGAAGCGCCTTCCTGCGCCCCACACCCCGGCGACGAGTGGCACCCAGCCGGCGACGGCGATGCCGAAGAACCACACCGGGCCCGCGTCGACCACGTTGGTGTGACCCGACGCGGCCGCGACCGCGGCGGCGAGCACCTGCCCGACGAGCCACGCGCCGATCCAGATGACGAGCGCATCGCGCACCTCGATGGGTGCACGGTCGCCTGGTGCGCGAGTGATTGGCAGGCTGGGCACGGGCACGTCGGGCGAGCCTATCGGCGAGGGGCTCGCGACGGGATTCGGGGGGTTCAGCCGGCGAGCCGCGGTGCTGCGGCGTAGGCGAGTCGGCGGCGAGTGCGGCGGTCGTCCATGCGCCAGCCGTTGGGCACCGACAGGCGCGCGGTGTGCCGCTGGCACAGGTCGTAGCTGTGCGGATCGCGTTCGTCGGACAGGTCGTCGAGCCACACCAGCGACCGCGCGTACTGATACGACAGGGTGGCGATCGCCTCGTCGGCGCACCCGGAGCGAGAACACTGCCGATGCATGGCGACGCAGGCTAAAACGCCCCGCGCGCCGGGTGGTGGATGCCCCTGGGCCGTAGCATATGCCCATGAGCAACCTGCCCCCGCCGCCCCCGCCGCCTCCCCCCGGGCGTGGCCAGCAGCCGGGCCAGCAACCGCCGCAGGGTGGCGGCCGCAAGCCGCTGGGTGCCGGTTGGCCACGCTGGACCATCCCGGTCCTGCTCGCCGTGCTCCTGGGCACTCTGGTGCTCAACCAGGTGTGGCCCACCAACACGGGCACCAAGATCAGCTACTCCGAGTTCGTCACCGCCGTCAACGCCAACAAGGTGAAGAGCATCTCCGTCACCAACGGCTCCAACTCGGTGTCGGGTGTGCTCACCGACGGCTCGAAGTTCACCACCACCGTGCGCGACAACTTCCCGCTCGAGTCCGACAAGTCGCTCCTCGCGCTGCACAACGTCGACGTCACCATCAAGCAGCCCGACAGCAACTGGTTGCTCAGCTGGGCGAGCCTGCTGCTGCCCGTCGCGCTCATCATCGGGTTCTTCGTCTGGATGAACAAACGCGCGCAGGGACAGATGGGCAACGTGATGTCCATCGGCCGCAGCCGCGCCAAGACCTACTCGGCCGACAAGCCGTCCACCACCTTCGCCGACATCGCCGGCTACGA
>PMCN01000284.1:7751-7889 GCA_003154135.1 Acidimicrobiaceae bacterium
CGCCAGCCGCGTGCGCGACCTGTTCCAGCAGGCCCGCAAGCTCGGTCGCGCCATCATCTTCATCGACGAGATCGACTCGATCGGTCGCAAGCGCGGCGCCGGTCTCGGCGGGGGCCACGACGAGCGTGAGCAGACGCT
>PMCN01000098.1:0-9437 GCA_003154135.1 Acidimicrobiaceae bacterium
GACGGCGAGCCCACCGCGCACATCACGCCGCGCGGCGATGTGTTCTTCAACTACCCGCCGGTGCAGGAGACCATCGAGGCCACGCTGCGCGAGGCGGCGCGCTGCACCCGCGACGGCATCCGCATCAACACGTTCATGCTCGACGCCGACTACGGCCTGAAGTCGTTCGTCGAGCAGCTCACGGCCGTGAACCGCGGCCGGGCGTTCTTCACCAACCCCGAGACGCTGGGCGATTACGTGCTCGTCGACTTCATCGAGCACAAGCGGCAGCTCGCGCGTGGGCGTGGCGCCAGACGCACCGCCTGAATCGCGCGAATGCCCTCGTCAGGCGCCGTTCAAAATCCCCCCTTGCGCGAAGGTGATGTGATAGGGGAGAATGACGCCCATGTAATTACAGGGGTGTCGCTCCCGACACTCTGCAAGGCCTGATCGCAGGGAGGCCGGCCCGCATGCACATCGAACTCAACACCGAGCCCAAAGGCAACTGGCAGGACGAAGCCAACTGCCTCGGTGTCGACCCCGACCTCTTCTTCCCCGAGCGTGGCGCGTCCACGCGCGAGGCCAAGGAGGTGTGTCGCGGCTGTGTCGTGCGCACCGACTGCCTCGAGTACGCCCTCGTCAACGGCGAGAAGTTCGGCATCTGGGGTGGACTGTCAGAGCGTGAGCGCCGCCGTCTGCGTCGCCAGCGGGCGCAGGCCGCGCGTCGCACCAGCGCCTGACACGGGCGCCACCCGCGCACTCGGGCAACCCGATCGACGCTCGTCTCCGAACCACTGCACGACAACGGTTTCATCCACGAGAGGGCTACAGTGACCCCATGATCGCAATGTTCGATTCCCCCGCCGAGATCGGCATCGTTCTGCTCGTCATCATCTTGCTCTTCGGTGGCTCGCAGCTGCCCAAGTTGGCCAAGAACATCGGTAAGGCGCAGAAGGAGTTCAAGGACGGTCTGGCCGAGGGCCAGAAGGAATCCTCCAAGCCCGCCGAGGCCACCAAGTCCGACGAGGCCTGAGCCTCGACCTCACGTACGCGACTCGACGCCGGCCGCCCCACGGGCGCCGGCGTCTTTTCGCGTGGTGGGCCGTACAGCGGCCGGATCAGACAGTGGTGCGGCGACGCTTGATGATGCGGCGACGCTCGCGCTCGCTGCAGCCGCCCCACACGCCGTGCTCGATGCGGTGCTCGAGTGCGTACTCGAGGCACTGATCGCCGACGGGGCACTCGTTGCAGATCTTGCGGGCGCGGTCGACGCCCACACCGTCGCTGGGGAAGAACACCGCAGGTGGGTAGTTGCGACAGTTGCCCTCGGACATCCACGCAGTGGCGGAATCGTTGTCGGGTGCACCGATGTTGACTTGCATTGCGTCTTCTCCTTGTGCGCCGCGACATGGGGGGATCGCGGCTCGTTGGTGCGCCCGCACGTAGCCCAAGGGCCCGCGAACCACACCGTCGTTGCCTGTACAGACGCCGGCAACGCCGTGGAGGTTCCCGAGTTGACCCAGGTCTATCAGAAACGACCCCGTCGCGGGCCTGCAGCGCCCATTTCTTACCGAGTTCATGTAGACCGACCTGCCGCTAGACTCGGAGGGCCGTCTCGCCGCGACCACCTGGGCGAGCCGAACCGGCAGGAGAATCCGCATGACCGACATCGCCATCGATCAGCCCCGGGCCCACGCACGCGTGGTGTACCTCGGGCCGGTCTCCCCGCACTGGGAGGTCTACGGCGACTACGGCGATCGCACCGTGATCGACGAGTTCCGCGCCCGCGTGCTGGCCCGGTTGGTGCTGCTGCCCCGCGACGACCCGCAGTTCCGCCGCAACCGTGAGCGCATCGTGCGCGATGCCGAGCGCGAGCGCATCTCGCTCGAGTGGGATCTCGGACTCGGCGACGCCGAAGGCTGATCCCCGGCCCGACGCGGTCGGTAGTGTCGTGGCATGTCGTCACGCCTGCTGAATCGCGAGCTGAGCTGGCTGGCGTTCAATCGTCGCGTGCTCTCGCTGGCCGAGGAGCCGGGCATGCCGTTGCTCGAACGGCTGAAGTTCTGCGCCATCTGCTCCTCGAACCTCGACGAGTTCTTCCAGGTGCGCGTTGCCGCGCTCAAGGACCAGGTGGCCGCAGGCGTCGCGTCGTCAGCGCCCGACGGCCTCTCGCCGCAGGCGCAGCTCGACGCCATCGGCGACACGGTGTCGCGGTTCGTCGCCGAGCAGGAAGCCGTCGTGTTCGACATGCTGCTGCCGCGCCTGGCCGAGCGTGGCGTGCGCGTGGTGCACTGGGACTCGCTCGACGTGCACGAGCACCTCGAGCTCATGGCCTGGTTCGAGCAGCGCATCTTCCCGGTGCTCACGCCGCTGGCGGTCGACCCGGCCCACCCGTTCCCCTACATCTCNNAACATGGCGCTCAACCTCGCGGCCATGGTGAGCGACCCCGACACCGGCGAGCGCCGCTTCGCACGGGTGAAGATCCCCACGGTCTTCCCGCGCATGGTGGCCCTCTCCGACGGCGAGCGCTTCGTGCCCGTCGAGCAGATCATCGCCGCCCAGCTGCACCAGCTGTTCGTGGGCATGGTGGTCGAGGAGCATGCGTACTTCCGCGTCACCCGCAACGCCGACCTCACCCTCGAGGAGGAGGAGGCCGACGATCTGCTGGCCGCGGTCGAGCTCGAACTGCGCCGACGCCGGTTCGGACGCGCCGTCCGCCTCGAGGTGCAGCACGGCATCAGCGACGAGATGCTCGAGTTGATGATGCGCGAGCTCGAGGTCGAGCCCGGCGACGTGTCGCGCCACCGCGGACTCCTCGACCTCACCTGCCTCTTCCAGCTCCACGCGCTCGACCTGCCCGACCTCAAGGACGGGTCGTGGCCGCCCATCACGGCAGGCCGCATCCTGCGCGCCGAGAGCCAGGATCGCAGCATCTTCAGCGTCATCCGCGAGCGGGCACTCATGGTGCACCACCCGTACGAGAGCTTCGCCAGCAGCGTCGAGAACTTCATCGCACAGGCCGCCGACGACCCGCGGGTGCAGAGCATCAAGATGACCCTGTACCGCGCCGGTGGCGACAGTCCCATCGCCCGCAGCCTCATGCGCGCCGCCGAGCGCGGGGTGCAGGTGGCCGTGCTGGTGGAGCTGAAGGCACGCTTCGACGAAGCCACCAACGTGGGCTGGGCACGCGAGCTCGAACGTGCAGGCGTGCACGTCGTGTACGGCCTGGTAGGGCTGAAGACGCATGCCAAGTGCACGCTGGTGGTGCGCCAGGACGACGACGGGCTGCGCCGCTACTGCCACATCGGCACGGGCAACTACAACTCCAAGACCGCTCGTCTGTACGAGGACGTGGGGTTCCTCACCTGCGATCCGCAGGTCGGTGCCGACGTGACGCAGCTGTTCAACCACCTCACCGGCTACAGCCGGGCGGTGCAGTTCCAGTCGCTGCTCGTCGCGCCACGCGACCTGCGCAACCAGTTGCTCGACCTCATCGAGCACGAGCGCAGCTTCGGCGCCGACGGGCGCATCACCGCCAAGCTCAACTCCATCGCCGACGCCGAGCTGATCGATGCGCTCTACGAGGCCAGTGGCTCGGGCGTGCAGGTCGACCTGCTCATCCGCGGCATCTGCTGCCTGCGACCCGGCATCGAAGGACGCAGCGACAACATCCGGGTCCGCAGCATCCTGGGCAGGTACCTCGAGCATTCGCGCATCGTCCGCTTCGAGCACGGCGACGACGACTCGCCGCTGTTCCTCATCGGCAGCGCCGATTGGATGGGCCGCAACCTCGACCGCCGCATCGAGGTGCTCGTGCCGGTCACCCACCCCAAGCACCGCGCATGGCTCGACCAGGTGTTCACGTTCGACCTCGCCGACGACATCGTGCGCCACGAGCTCGACGCCGACGGTGATTGGCACCGGCGCGGTCCCGCGCAGTTCCCGGCCGGTGACGCACAGGCGCGCTTCTACGAGTGGGTCAACGACCGCCAGAAGGCCTGAGGGCGCCCCCACGAGTTCCGGTGCCGTTCATCTCTCGTTCACCTCCCCGGCGGGTCGGCGTCACCTTGTCCGTTTACCGTGCCCCCCTGTTGTTCATCCCCACCAACAGGAGACACATTCGTGAACACTCGTAATCGGCGGGTCGTACTCGCCGGGCTCGTCTCGCTCACCGTGTTCGCTGCCGCTTGCGGTAGCGACAGCAAGACGGCGACGACAGCAGCCCCCACCACCACCAGCGCTTCCTCTTCCGGAGAGAGCACCACCACTGCCGCCAACACCACGACGCCGGTCACCGACGCCGTGAAGCTCTCGGCCACGCTCAACGCATCGGGCTCCACGTTCGTGCAGGCGTTCCTCGAGCAGGAGATCGCGTCGTTCACCGCCGCCAACTCCGGCGTCACGATCAACTACGGCGGTGGCGGCTCGGGCAAGGGCCGTCAGGACCTCGCCGACACGATCGTCGACTTCGCCGGCACCGACGGCACCATCAAGGATGCCGACCTTTCCAAGTACAAGGGCGGCGACGTCCTCTACTTCCCGGTCGTCGTCGCCCCGATCACCGTCAGCTACAACGTGAGCGGCCTCGACAAGCTGCAGCTCAGCCCGGCCACGATCGCCAAGATCTTCCAGCGTCAGATCAAGACCTGGAACGATCCGGCCATCGCCACCGACAACCCCGGCGTCACGCTGCCCAGCACTGCGATCACGGTCGTGCACCGCAGTGACTCCAGTGGCACCACCGGCAACTTCACCAAGTTCCTGGAGAACTCGGTGGGCAAGGCCAACGGCGGCATCTGGACCCTCGGCACCGACAGCACCGTGCAGTGGTCGGCCGACACCCAGGCAGGTCAGGGCAACGGCGGTGTGGCGCAGATCATCAAGAGCACCGATGGCGCCATCGGCTACGTCGACCTCTCCGACGCCAAAGACGCCGCGCTGAAGTTCGCCTCGGTGCAGAACAAGGCCGGCAAGTTCGTCGACCCGACGCTCGACGCCGCCTCGGCGGCCGCTGCCGGAGCGAAGGTTGCCGACAACCTGACCTTCAGCGCCGTCTGGGCCGACGGTGACGGGTCGTACCCGATCACTGCGCAGACGTGGATCATCGTGTACGCCAAGCAAACCGACGCCGCCAAGGCCGACGCGACCAAGGCGTTCCTGAAGTTCCTCCTCACCGATGGTCAGCAGCACGCCGGCGACGTGAACTACGCGCCGCTCCCCGCCGACCTGGCCACCAAGGCGATCGCCCAGCTCGACAAGATCGTCAAGGCCTGATCACATTCCCTTCGGTACGGCTCGGGTGGTCGGCGCTTCGGTGCCGATCACCCGGGCAGTACTGTTCTCAAGGGTCCCGCCGTCATGACCGCCACCCTGCACTCCTCGCCTCCTGACCGGTCCACGCTCGCTCATGACCTCGAAGGGTCGGGCGGCACCGCCGACCGCACCTTCAAAGGCCTCAGCTATGCCGCCGGACTGGTCGTGCTGCTGGTGCTCGGCCTCATCGCCTACACGATGATGAGCCGCAGCACGCAGGCGCTGGGGCACATGGGCGTCAAGTTCTTCACCAGCAGGGTGTGGAACCCGCCGGCGAAGGACTACGGGATCCTCTCGTACATCTGGGGAACGGTGTACACCGCCTTCGTGGCGCTGCTCCTCTCGGTGCCCATCAGCCTCGGCATCGCGTTGTTCATCACGCAGGTGGCTCCGGTGTGGCTGCGTCATGTGATGACCTACGTCATCGACCTGCTGGCCGTGGTGCCCAGTGTCGTGTTCGGCCTGTGGGGCATCCTCGTGCTCGCCGAGCACATCAAGGGCCTCTACGGCTGGCTGTCGCGTACGTTCCACGGCGTGCCGGTGCTCGGCTCGCTGTTCGGCAGCAACCCGCAGGGCCGGTCGTTCTTCACCGCCGGCATCATCCTTGCGGTGATGATCACGCCCATCGTGGTCTCGCTCTCCCGCTCCGTCATCGAGACCACGCCCGCCTTCGAGAAGGAGGCTGCGCTGGCGCTCGGCGCCACGCGCTGGGAGATGATCCGCGGCGCCGTGCTGCCCCACTCCAAGGGCGGCCTGGTGGGCGCAGTGATGCTCGGCCTCGGCCGCGCGATGGGCGAGACCATCGCCGTCGCGCTCGTCATCGGCAGCGCCACCGGTGCCATCACGTTCAACCTCCTGGCGTCCGGCAACTCCATGCCGGCCGTCATCACGGCCGAGTGGGGTGAAGCCGACTCGCTGAAGAAGTCGGCCCTCATCGCGATGGCGATGACACTGTTCGTGATGACCATCGTCGTGAACGTTGCCGCCACTGCGATCGTCAACCGCTCGATGAAGAAGACCCGAGGTGGCCAATGAGCACCCTGCTCGCCAGCGATCTCGCGGTCAAGCGCTCGTGGCGCTCGGCCAAGAGCCATCTGATGGTGTCGCTGATGTTCCTGTCGTTCCTCGTCATCCTCGTGCCGCTGGTGTTCGTCATCGGCACCGTGGTCATGAAGGGCGCCGGCATCGTGTTCCGCGACTTCCCCTCGTGGTTCACCAAGTCGATCCCCATCCAGAAGCGGACGAGAGGCCCCGGCATGGGCCCGGCCGTCATCGGCACGCTGCTCATCACCGCGCTGGCGTCGGCGCTCGCCATCCCGCTCGGCATCCTCGGCGCGGTGTACCTCCACGAGTACGGTGGCCAGTCGCGCCTCGCCCGCGCGGTGCGCTTCCTCTCGATGGTGATGACGGGTGTGCCCTCCATCGTGATGGGCCTCTTCGTCTACGTGGTGTTCACCTTGCGGTTCGGCCTGTCCGGGCTCGGCGGCGCGCTCGCGCTCGCCTGTCTGATGCTGCCGGTGGTGATCCGCTCCACAGAGGAGATGCTGCGACTGGTGCCCGAGCACCTGCGCGAGGCCAGCTATGCCCTCGGCACCCGGAAGGGTCGCACCATCACGACCGTGGTACTCCCTGCGGCGCTGCCCGGCGTGGTCAGCGGCTGCCTCCTCGCCGTCGCTCGAGCGGCGGGCGAGACTGCCCCGCTCCTGTTCACCATCGGCGTCGTGACCAAGACCCACTGGAACGTGCTCAGCGGTCCCAACACCACGTTGTCGTACCAGATCTTCCAGAACGCCAGCCAGGTGCTGCCCGGCCCGCAGGAGCGTGGCTGGGGCGCGGCGTTCACCCTCGTGGGCATCACCTTCGTGTTCACCGTGCTCGCCCGTCTGGTGACGGCGGCCTACCAGAAGCGGCGATGATGGTGCAGCCGTTCACACGCTCTTCGACCCAGGAGGTCACCATGGCGCTCGACGCCGAGGAAACGAACAACATGGCGGCTGAATCCACCGAGTCAAAGGTGTTCGATTTGCAGGCACTGGAAGTGCACTACGGAGCGTTCCGTGCCGTCCGCGACGTCACGATGAAGCTGGGTCACAACGAGATCACAGCCTTCATCGGCCCGTCCGGCTGCGGTAAGACCACCGTCTTGCGCTGCCTCAACCGCATGAACGACGTCATCCCCGGTGCCCGCGTGGGCGGCAAGGTGCTCTACCACGGCGTCGACCTGTACGGTGCCGAAGTGTCGGCCACCGAGGTGCGGCGGCGCATCGGCATGGTGTTCCAGCGGCCCAACCCGTTCCCCAAAAGCATCTACGACAACGTTGCCTTCGGCCCGCGGGTCAACGGCATCCGCAGCAAGGGCGAGCTCGACGGCATCGTGGAGGAGTCGCTGAAGGGCGCCGCGCTGTGGGACGAGGTGAAGACGCGGCTGAAGTCCTCGGCGCTCGGCATGTCGGGTGGTCAGCAGCAGCGNNACGAGCCGTGCTCGGCGCTCGACCCCGTGGCCACTGCCCGCATCGAGGATCTCATGAAGGAGATCAAGAGCCAGTTCACGATCGTCATCGTCACGCACAACATGCAGCAGGCGGCTCGTGTCAGCGATCGCACCGCCTTCTTCACCACCGAGGTGAACCCGGAGAGCGACCGGCGCACCGGTGTGCTGGTCGAGTTCGACCGCACCACCACGATCTTCTCCAAGCCCTCGGACGAGCGTACCGAGGCCTACGTGACAGGACGGTTCGGCTGATGGATGAGCTCCGCAAGACCTACCACCAGGAGCTCGCTCACGCTCGCTCCGAGCTGGCTCTGCTCGCGGCACGCGTGGTGGAGATCGTCCCGCGCGCCACGGCGGTGCTGCTCGATGGCGACCTCGAGGCCGCCGAGTACATCATCCGGGGCGACGCCGAGATCGACGCCCACGCTGTGGCGGTGGAGGAGCAGTGCGTGCAGATCCTCGCCCTGCAAGCGCCTGTCGCTGGCGAGCTGCGCCAGGTGCTCGCACTGCTGAAGATGATCGCCGAGATCGAGCGCAGCGCCGACCTCGCGGCCAACATCTGCAAGGCTGCGCGCCGCATCTACGGGCACACGCTCGACCCGAAGCTGCGCGGCATCATCAGCCGAATGGGTGAGCAGGCGCAGGCGCTCTACACCGCCGCCATCGAGGCGTTCCAGGAGAACGACGCGGCGAAGGCCGCGGCCGTCGACGACATGGACGCGTACCTCGACGCGCTGCACAAGCAGTTCATCGGCGCCATCTTCGAGAGCCAGGCGGCCGGGCACATCGACCTGCAGGTGGCAGTGCAGCTCGCCATGGTCGCCCGGTTCTACGAACGCATCGGCGACCATGCCGTCAACATGAGCGAACGGGTGCTCTACATCGTCACTGGCAAGGTGCCCGACCACTCCAAGCCGAACCGGCCACAGGTGATCATCGTCGATGACGGTTCGTTGACTGCGCCGCCTGGAGCAGGCGAGGCGACGTGAGTCTGTTCGCTCGCGGCGGCGACGCGCGGCTCCAGCAAGAGCTCGACGAGGCACGCCGGGCGAAGGACGTCGCCGAACGCGAGGCGCAGCGTCTGCGCATGGCCATCGAAGCGGCGCCGGTCGGGCTCGTCATCGCCGACGCCCGTGGCAACGAGGTGCTGCGCAACGGAGCGGTCGCGTTGGGCGGCCACGGCGACGTGCTGTTGAAGGCGGCTGCGGACCGCCTCATCGCGTGCGCCCTGCGCGGCGAGGCAGCCGAGGAACGCGTGACGCTGTTCGGCCCGCCCATGCGCGTACTGAACGTGCGGGCGGTGCCGCTGCCCGATGGCGGCGCGCTCGCCACCGTCGACGATCTCAGCGAACGAGCGCGGCTCGATACCGTGCGCACCGACTTCGTGTCGAACATCAGTCACGAGCTGAAGACCCCGGTCGGTGCACTCGCGCTGCTGGCCGAGACCATGGTCGACAGCGACGACCTCGACGTGAACCGCCGCCTCGCGAACAAGATGGTCGACGAGGCCCACCGCGCGGCCAACACCATCGACGACCTGCTCGAGCTGTCGCGCATCGAGCTCGGTGGTCGCGGCGAGCAGGAGTTGGTGAGCGTCGATGCGGTGCTGGCCGAGTCGGCGGCCCGTCATCGCCTCACCGCCGAGAGCTTCGG
>PMCN01000098.1:9455-16358 GCA_003154135.1 Acidimicrobiaceae bacterium
GTGAAGTACAGCAACCGCGGCGGCACCGTCCGTGTGGTCGCCGGTACCGACGACGAGGCCGTGATCATCAACGTCGTCGACCAGGGCGTGGGCATTCCCGCCCGCGACCTCGACCGGGTCTTTGAGCGCTTCTACCGGGTCGACCGCGCCCGCAGCCGCGACACCGGCGGCACCGGTCTCGGCCTCGCCATCGTGCGCCATGTGGCCAACAACCACGGTGGCGACGTATCGGTGCGCTCCCGCGAGGGAGAAGGCAGCACGTTCAGCCTCCGAATCCCGACCAAGGAGCCTTCCTAGATGTCCACCCATCGCCGCCCCACCGTCCTCGTGGTGGAAGACGAACCCAGCTACGTCGAGGCGCTCACGATCGGTCTCGCACGTGAGGGCTTCGTGGTCGAGGTGGCCGTCGACGGCGCCGAGGCGTTGCAGAAGTTCGACGTCGTGATGCCCGACCTCGTGCTGCTCGACGTGATGCTGCCCAAGTTGAGTGGCATCGACGTGTGTCGGCAGCTGCGCAAGTACAGCCAGGTGCCCATCATCATGGTCACCGCCAAGGGTGCCGAGATCGACACCGTGGTGGGCCTCGAGGTGGGTGCCGACGACTACGTCAGCAAGCCCTACCGCATGCGCGAGCTCGTTGCTCGGATGCGAGCGGTGATGCGTCGCCAGGGCAACGCCGCGCCGCCGGTGCCGAAGGGCACCGAGAGCGTGCTGTCGGTCGGTGATGTGACCCTCGACCCCGACGAGCACCGCGTGTCGCTCTCCGGCGAGGACCTCGCACTGCCGTTGAAGGAGTTCGACCTGCTGCACCTGCTGCTCGCCAACGCGGGTCGTGTGCTCACCCGCGACCTGCTCATCGACCGGGTGTGGGGGAGCGACTACGTGGGGGACACCAAGACGCTCGACGTGCACGTGAAACGGCTCCGCTCGAAGCTCGAACCTGACCCGGCCAACCCCACGCGCATCGTCACCATCCGCGGTCTCGGCTACAAGTACGAACGTCCGAAGGACTGACGCACCTACGATGCGGGCGTGAGCAACGAGCGAGTGCGCCCCGGCACCGTCCGCCCGATGCGTGCACGTCCACGGCCGGTGCACACCCAGTCGCCCTTCCGTCGACTTGCTCGCACCCACGCGTTCATGACGATGGGCGATGCCGCGATGTTGGGCGCACTGGCCGGTTCCGTGTTCTTCAACCTCACGCCCGACGCGCAGCGTTCGAAGGTCATCCTCTACCTGCTCGTGAGCATGGCACCGTTCGCCGTGGTCGCACCGGCGATCGGCCCCACGGTCGACCGCATCCCCGGCGGTCGGCGGATGGTGATGCAGATCACGGCCGTCGCCCGCGCGCTCCTGTTGCTCCTCATCGCGTTCCACACCGACGATCTGTTGCTCTACCCGCTGGTCTTCGGTGTGATGGTCATGCAGAAGACCTACGCCGTCTCGAAGAGCGCGTTGGTGCCGTCGGTGGTGCGAACCGACGAAGAGCTGGTGGAGGCCAACTCGAAGCTCAGCCTCATCTCCGGTGTCGTGGGCGCGATCTCCTTCATGCTCGCCGCCGGGCTGGGCAAGCTGGCCGTCGGAGTGCCGCTGATGGTGGGCGTCGGGCTCTTCGTGCTCGCCGCGCTGCTCGCCCGGCAGCTACCTCGCGACGTCGTCGCCGCGACGCGTGCCGCGAAGCAGGAGAAGGTCGAGCTCCGTTCCGCAGGCATCGTGCTCGCCTCGGCCGCCATGGCGCTCATCCGTGCCAGCGCGGGCTTTCTCACCATTCACCTCATGTTCTGGCTTCGCCAGGAGTACGGCCTCGTGCAGTTCGGATTCACCGTCGCAGCGAGCACTGTCGGGTCGATGATCGGCAACGTGATCGCGCCCGCGCTGCGACGGTCGCTGCGTGAGGAAGCCATCCTCACCAGCGCGTTGGCCATGGTCGCCGTCGCCGGCATCGGAGCAGCGGTCACAGGCGGCCTCGGGACAGCGATCTTCCTCGCGTTCATCGTCGGCTTCGCCAACGCCATCGGCCGCCTCGCGTTCGACTCGATCGTGCAACGAGACGCTCCCGACGCGAACCAGGGTCGTGCCTTCGCGCAGTTCGAGACGCGCTTCCAGCTGGCGTGGGTGCTCGCCGCCGTGCCGCCCGTCGCGTTCACCTTGCCCGGGCAGGTGGGGTTCCTGGTGGTCGGCCTGTTCGGCGCGTTCGCGGCGGCGAGCTACCTCATCGGGTCGCGTGCGGTGCGCGCCGGCAAGCCGCTCCCGCCCACGCTCACCCAGCGGGCACGGCGAGGGCTGGCGAACGAGGTGAGGCGCCGTCGAACGGGCGGCACGCCGGCGTCGGGTCAGGAACGGCCCGCGGGTCAGGTTCGCCCGCCGACGGGCCAGCGTCGGCCGCTGCCACCGCCGCGGCCCTGAGCGACCGCCCCGGCCGTAGCCCGGGTCAGAGCTCGAGGCGGGCGATCCAGAGGCCCGGTGCGTCGAGCTCGGCCGGCGTGGGGAGCGCCTGCGGTGAGGCGAACAGCTCGGTCATGCGGGCCTCGCCCACGCGGTCGACCACACCGGCGACGAAGGTCTTGCCGCGCTGCACCTGTTCCTGCGTGAGCTGCAGCCCTAGCAGTCGCTCGACGAACAGATCGTCGGGCGCCACTTCCACCCGGCGACGGCGCACGGCTTCGGCGATGCGCAGCGCGTCGCCCCCGATGACTCGTACCGCCACCGCGTCGACCATGTAGTCGACGTAGCCCACCACGGCGGCCACGGCCGCGTCGAGCTGCGGAGCGAGCGTCGCCTGTTCGGGCGACTGCACCGCACCCAGCAGCACCGCGGGGTCGCCGAGGAGCTGCTGCATCGCCTGCATGGGGTCGGCCGATTCGTCGGCCTCGAGCGACGAGAGCCGATCGGCCACCGCCGACGGGTCGGGGCGGAACGCGCCGACGTGCCGGCGGACCAGTGCGGCGAAGTCGTCGCGCAACGATGTGATGGAGAACAGCGTGTGACCGATGAGCTCCTGGGCGAGCACCCACAGGCGCATCTCGTCGACCGGCAGGCTCCAGTCGCTCGCGAACTGGTCGATGTTGGCCGGGACCACCAGCATCGTCTCGTCGCCACGGGGGATGGGAAGGTCGTACTGGCCGAACGTGCGCGCTGCCATGCGGCCCACCATCGAGCCCACAGCCATGCCCATCATGCTGGGGGCCATCATCTGGCTGAGGTTGGCCATCATCGCCATCAGCGGGTCGGCCTCGGCGAGCGCCTCGCTGTCGCCGGTGGGTCGCTGGCCGAGCGAGGTGGCGAGCTCGGTGAACAACGGACGGTAGGCGTCGAGCGTGCGTTGCGCCCACGTGGAGCGCGTGACCGGTGTGACCTCGGGGAAGGCGGTGTCGAGCCCGGTGAGGTCGCGCACGTGCATCTCGACGATGCGGGTGAGCTCGCCGAGTTGGATTCGCACCGCAGGATCGACGTTGGGCTCGCTGGTGCCGCCCGCGCTGGAGAGCGCGGCGAACTGCCGTGCCGCGTCCCAGTTGAGCGGGCCTTGGCCGGCGAGCGCCTTCGCCAGGTCGCCGAACATGGGGAGGTTGGCGAAGGGGTTGTCGCCGAACTCTGCAGGATTGGGGTCACCGTCTGCCATGGACGAAGCCTACGGGGGTTCCAGGTCGGGCGAACCCCGCTAGCGTCGCAGGCGTGAGCACGGTGACCACCGCCACCATCCCGGTCTGGGTGAACGACGGCACGAGCGGGCTCGGTGCACGCGTGCTGCGGCTGCTCGCATCGGGCGACCGTGCCACCGCGGTCGAGCCCGCCGACTGCGAGGTGCTCGTGTGGCTCAGCGCGTACGACGCCGACGCCCGCGCCTCGCGCCGCGAGAGTGCGTTGCAGGGGCTCACCGCCGCCCTGGCCGACTGCCCGCAGGCGCATCACGTTGTGCTCGTCTCGTCGGCGATGGTGTACGGGGCGTGGGTCAACAACCCCGTGCCGCTCACCGAGGACGCGGCACTGCGTCCCGACGTCGAGTTCGCCTATGCCCGCCAGCTCGGCGCGGTCGAGCAGCTGGTCGACGGCTGGCGCCTCGATCGTCCGGATCGCACCGTCACCGTGCTGCGTCCGGTGATCACCATGGCCGCCGATGGCACCAGCGGGCTCGCCAGCGCGCTGGCCGCGGGCATGGGGCAGCGGCTCAGCGAGAGCGACCCACCCGCCCAGTTCCTGCACCTCGACGACCTCGCCAGCGCGGTGGTGCTCGGTGTCGAGCAGCGGCTCGACGGCGTCTACAACGTGGCGCCCGACGGATGGGTGCAGAGCGAGCGCGTCCGTGCCCTCGCCGGCGGCGTGCCGCGCCTCAAGCTGCCCGATCGCGTCAGCGAAGCGATCACCGGCCTGCGCTGGCGCTTCCAGCGCGGTCCCATCCCGCCCGGCCTGCGCAGCTACACGCGGTCGCCGTGGCTGGTGGCCAATGACCGGCTGAAGGCCGTGGGCTGGCGACCGACGGTCACCAACGAGCAGGCCTACGTGGAGGGCACCGAGGCCAAGTGGTGGACGATGGTGTCGCCCAAGCGTCGCCAGGAGCTGTCGCTCGGCGGCCTCGCCGTCGTGGTCCTGGGCATCACCCTGGCCGTGCTCCGCGGCGTGCGCCGCGCCCACCGCCGTCGCTCGCTCTGACCCCCTGTTCTCTCGGCCGGCTTCCGGTCGGCTTCCGGGTCGGCTTCTGGGTCGGCTTCTGGGCAGGAGTTCCGCCATCCAGGCTTCTGGGCAGGGATCCTGACGGAATCCGTCGGCATCGCTGCCCGGAACGCCGGTCTTGGGGTCGGGTCCGCGCCCGTCTGGGTCGGGTCCGGGCCGGATCAGAGGCTGTTCTTGCCCTGGGCGAGCACCACCGACACGGTGGTGGTGCTGCCGTCGGCGTGTTGCACCCCGATGGCCACCCGATCGCCGGCCACGTGCGCGGCGAGGGCGATGCCGAGCGCCGTGGAGTCGTGCACCGTCACGCCGTCGACCGCGTCGATCACGTCACCGATGACGAGACCGGAGGCCGCGGCCGGGCCGGTGGCGTCGACCGCAGCGACGGTGAGCGATCCCTGCGGATCGTCGGCCAACATGACGCCCAGCCAGGGCTTGGCGCTCCCGGGCATGCCGCCGAGCACGCGGCGCAACTCGTCGAGGCTGGCCAGCGACACGAGCGTGGCCGTGGTGCCCGTGTGCGAGCAGAGGGCCACCAGCTCTCCGCGCTGGTTGAGCACCGGCGCGCCCTCGCGGGTGTCGGCGCCGGCCCAGTCGGTGGCCACGGTGCCGTCGGTGCCGACGGTGACCGTGCGCTTGGAGTCGCCGTAGAAGGTGAGCACGTCGCCCGCCACGAGCGTGGTGGCCACGGTGAACGCCTCGACCTTCTTGGCAGTGTCGGGCTCGAGCACGGCGATGCCGGCACGCTGGTCGACGAGGAGCACCTTCGCGGTCTCGATGCCGCCGTCGGGCAGGACGAGATCGACCGTGTCGTCGGCCTCGACGGCGTTGGCCGTGGTGATGACCAGGCTGCCGCCGTTGACCGCCACTGCGACCGCACCGCGCTCGACCGTGGTCTTGCGGGACACCTGGTACGTGGGCACCGGGTGCTCGACGACCGGCGCCACCGATGTGGAGACGCCTTGGCGCACGGTGGTGGTGGGGGTGCTGTTGTCGCCGAGCGTGGTGGCGACCAGGGTCGGTGTGCTCGCCGCGGTGGTGCTGGGTGCGAAGCCCGACGATGTGGGGTGGCTGGGTTCGAGGATGGCCGCCGACGTGCTGCGCACCGCAACGCCGGCACTGCGCCCGGCGTGAGTGGGCACCATGGTCCAGAGGACGGCGAGTGCGAGCATTCCGCCGATGGCCCCTGTAGCGGCAGTGAGCCCGCGTCCGATGGTGAGCGGTGGCTCGCTCTGCGCCCACGCCTCCTGACCCATCTCGCTCGGGTGCCGCCACAGGCGTTCGTGGGCAGGCACCGGCGCGGCGGGGTACTCCTCGTCGTCGTGTCCCTCACTCCGCTCCACGAATCGGGCAGGTTAGTGATGGATGGACCACGTGTGGCATCGCGGCACGCGACCTGCGGGTCCGTGTGGCCCGGGCCGGTGGCGTAGCCTCCCACGACGGCTACCATGCCCGGTTGTGCAACCTCCCGTGAACGGCAACTCGTGGCTGGGTCTCACCGACCAGGCCTTGCCGATCGGTGCGGTCTACGAATGGTGCCTGCGCCCGCAGTGCGGGGCGGTGGTGCTGTTCAGCGGCACTGTGCGCGATCACGCGGTCGACGAGCACGGCGACCTCCGTCCCGACGTGCAGTTCCTCACCTATGAGGCCTACGACGAGCAGGTCGTGCCCGCGTTCCAGTCCATCGAGCGCGAGCTGCGTGCTCGCTGGCCGCACACCGGTCGCGTCGCGTTGCTCCACCGCACCGGACGGCTCGGCCTCATGGAGAGCTCGGTGGTGGCCGCGGTGAGCTCGCCGCACCGCCCCGACGCGTTCGAGGCCGCCCGCTTCGCAATCGATGCAGTGAAGGCCAGCGCGCCCATCTGGAAGCACGAAGTGTGGGCCGACGGTGCCGACTGGGGCACCGGTGCGCATCAGGTCGTGCAGCCGCATGCCGTGCCCACGGCGGGCGGTGGCAGTCGCTCGTGATCTGGGTCCTCATCGGAGTCGCCGCATTGGCGTTCGGCGGCGTGTGGTACACGATCAGCCGCCGGCCGCGCCAGGAGCCCGGCGTGGTCAGCTTCCGCAAGCACATCGACGCGCTCTCGCCCGAGGCGCGCCGTGAAGTGATGGATCGCGTGCGCCCACCCCAGGCCGACGACGATGAACAGCCGGAGACGTAACCATGGCCCGCGACCTTGCCATCGATCTCGGCACCGCCAACACGCTGGTGTACATGAAGGGCCGCGGCATCGTGCT
>PMCN01000265.1:0-2560 GCA_003154135.1 Acidimicrobiaceae bacterium
CGCTGGCCGCGGCCGATGGGGGTCATCGCGTCGACGGCCTTGATGCCGGTCTGCAGCGGCTCGTGCACGGGCTTGCGACCCATGATGCCGGGCGCCTGGATCTCGACACGGCGGTTGATGCCGCCGACGATGTCGCCCTTGCCGTCGATCGGATGACCCAGCGCGTTGATGACGCGGCCGAGCAGCGCGTCGCCGACCGGCACGCTGAGGATGCGGCCGGTGGCCTTCACGGTCTGGCCTTCTTCGATGTGGTCGGCATCGCCGAGCACGACGGCGCCGATCGACTCCTCGTCGAGGTTGAGGGCGAGGCCGACGGTGCCGTCCTCGAACTCGAGGAGCTCGTTGACCGCGCAGTCGGGCAGGCCGCTGACGCGGGCGATGCCGTCGCCGACCTCGGTGACGCGGCCGACGGTGCGTGCCTCGAGCGAGGGCTCGAAGCCCTCCAGGTTCTTCTTCAGCGCCGACGCGATGTCGTTGGCGCTCAATGTGAGTTCTGCCATGTTCTGGTGCTCCTAGAGGCGGGACTTCAGCTGGTCGATACGGGTGCGGACGCTGCCGTCGATGACGGTGTCGCCCACGGTGGCCACCAGGCCGCCGATGACGCTGGGGTCGACGACGACCTTCAGGTTCACCTGCTTGCCGGTGGCGTTGACGAGGGCCGCCGCGAGGCGGGTCTGCTGGTCGTCGGTGAGCGGCACGGCGGTGCGCACCTCGGCGACCTCGAGGTTCTTCGAGCTGCTGGCGCGGGCGACCAGCTTGTCGACGATGGCGGGAAGGTCGCGACCGCGTCCGGAGCCGACCACCATGCTGACGAGCTGGGTGGTGGTGCTGGTGGCCTTGCCGCCGAGGAGGTCTTCCACGATGGCCTGACGCTTGGCGGCGGGGATCTTCTCGTCGGTGAGTGCGTTGCGCAGGGCGTCGCTGCTCTCGTAGCTGCGGGCGAAGCGGAAGAGCTCGTCCTCCACCTCGTCGATGTTGCCCTCCGCACGAGCCACTTCGAAGAGTGCGCGTGCGTAGCCGTCGATGCGGTTGTCGCTCATGACTGGGCTCCCACGTGTGCGATGAAGTGCTCGATGAGCTCCTGGTGGGTGGCGTCGTCGAGCGTGCCGTTGACCACCTGGTCGACCGCCGCGCTGGAGAGCCGCGAGATCTCACCACGCAGCTCGTCGCCCACGCGGCCTTGTGCGGCCACGAGGTCGGATGCGGCACGAGCTTCCAGGTCGGCGACCTCGGTGACGAGACGAGCACGACCATCGATGAGCAGCGCGTCGGCCTGAGCCTGCGCCTCGGCGATGATGAGCGCCCGCTCGGCGGCGATGTCGCCCTTGGCCTGGCGGATGTTGGTGGCCTCGGCCTCCGCTGCCGACTTGTCGGCGGCGGCGGCGTCGAGCTCCTTCTGGATCTTGGCGGTGCGGGCGGCGAGGAACTTCTTCGCCGGCGGGCCGGCCTTCCAGACGAGCAGCGCAATGACGACGACCGCCGCACCGCCGCCCCACACGATCTCGGTGAGGCTCGGCACGTAGGCGCTGTTCGTGATGACGTGGCCCTGCGGGTCGGTGGTGACGGTCTCACCCGCGACGCGGCCGGCAACGGCGATGATGCCCAGAACGCTCATCGCGCCATCACCTCGCTGACGACCCGGGTGACCACGTCGGGACTCGGGCGGCGACCGGTGGCCAGCTCTCCGGCGCGGCCCGCCACGTCACTCACTGCCGACGCGATCTGCTCGCGCGCTGCAGCATGCACCGCCTGCGCCTGCGCCTGTGCCTCGGCGCGCTGCTCGTTGAGGCGGGAGTTCACCTCGGTCAGCTTCGTCTGCCGCTCGGCCTCGAGCGTGTTTCGTGCGGCCTCGACCACGCGTGCAGCCTCGGACTTGATGGCCGCGAGCTGCGCGTGATACTCGGCCACTTCGGCGCGCGCCGACTGGCGCTCGGCGTCGGCAGTCTCGTGCGACGAGCGGATGCCCTGGTAGCGGGCAGCCATTCCGTTCCTGAGCTTCGGGACGAGCCAGAAGCGCATGAGCAGCGCGAACACGATGAACGCGCCTGCGCCCCAGGCAAGTTCCTTCACTTCAGGAACGATGGGGCCCGGGTCCTGGCTGTACGTGCCTTCGGCGACGTAGTGGGCCACGAACCCGTGGAGATGTGCGACGGCGGGGTGCACGTCAACTCCTTCGGATGGGACGGACGAGGACGGGCTGGGTCACTTGATGAGGATGAAGACCACGAAGCCGATGAGGGCCAGTGCTTCGGTGAAGGCGATACCGAGGAACATCGTGGTGCGCACCATGCCGGCTGCTTCCGGCTGGCGGGCCATGGCCTCGACCGACTTGCCGACGATGTATCCGATGCCGATGCCGGGGCCGATGGCGGCGAGGCCGTAGGCGAAGCCGGCCGAGCTGGCTGCTGCGGTGGCCTTGTCGTCGGCGGCGGTGGCCACGAAGTGAGCGAATGCTTCCATTGTTGTCTCTCTCCTGATGAGGTTCTGGGTAGTGGAGAACTGGTGACCGAGCGACTCAGTGCTCGGGGTGGGTGGCCCCGCCGATGTACACGGCGGTGAG
>PMCN01000265.1:2597-3955 GCA_003154135.1 Acidimicrobiaceae bacterium
GCGAGCATGTTGGCGAAGAGTCGCACCGTGAGCGAGAACGGCCGCACGAGGATGTTGGAGATGAACTCGATGGGCGCGACGAGGATGTACAGCGGCCACGGCACCCCTGGCGGGAAGAGGGTGCTCTTCAGGTAGCCGAAGAGGCCCTGATGCTTGATGCCCACGCCGATGTAGATGACCCACACGAGCAACGCCAGGAACATCGGGATCGCGATGCGGGCGGTGGCGGGCATCTGGAAGAACGGGAGGATCTCCGGAAGGTTGCACAGGTAGATGAAGACGAACAGGCTCAGCAGGAAGGGGGTCCAGCCCAAGCCGTCCTTGCCCATCGTCTGCATGACGATGCCGTTCTCGATGAACTCGACCGAGCTCTCGGCCAGGTTGCGCACACCCGTCGGCGCGACCTCGGGGTCTTTGCGGCCGGCGAGGATGAAGATCAACGACCCGATGACTGCGGCAAGCACCGCGATGAGCGCGATCTTGTTGAAGGTCGGGAAGATGTCTTTCCAGCGCAGGATCGAGTTGATCTCGGGGAAGGAGAAGGATTCGGCGATCACGACAGTTCCTGTGGGTTACGGGCGGGCAGGTTTCAGGCCGGAATGAGCAAGGGAGATGGCAACGTACTTCAACTCCCAGATCAACAGACCGAGATGCGTCACGATGATGGTCGCCCCGAGTGCCGGGAGCGAAATCCAGCCGGCGTTCTTCACGAGGAGGACCGCCAACATGATGAGACCGAGACGGATGAGGTAGCCGAACAGCACCGCACCCATCATGAGTCCGAGGCTGATGCGAGCCGTGGACGCGACCAGCATGGCAGCCAAGGCGAAGTTCACCAAGACGATCGCAATGCCATAGGCGCTCGACGCCGCCCCGGCCATCCCCCAGACGACCCCGCACACGGCGACGAGAGCCGGCGCCACGATGAGGCCACGGCGCACCATGTCCTTGGTGATGTGGACCTCGGGAGCCGGCCCGGTGAGCGCTGTGGTGATGACTTCGCTCATCCCGCGTCACCCGCAGCCCGCCCGCGGGCGGGCAACTTCCGCGCGGCACGTTCTGCTTCGAGACGGGTCATGGTGGCGGTGTACTCGTAGTACATCTTCACGAACTGACCCACGAAGCCGAACACGACGAACACGATGGTGAACAGCGGCTGAGTGTGGAACACGCGATCGATGCCGTATCCGATGCCGACGAACACCAGCACCACCAGCGCGAAGTCGACGCCGCGGCCCAGCGTCTTGTCGGACTGCTGGGCTTCGGCGATCTTGTGCTGTTCGGGCAGGAGTTTCACTGAAGGGCGGGAACCTCGGTGGCGCGTCGGACACCACGTTGTGGCCGAGCTTGTGAACGCG
>PMCN01000291.1 GCA_003154135.1 Acidimicrobiaceae bacterium
GAACACCTCGACCAGGCGCGAGTAGAAGCCTCGGCCGATGCCGTAACGACGGAAGTCGGGCGTCACGGCGATGCGGTCGAGGTACGCGAAGTCGGTGTAGCGGCGGCTGAACCAGCCGTAGTTGAGGCTGCCGTACGGCTGGCCCGGCCCGATGACCCAGCAGAACCCGGCGAAGCGGCCGTCGACCTCGGCGACCAGCGCAGCCTCGGCGATGCCCGCCAACCGCGCGACCTCCGGTGCGTCGAGCTCGTTCAGCTCGGGCACGTTCTGGTTGTTGAGCACGGTGGCGGCGTCGACGTCGTGGTCGGCGAACGGGCGGATCAGCACGGTTCGTCACGCTACCGAAGAGTCGACGTCGTCGGGTTTCGCAATCGTTCACCGGATCGTCCTGGCACGTTTCGTGGTGTGCTCGTAGCCTTCCCTCATGCTCTTTCGCCGCACTCCCGAGATGATCACCCCCGATGCAGCGCTCCCCGGGCGCACCGACCAGACGATGCCCGTGCCCGAGCGGCACTTCGTGCTCGACGCCCCGCTCGCCGGGCCCTGGCCCGACGGTGTGCAGCTCGCCGTGTTCGGGATGGGCTGCTTCTGGGGGGCCGAGCGCAAGTTCTGGCAGACGCCCGGTGTGTACTCCACCGCGGTCGGCTACGCCGGTGGGTTCACACCGAACGCCACCTACGAGGAGACGTGCAGCGGCCGCACCGGTCACAGCGAAGTGGTGCTGGTCGCCTTCGATCCCACGAAGGTGTCGTACGAGTCGCTGCTGAAGGTGTTCTGGGAGAACCACGATCCCACNNCAGGGCATGCGTCAGGGCAACGACATGGGCTCCCAGTACCGCAGCGCGGTGTACACCACCGACCCGGCGCAGGAGGCCGCCGTGCAGGCGAGCCTCGCCGTGTACCAGGAGCGGCTGGGCGCCGCCGGCCACGGCAGCATCACCACCGAGGTGAAGCCGCTCGACGCGTTCTACTACGCCGAGCCGTACCACCAGCAGTACCTCGCCAAGAACCCCAACGGCTACTGCGGCATCGGCGGCACGGGCGTCACCTGCCCCATCGGCCTCAGCGCCTGACGGTTGCGCCGCGCCCCGCCTGCCACTCTCGCAGCGAGGCGCGCAGCTCGTCGAGCGTGCGCACCAGTCGGTCGATCGAGCACTCCATCATCAGGTTCACCACTTCGTGCTCGAAGCGCTTCCGCCAATCGGTGTGCAACCCGATGATGTACTTGCCCNNCACGTTCGACTCGTCCTTGGGCGGGTTGTCGCGGTGCGGCAGGAACGTGTCGAAGCCTTCCTCGGCCACCAGCGCGTCGACGCGCTCGATGAACCACCGCTCACCTTCGTCGAACAACGGCCCCGCGACGTATGCCTTCACGTGTGCCCCCAGCCTCTCTGTCTGATGTCGTCACCGTCGGCGTCGAGCGGTCGCCCCTGCCACTTCAGCACGCCGGGCGTCGCGCTGAGGCGGGCGATGAGGCCCTGCATCGGCGTGCCGTCCAGCGACACGATGGCCTCGCGCGCGGCGTAGTGCGGGTCGACCGCGATGTCGGCCATCGTGAGCACCGGGCCGATCGCGGCCTCGGCCTCGGTGAACGCCTGCACCACCGTGTCGCGGGTTCGCTGCCGGCACCACTCGGCCATCACCGCCTCGAGCTCGTCGCGGTGCTGCATGCGATCGACGAACGTGGCGAAGCGTGGATCGCCGTCGACGCCGAGCAAGCGCATGAGGCGGGCGGCAACGGAGTCGCTGCTGGCCGAGAGGCCGACCCATTCGCCGTCGGCGCACTGATACGTGCCGCGTGGCACGGTGTAGGGCAGTCCGGCCCCGAGCCGTTCCTGTTGCTGGCCGGTGATCGCATACAGCGACACGAGCGGGCTCATCATCTGGAACAGGCTCTCCAGCAGGCTGACATCGACCACCTGGCCGACGCCGCTGTGCACCGCCACGAGCGTGGCGAACGCGGCCACGACGCCGGTGATCTCGTCGGTGAGCGCGATGGGCGGCAGCAGCGGCTGACCACCCGCCTCGCCACTGATGGACGCAAGGCCCGACATGCTCTCGGCGATGGTGGCGAAGCCGGGTCGTGCGGCGTAGGGGCCGGTCTGGCCGAAGCCAGTGATGCGCGTGACGACGAGGCGCGGGTTGCGAGCGAGCAACAGGTCGGGACCCAGCGCGAGGCGTTCGAGCGTGCCCGGCCGGAAGTTCTCGACCAGCACGTCGGCCTCGTCGATCAACCGTAGGAACACGGCGACGTCGTCGGGGTGCTTGAGGTCGAGCGCAATCGTGCGCTTGTTGCGGTTGACCATCTTCCACCAGATGCCCTCGCCGTCGCGCGGGTCGCGCCACGCCAGGTTGCGCAGGCTGTCGCCCGTGTCGGGCCGTTCGACCTTGATGACGTCGGCTCCGAAGTCGGCGAGGTAGCGAGCGCAGTTGGGGCCGGCGATCACCGTGGCGATGTCGAGCACCTTGAGGTCGGCGAGGGGAGCCCGCGCGGCCACGATGGTTCAGCCCAGCACGTTGAAGTCGGCCGGCAGGGGCGCCCGGCCGGTGAGCGCCATGATGATCGCGGCGCGCGACCCGAGCTGGGTGAGCACACCGAGCACCACCGACGAGGTGTCGGGGTGCAGTTGCTGCGGCTGACCGGTGGCCCGCTGCAGGTCGAGCGTGTGCACGCCCACCTCGACGACACGCGTGGCGAGGTACTCGATGAGCGTGATCTGACCGGCGTAGGTGTTGACCGGTTCGTCGTCGGCCGTGGAGGCCACGAGCGCGAGCACCTGGGTGACGGTGGTCTCGGCCTCGCCCACCGGATCGATGAGCTGACGCCCCGCTTGGCGGGCGCGCGTTGCCACCCCCTGGTGCACACCGCTGTCGGCGAGCACCGTCGCGTAGTACTCGGCGGCGTCGGCGAGCACGCGGTCGGAGCTGGGCGGGGCCATGAGGTAGCCGTCGACGGTGATGAACGCGCGCAGCAGGTGCGCCGCCAGTTCGCGCGTGGTCCAGTCGCCGAGCGCGCCGCGTCGGTCCCACTGCTCGGGCTTCACGCCGCGCAGGGCGGCGAGCATCGTGGCAGCGCCTTCGTCGAACGCGGCTCTCACCGCAGCGGGATGTTGCAGCATCGGTCCTCCAACGTACCCAGTGCATACGACTCGTAGTCCATCCCGAAGTCGAGATAGAGGTGGCGGCACCGTTCACTCCAGTCGAGCGCTGCCGGAGTGGACACGCGGTGCACCACCTGTGTGATGCCGCCGTCGTACACGCGGTACTCGGCCCAGGTGCCCGGGAAGTCCTTCACGCAGCCCACCTCGATGCTGGGCACGCCACAGCGCATGCGACGCACTCGATGACGGTGCGTGTGCCCCGCCGTGTAGGCGACGATGCTCGCGCGGCGCGCCACCACGTCGGCCAGCGCGTCGCTCGCGTCGGGGTGCAGGCCGAAGTAGTCCTCGCCGCGATGGGTGTCGACCGAGCCGGCGACCCACTGCTGGTGATGCCCCATCACCAGCACGGGTGTGGTGGACGCGGCGGCGTGCGCGTCGAGCCAGTCGAGTTGGTGTGCGTGCAGCGTGCCGGTGGTGGCGCGCGGGATGGTGGTGTCGAGCAGCGCCACCGCCACACCGGGCAGCTCGATCCACTGATCGCCCGCGTACTCGTTCTGGCCCTGGTACGCGTCGTGGTTGCCGCGCACGACGAACAGTTGGTCGCCGAACGCCGAGCGGTAGCAGTCCTCGAAGGCGGCCCACTCCGCGGGTTGGCCGTCCTGGGAGAGGTCGCCCTTCACCACGACGGCCACGGGTGCAATGCCGGCGATCTCGGTGACCGCGCCACGGTTCATGGTCTCGGGGTACGGCGGCTCACCGGGGCGCACCCGCTGGATGGGCCCCTGCGGGTCGTCGTCGATGCGGCCGCACTCGGTCTCGCCGAAGTGAACGTCGTTCACCGTGGCCAGGCGGCAGCGCAGAGGTCCGGCCGGCCGTGCGAGGGTGCGCACGGCCACCACGGCACCTTCGTCACCCACCGGAAGTGTGTAGGCGGTGTCTGGATCGAGGCCGTCGAACCGATGCACGTGGGCACCGTCGTGGACGATCACGAGGTCGTCTGCCACGGAAGTCACGTCCACGGCGGCCACCGTAGCCGTCGTCCGGTGAAGAAAGTGCTTGTCACTCTACGGATTCACTCCGATACAGTGAGTGATCACAGCGTCGAACACGAGACGGGACGACTCGTCGTGAACACTCTCCTCACATTGGTGCCGTCAGCACCCCCGACCAGCGCGATGCGCTCTCGAGCGCGCGCGCTCGCACTGGTGTCCAGCGTCGTCCTCGGCGTGCTGGCGCTTGCCGGGGCGTTCGTCAATGGCACCACGGGTTCCACCACCTATGTCGCCTCGCTCGGCGCGTCGGCCCTGGTGGTGCTCGTCGTCGCGATGCAGCCGGGCGACCGTCAGCGGGCGTGGCGCTGGGTGGGCATCGGTCTCTCGGTGTGGGCCGTCACCGGCTACCTCACCACCGTCAAGGAGAGCGCCGGCTTCACCAGCATCCCCGAGCTCGTCATCCTCATCGGGTACGCCGTCGGCTACGTGCCGCTCATGATCGGGCTCGTCGAGGTGGCCGACCCGCGGCTGCGCACCCGTCGCCTCAGCAGCTTCATCGACGGCATGCTGATCTTCCTCGTCCTCTACGGGGTGCTCTGGCTGTTGGTGGTCGAGCTGGCCACCAACGATCACACCCTGGGCTTCCTCGACCGTGCGTTCGAGGCCACGTATCCCGCCGGCGACCTGGCCGTGTTGATGCTCGCGGTGCGCGTGGTGCTCAGCGGGACCAACCGACGCCTCGTCTCGTGGCTGCTGGTCGTCGGCGCCCTGTCGTCGTTCGTTGCCGACGTCGCGTTGCTCGCGCTGTACCTGCGCAACCCCGACGGCTCNNGCGGTGCCGGCGCCGCGCGAGACGAAGCCCGGCATCCCGATGCTCATCTCCGCCTCCGCCATCGTGCCCGCGATCGTGCTGCTCGCGGTGGTGCTGTTCACCGATCGCACGGTGTCGCAGATCGCGGTNNCTCGTCGTCGTGGTGATGGTGGCTCGCAACCTCGCCGGCGTGCGTGAGCTCGAGAACGCGCATCGCACTGCCGCCTGGCTCACATCGCACGACATCGGCACCGGCACGTTGCAACGCGTCGCGTTCCTGCACGAGGTGTCCGAGGGCAGCCTGCGCGATCGGTCCGGCACCGTCATCGTCGCCGAGGTGCAGGACGTGCGCGAGCTCACCGACGAGTTCGGTCACGAGGCGGTCGACTACCTGCTCGACGCGGTGGCGCTGCGCATGCGCGCGGTCACCGGTGAACACGCCATCCTCGCCCGCATGGCGCACGACCAGTTCGTGGGCTTCCTGCGTTCGTCCGATCTCGGCCATGGTCGTCAGGTGGCCCACGCAGTGCTGAAGGCGCTGCAGGAACCGGTGGCGTTCGGTGACGCACACCTGCCGATGCGCGCCTGCGTCGGCGTGGCCCAGGCCGACGGCGCGGTGATCGACGTGCTCGCCGGAGTGCGCCGGGCGACGGCCGCGATGCAGTACGCCCGCACCAGCTCGAGCAGCGAGGTGGCGTTCGACGCCGATCTGGCCGGCAACGCCGACGGGTTGCCGCCCGACGACCAGTGGGACGACTGGACCCTGGAACCGTCGATCAGCGACCGTTCCTGACGCCTCAGGCCTTGATGACCACCGTCGAGACCATCTTGTCGTGCCAGGTCTGCTTGCGCGGGTCCCACAACATCCACAGGTAGCCGAGGTAGCAGACAGCGCCGGAGAAGATGCGGCAAATCTGGCGCACGAACACCTTGCCGGCGCTGATGCTCTGCCCGGTGTTGGCATCGACGATGCGGATGCCGACGGCCTTGTGGCCCCAGCTCTGACCGCGGGACACCTTCTTGCAGTAGATGATCGTCGTGATGATGGCGCCGATGACCAACGCCGCGATGCCGAGCGCCATCCAGCTGGGCTGGAACGCACCGTTCGAGCAGTCGAGGCCGCTGGTGCCGTCGCTCCTGGTGACGGAGACGCAGTTGCTGAACGAGTGGGCGACACCGAAGATGCCGAAGACCTCGAACGGCAGGTTGATGAGCGCCATCACCAGTCCGTCGATGAGGACGGCGCCGAGACGGGATCCGAATCCTGCGTAGTTCGCCATCGCTCCCATGCCGTAGGCCTGGTAGCCGGGAGGCGCGGAGGGCGGGAACTGCTGATACGCGCCCGGCTGCTGGTAGCTGGGCTGCTGGTAGCTGGGCTGCTGGTAGCTGGGCTGGAATCCACCGGGAGGCGGGGGCGGAGGAGGCGGCGGCACGGAGCTCATGGCCGCGACGGTAGCCGCGCGCGACGACCTCGAACGCGATGCGTCCCGGCGGTGCGGATCAGCGGAACGGACGGTCGCGGCGGGCCGACACCGGCTTCGCCCACCAGCGTGCACTGAACCGCCACGTGGGCGTGCGCAGCGGGCTCTGGTCGCCCTCGAGCACCATCGGTCGCGGCCACAACGCCTCCACCGCAGCGGTGATGGCCACGGCCTC
This sequence comes from Acidimicrobiaceae bacterium, assembly GCA_003154135.1. Taxonomy (GTDB): domain Bacteria; phylum Actinomycetota; class Acidimicrobiia; order Acidimicrobiales; family Ilumatobacteraceae; genus UBA668. The sequence goes on from PMCN01000291.1 coordinate 6,561, forward strand.
CTCGTCCGACGGCACCGGCGAGATGTCGGCGTTCACAGCGGGACGTTGCCGTGCTTGCGGCGGGGAAGCTCTTCGCGCTTGGTGCGCAGCATGCGCAGGCCCTGCACGATCTTCTGGCGGGTCTCGGCAGGGTCGATCACGTCGTCGACGTAGCCGCGTTCGGCCGCGTTGTACGGGTTGGCGTACTTCTCGGTGTACTCGGCCACCAGCTCGGCGCGGCGGGCCACCGGATCGGCGGCCTGCTGCAGCTCGCGTCGGTACACGATCTCCACGGCGCCCTGCGGGCCCATCACGGCAAGCTCGGCAGTGGGCCATGCGTAGGCGAGGTCGGCACCGATCGACTTGCTGTTCATGACGACGTACGCGCCGCCGT
>PMCN01000019.1 GCA_003154135.1 Acidimicrobiaceae bacterium
AGCGGCAACCTCGACACGGCCATCGCGATCCGCACGATGTTCATGGGCGCGCACGGTGCGTCGTTCCAGGCCGGCGCCGGCATCGTCGCCGACTCGGTGCCCGACGAGGAAGATCTCGAGTGCCGCAACAAGGCGGCTGCACTGCTGGCCGCCGTGCCCGCGGCCCGTCGCATGACCGCACAGCGCGCCGCGACCCGACCCGCCGACTGACCGGCATCAGCGCAGCCGGCTCAGTCCAGCCGGATCAGCCCAGCCGCATCAGCGCAGCAGGCCGGCGAGGAGCAGCACGGTGCCCAGCCCGCCCGCCAGCACCATGCCCAGCACTGCGACGGCGGCGAGCCCGGGGCCGAGCGTGATGGCGCGGATGCCCACGTAGAGCGCGGGGAGGTCGCGCTTGCGAGTCTTCAGGTCGTCGCGCACGGTGCTGAACCGGCGGGCCGACGTGCCGATCGGCTGGCCCGAGTCGTAGTCGATGAGCACCGTGGCGGCAGGGGAGGGCGTGCGCACGAAGGCGGCGACGTCGTCGATGAGGCGCGGGGCGAAGTGTGCCGCGCTGCGCACCAGTGCCCACGCACCGCCGGCGGCCAGCACCGGTACCAGGCACAGGGCGCCACCGAACACCGCCCATGTGGCGCGGCTGCCGTCGAACACCCACCAGCCGGTGGCGAACGTGGCGACGCTGATGACGGCGGCGATGAGCACCAGTCCGCTGGCCAGTGAGGCCAGGCGGCGCAATGTGTACTGCAGCCCATCACCGACTCGGTGGGCAACGAGATCAGGTTGCATGGTGGAAGTGTGTCAGCTGGATCTGCCGCTGCGACACTGTCGTCATGTTCTGGACCGAGTACCCCCGCGATGTCGTGCAGGTCAGCGGCGCCGACGCAACGACGTACCTGCAGTCGCAGGTCTCCAACGACCTGCGGCCACTGCAGGTGGGCGACAGCGCGTGGAGCTTCCTGCTGCAGCCCACCGGCCGCGTCGACGTGCTGCTGAGGGTGTGGCGCACCGCCGACGACACGTACGTGCTCGACACCGATGCCGGCTTCGGTGTCGTGATGGTGGCCCGCCTCAACCGGTTCAAGATCCGGGTGAAGGCCGACATCGTGCCGCTCGAGTGGCGCTGCGTGGCCGTGCGCGGCACCAGCGACACCGCTGGCACGGCCGACCCGGGCGTCGAAAGGCTCGTCGCGTGGGGCGAGGGGTACGACCTGCTGGGCGCATCACCGCTCGTGCCCGTCGATGTGCCCCAGGGCGATGCTGTGCTGCTACTGGAAGCCCGTGTGCAGGCCGCCTGGCCGCAGATGGGCATCGAGATCGTGCCCGGCGAGACCATCCCCGCCGAGACCGGTGTGATCGACCTCGCGGTCAGCTTCACCAAGGGCTGCTACCCCGGCCAGGAGCTCGTCGAGCGGATGGACAGCCGTGCGGCGACGGCGCCGCGCTCGCTGCAGCGCCTCACCCTCGCCGAGGCGAGCACGCTGCAGGCCGAAGGGCACGCCACCATCACCAGCGTCGCCGGCGAGATGGCACTCGCTCTCGTCAAGCGTTCGGCTCTGTCACACTGACGCGATGGCGCGCACGGCTGCCCAACTCGCTGCTCAACTCGACCGGCTTCGAGTCATCTCGCTCGCGTTGCCCGAGGCCACCGAGGAGCTCACGTGGGAGACCAACGTGAACTTCCGGGTGCGCAACAAGATCTTCTGCTTTCCCGGTGAGGGTGGTTCCATCATGGTGAAGGCCGACCGCGACGAGCTGCCGGCGTTGCTGGGCGACTCGCGCTGCCGCCCGGCGCCCTACCTTGCGCGTGGCGGATGGATCGTGCTCGACCTGTCGACCGGCCGCGTCGACTGGGACGAGGTGACCGAGCTGGTGCACACGTCGTACTGCCTCATCGCGCCCAAGACCCTGGCCCGCCAGGTGCACCAGGGCTGACGGCGCGCCGCTACTGGGCGACGGCTGCGCTGAATGCGGGGTCGGTGCGCAGCGAGTCGAACTCTGCGGCTGTTTGAACCGCCACGGCGAGCACGTCGGGTGGCGCCGTGCGGGCTGCTGTTCGCAGCCACGCGAGTGCGGTGTCGCGGTCGCCCAGGGCCGCTGCCGAACGGGCCACGTGCACGGCGAACATCGGCGCGCCGTGCTGCGCGTAGGCGGCCGCGGCGTAGTGCGCGTCGTCGTAGTAGTCGCCCACCTTCAACAGCACTGCCGAGAGGACGAACGAACTGAACATCTGGCCCACCGGCAATGGCCGCGGCAGCAGCGCGATCAGCTGCCTGAGCGTGTCGCGGGGCGCGGCGTCGGGCGGCATCCACCGCACCGGGCGGGGATCGTCGAGGTCGGCGAGCAGCATCTGCCTTGCGACACCGGGCTCGCCGTCCTGCAGCCGTTGCCAGGCGAGGAACCACGGCGACGGCAGCGCGCCATGCGGGAAGCGCAGCTGTCCGGTGGCCCACGCGAAGGCCTCGGCGCGGGCGAGGGTGCGCTGGTCGGCGCGGGCTTGCACGCGGTTGCGATCGGCCTGCATGGTGGCCAGCACCGAGACGAAGGGGATGAACGCGAAGAGGGCGTAGTTGAGGTACTGCTGATGCGTCGCCATGAACACGAACGCAGCGACGGTGAGCGCGATGGTGAACCACTGCATGATGCGCCGCGCGTGGCGCGGCGAGAACAGCTCGACGGCGACCTCGGCGATGTTGCCGCCGTCGAACGGCAGCAGGGGCATCAGGTTGAGCCCGCCCATCACCGGGCCGGCGATCAGCACGGCGAACGCGATGTGGTCGCCGTACTCGGGCCGTGCAAGGCCGCCGCGCACGGCGAGGTAGACGATGGTGCCCACCAGGATCTGGATTCCAGGACCGGCGAAGGAGATGCCGGCGCGTTCCCACCTCGCCAGCGGGCGGGTGGGCGTGAACGACGCGTAGCCGGCCATGAAGTCGAGCGAGATCTCGGCCTCGGCACCCGTGGCCCGTGCGGCGAACGCGTGGCCCAGCTCGTGCAGCAGGGTGAACGCGGCCAGGAACCCGGCGAACGGCAGCCCGAACTGCCAGCCCTGGATGAAGATGACCAGGGCCATGAACACCAGGAAGCCGGATCGCACGTAGACGGGGAACCCGAAGATGCGGAACGCCGCGGCGCTGGAGGGCACGGCACCGAGCCTACGGGCTGAAACCACCTGCAGATCGGCCGGTGCGACGTAGACTCTGACCTCGTGTCATACGTCTTCGCATTCGATCACAAGCATCGCCGTCCGCCCATGGAGTACAAGGACCTCCTGGGTGGGAAGGGCGCCAACCTCGCCGAGATGACGAGCGTGTTGAAGTTGCCGGTTCCGCCGGGCTTCACCATTAGCACCGATGCGTGCCGCGACTACATGAACGGCGGGTGGCCCGAGGGCCTCGACGAGGAGATCGCGTCGCACGTCTTCAAGCTCGAGAAGACCATGGGCCGCAAGCTCGGCGACCCGTTCGACCCGCTGCTGGTCTCGGTGCGCTCGGGTGCCAAGTTCTCGATNNCGCCGCTTCATCGCCATGTACGGCCGCATCGTGCTGGGCGTCGACGGCGAGCACTTCGAGCACCCGCTCGAGAAGGCCAAGGCCGCCGCTGGGGTGAAGACCGACGCCGAGCTGTCGGCCAGGGCGCTGAAGGACCTCTGCAAGCAGTACCAGGCCGTCGTCAAGAAGGTCACTCGCAAGCCGTTCCCGCAGAAGCCGCGCGAGCAGCTCCGCGGCGCGGTCGAGGCCGTGTTCGCCAGCTGGAACGGTGCCCGCGCCATCGCCTATCGCGTGCGTGAGCGCATCAGCCACGATCTTGGCACCGCGGTCAACGTGCAGACCATGGTGTTCGGCAACCGCGACGAGAACTCCGGCACCGGCGTGGGCTTCACCCGCAACGCCGCCACCGGCGAGAACAAGCCCTACGGCGACTTCCTCATCAACGCGCAGGGCGAAGA
>PMCN01000175.1 GCA_003154135.1 Acidimicrobiaceae bacterium
TAGTCCCAGTCGTACACGGCCTGCGATGCATCGATGCCTTCGTAGCACTGGAGGCGGATGAGCTCACCGCCCGTCCATCTGCTGAGCACCTTCGCCACCTCGGTCTTGCCCACGCCCGCCTCTCCCTCGAGCAGCAGCGGTCGTTGCAGCGACATGGCCAGGAACACCGAGGTGGACAGCCCGTCGTCGGGGATGTAGCCGTAGGCGGACAGCGCGTTCGAGACGTCGGCGGGCGAGGTGGGCGAGGTGGCCATTGCGGTGAAGGTTAGAGGGGGATGCCATGCTGGTGCTCGATGAGCTCCCGCTCAGTCCCGATCCAGCGCACTGTGCGCATCCGTTCCCCGCACGCCACGCAGGTTCGCCTCGTGGTGCGGTCGTGCCATCCCGGCGCACCCGACGTCGTCGTCGACGCCCGGCCCGAGCACGAGGACGGCGGCGCAGGTTGGTGGGTGGCGCAGTTCCACGCCGAGCCGGGCGATCTCTACTGGCTCGTCGTCGACGACGGGCCGGCCCTGCTCGACCCGTCGTGCCACGACCTGGCGCTCACGGCCGAGGGGCCGCGCAGCGTGATGCGCGAACCCTGGGAGCCTCGACCCGCCGGCCGCGCGCTGGCCGCGCCCGCCATCGTGTACGAGGCGCACGTCAAGGGTCTCGGCGGTGGATACCTGGGCTGCATCGAGCGGCTCGACCACATCGCGAGCACCGGTGCCAACGTGCTCGAGCTCATGCCGGTGCACCCCTTCGACGACCACGACAACTACTGGGGCTACATGCCGTTGGTGTGGGGAGCCGTGCACCGTGGCTACGCGCAGCGGCCCGAGCGCGCCGCGGAAGAGCTTGCCGAACTGGTCGCGGCGGCACATCAGCGAGGCATGCACGTGTGGCTCGACGTGGTGTTCAACCACCTCGGCGAGGGCGATGCGGCGATGCCGGTGCGCAGCATCCGCGGCATGGACGAGGCGGCGGTCTACCGCCATCATGCCGACGGCCGGCCCACCAACGACAGCGGCTGCGGCAACGACATCGACCCCGCCGATCCGTGGGTGCGCCGGCTCGTCATCGACGCGCTCGACCGCTACGCCGATCTCGGCGTCGACGGCTTCCGCTTCGATCTCGCGTCGTTGCTCACCCGCGACGGCGGCGGGCTGGTGACGCGCATCACCGAGTGGGCCGACACGCGGGGCGTGTTGCTGGTTGCCGAGCCGTGGGACCTCGGCGCGTATCAGGTGGGGCACGGCTGGCCATGGCCCACGTGGTTGCAGTGGAACGACCGCTTCCGCGACACGGTGCGCGGTCTGCTGCGCGGCGAGAACGGATGGGTGCGAGCCGTGCGCCAGCGCGTGCAGGGCAGTCCCGACCTCTTCGGTCCCGACGGCGCGGCGCGCACGATCAACTTCATCGATGCCCATGACGGGCTCACGCTGCACGACCTCACCACGGTCACCAGCGACCGCCATCACTCGTGGGACTGTGGGCCCGAGCTGCGCATGCAGCAGCTGAAGAACTACTTCGCACTGCTGCTGCTGTCGGCGGGCACGCCGATGTGGGTGATGGGCGACGAGTTCGCCCGCAGCCAGCAAGGTCACGACAACCCCTACGACATCGACGGGCCCACGACGTGGGTCGACTGGACGCGCGCCACCACGTGGAGCGAGCTCACCGACTTCGTGCGCACCCTCGTCGCGCTGCGCCGCCGCCACCCCATGATGCAGTTCCACTTCCACGGCGTCGGCCCCACCATCGACCTGGGCTTCCTGTCGCACTCGTTGGCGTGGCGCACCGGCGACCTCTACGTGATGGTCAACGCGTGGTGGGAGCCGCTCACCTTCGAGGTGCAGGGCGACGGCCCGTGGACCCAGGTGGCGGCAACGGCTGCGCCCGGCGTGGTGAGCGGGGCGTACACGTTGGCGCCGCGGTCGGTGGTGGTGCTCGAGCGCTGAGCTGCTCGCGGCTCAGGAGTCGAAGCCGAGACCGAACCGGTCGAGCGAACGCAGCCACAGGTTGCGGTTGCCCGTCTTGTCCTCGCGGTCGAGCGAGTAGCGCGTGGCCTGGATGCCGACGAAGCGGAACGGCTCCGGCGGGAACGGGATGGGCTTGCTCTTCACGAACTCGGTCTCGGTGGCCTTCGACCGTTTGCCGTCGATGATGTCGAGCATCACCTCGGCGCCGAAGCGGGTGGCCGCCACGCCGAGGCCGGTGTAGCCCACCGAGTAGGCCACGCGGCCTTGCATGCCACGCCCCCAGAACACGCAGAAGCGGCTGCACGTGTCGATGACCCCGCCCCACACGTGCGTGAACTTCACGCCCTCGAGCTGGGGGAAGGTGTCGAAGAAGTGCTTGCTGAGCTTGGCCCAGGTCTCGGGACGGCTCTCGAACTCGGCGTTCATCTTGCCCCGCCAGTAGTAGATGACGTCGTAGCCGCCCCAGAGGATGCGGTTGTCCTCGGTGAGGCGGTAGTAGTGGAACTGGTTGCTGATGTCGCTGAGCCCCTGACGGTTCTCCCATCCGATCTCGGCCAGCTGCGCGTTGGTGAGCGGCTCGGTCACCATGCAGTAGTCGTACACCGGCGCGATGTAGTGGCTCACCCGCTTCAGCAGGGGCTTGGCGGCGTTGGTGGCCAGGGCCACGCGGCCGGCGCGTATGCGGCCGAGCGGGGTGGTGACCAGCACGCCCACGCCGTCCTTCTCGATCGCGGTCGCCTTGGTGTCCTCGTAGATGCGCACGCCGAGCGACATGGCCGCGCCCTTCAACCCCCACGCCAGTCGCGCCGGGTCGACGAGGGCGGCACGGTCCTTGCGCCACAGACCGCCGGTGTAGGTGGGGGAGTTCACCTGCGCCTGCATGGCCGGCTGGTCGAGCCACTCCACCTTCTGACCCAGCGCGCGCAGCTGCGTGTAGTCGTCGCGCAGCTCGTCGAGGTAGCTCGGCGCGTGGAACGTGGTGGCGATGTCGATGACACCGGTGCGCTCGTAGTCGCAGTCGATCTTGTAGCGGGCGATGGCCGACTCGATGTCGTTGAGGTTCTTCAGCCCCAGCTCTTCGAGCAGCGGCAGCTCCTGGGGGAAGCGCTCCTGGCCGTTGGCGACGCCATGGGTGAGGCTGCTCTCCATGAAGCCGCCGTTGCGACCGCTGGCGGCCGACCCCACCTCGTGGGCCTCGATGAGCACGACGTCGCGATTGGGGTCGCGCTCCTTGGCGATGATGGCCGTCCAGAGCCCGTTGTAACCGCCGCCGACGACGCAGAGGTCGCAGCTCTCGGTGCGCACGAGCGTGGGGTTGCTGTCGGGCTCGTCGGCGTCGTCGTACCAGTACGGGTACGGATCGGCGTCGGCGATGGCATCGAGATGGAACTCCTGGATCGCTTCGTCGTCGTGCTGCTCGAACGACATGGTCTCACCACCAATCGACGGTCAGGTTAGCCAGCGTCGGCTGCGACCTCGGCGTCACCGTCGGGCCCGGGCTCGTCGGGGCTGTCGGCTGCGACCTCGGCGTCACCGACGGGCCCGACGGGTTCGATGAGCTCGACGATCTGCAGGGCGAACTCGGCGAAGGCGGGATCGACGGTTGCGATGCGGCGCACCTTGTGGCGCTCGCACATGAGCACAGTGAGCCCACGAGCGGATGGCATGTCGTGCATGCGACCGATCGCACGGCGATGCTGCCACGCGACGTGCAGCGGGTCGACCGGCGCGAACACCGTGGACCGTCGACGGCGCATGAACCACAGGGTGCGCTCCACCTCGTCGGGAGACTCGCCGAGGTCGAACGTGCGCAGGTGATCGCCGACGGCCACGAGCAGCAGGCGTTCGTGCTCGTACTCGCGCACGAGGTGCAGGTAGGTGGCGACGCACACATCGTGCTGGGCGTGGGTGGAGTCGGCCACGGCGGTGAGGAACGACACCTCGAGCATCACCTTCGGCGGGTCGAGGCTCACGCGGGCACCGGCAGGAGGGCGGCGCGGGCACGCTCGGCACGCACGGTGCGCAGGCGCTGCTCCATGCGGTTCCAGAACCAGAAGGTGAACCCGACGATGACCCACCCGGCGAGCCCGTCGATCACCCAGTGCTCACCGAGGTAGACGAGCGACGTGAGCATGATGGCCGGGAACACCAGCGCCAGCGCCTTCAGCCACTTCGGCTTGATCCACGGCAGGAAGAACGCAGGGGTGATGAGCGCGAACGAGGCGTGCAGCGACGGCATCGCGGCCACCGCGTTGCCGTTGCCCAGCGCGTCGGTGTAGTTCTTCACGAAGCCCTTGAAACCGATGTGGTAGAACCCGCGGCCGGCGTTTCGGTGCAGCTCGTGGAAGAGGTTGTAGGGCGCCTTCGACACCATCCACGGTGGTGCTGTGGGCAGCACGACGAACAACACGCAGCCGACGCCGATGACCGTGGAGAAGCGCTTCATGAAGCGCACGAACTGCCGGTGGCTGATGGCCCACAGCACGGCGAGCACCAGGATGGGCAGCACGAAGTGGGTCATGTAGGCGCAGGATGCGACGACGTCCCACCAGCGCACCGCGGGCTGCCAGAAGTGGTCCTGCAGCACCACGTTGGGGTCGTGCCCGAAGAACAGGAAGCGGTCGATGTTGCGCATCGACTCGACCTGCAGTTCGAAGCGGCCGATGTGGAACCAGTGCCAGCCACCGATGCCGATGGTGAGGCCGTCGTCGGCGGCACTGCGCGTCTTCTCGTACGCGAGCCACATCACGCAGTAGGCGAGGCAGTCGATGAACAGCACGCCCCACGTGCGCCACGACTTGCCGATGAACGCACAGACCAAGAAGATGCCGACGCTGATGGCCACCGAGATGCGGTCGATGGGCAGCCCCTTCGCCCGTAGCCACCACAGGTAGGCGCACAGGTACGACAGCATGAGCCCGAGGCGGATGGGACGGACGATCTCGAACGGCACGACATCGCCGAGTGCACGCCTGGTCGCCGGCGCGACGAAGGTGGGCGCCTCGGCGGTGGTCGACATAGCTCCTCAAGTTACCCCGTCGGTTCACCGGATTCGGTGGCACCGACGGCAGGAACGGCCCTACTTGCTCGACTCCTCCAGGGCGCGGCGGACGAGCACCTTGGCCAGGTGCACGCGGTACTCGGGGCTCGCGTTGAGGTCGTTCTGCGGCTCGGCTTCCTCGGCGGCCAGTTGCGCGGCGTCGGCGACCGACGCTCCCTGCGCCAGTGCACCCGACACGCTGGTGGCCAGGATGGGCGTGCTGCCCATGTTGACCAGCGCAACCCCGGACTGGCCGTTGCGGCGCCACGCGGCGACACCGACGATGGCCCAGTCCTGGGCGCGGCGGTTGAACTTCTGGAAGCTCCAGCCGGCGCCCTGCATCTTCGGCACGCGGATCTCGGTGAGCAGCTCGTCGGCGGCGAGCGCCGATTCGAGGAAGCCCTGATAGAAGTCGGCGGCAGCGATCTCGCGGGTGCCGTCGGGGCCCTGTGCGACGTAGGTGGCGCCGAGTGCCAGGGTGGTGGCCGGCAGGTCGCTCGCCGGATCGGCGTGAGCGATGGAGCCGCCGATGGTGCCGCGGTGGCGCACCTGCGGGTC
>PMCN01000212.1 GCA_003154135.1 Acidimicrobiaceae bacterium
CCGAGGTTGGGTGGGAGCGGGTTGAGGTGCGTGAGGTGGATCCACGCCACCTTCGTGCCGGCCCGCCGAGTGCGCTGCACGGCAGCGTCGATCGCGGCCCAGGTGGAGCCCCAGCCGAGCAGCACCACCTCGGCGTCGTCGTCGCCGACGATGGTGGCGAGCGGGATGTCGTCGGCGATGCCAGCCACCTTCGCCGCACGCAGGTGCACCATCTTCGAGTGGTTGGCCGGCGAGTAGTCGATGTTGCCGGTGCCGTCCTCCTTCTCGATGCCGCCCACGCGGTGCATGAGGCCCGGCGTGCCGGGAATGGCCCAGGGGCGGGCAAGCGTGTCGGGATCGCGCAGGTACGGCCAGAACTCGTCGGTGCCGTCGTCGGCCACGTGGTTCATCTCGGTCGTGAACGACACCGAGATGTCGGGAAGCGTCGACGGGTCGGGCAGGCACCAGGGCTCGCTGCCGTTGGCGAGGTAGCCGTCGCTGAGCAGGATGACCGGCGTGCGGTACTTGAGCGCCAGCCGAGCGGCCTCGATGGCGGCGGCGAAGCAGTTGGCCGGGCTGTACGCGGCGACGATGGGCAGCGGTGCCTCGCCGTGCCGACCGAACATCGCGATGTTGAGGTCGGCGGCCTCGGTCTTGGTGGGCAGGCCGGTCGACGGGCCGCCACGCTGGATGTCGATGACCAGCAACGGCAGTTCGAGCGAGAAGGCGAGGCTCATCGTCTCGCTCTTCAACGCCATGCCGGGACCGCTGGTGGTGGTGACCCCGAGATGGCCGGCGAACGCCGAGCCGAGTGCCATGCCGACTGCAGCGATCTCGTCCTCGGCCTGCACCGTGCGCACGCCGAAGTGCTTGTGCTTGGACAGCTCGTGGAGGATGTCGCTGGCCGGCGTGATGGGGTAGCTGCCGAGGAACACGGGCAGCTTGGCCAGCTGGCCGGCGGCGACGAGGCCCCACGCCAGCGCGGTGTTGCCGGTGATGTTGGTGTACTCGCCGGGCGGCAGCTGCGCAGGCTTCACCTCGAAGGGGTGGTCGAACAGCTCGGTGGTCTCGCCGAAGTGGAACCCGGCGCGGAACGCGGCGAGGTTGCTGTCCTTCACGAGGTCTTTGAACTTGCTCTCGATCCAGGTGACGGTGGGTTCGGTGGGGCGCGAGTACAGCCACGAGATCATGCCCAGCGCGAAGAAGTTCTTCGAGCGCTCGGCATCGCGTGGCTTCACGCCCAGCGCCTCGGTGGCCTTCTGGGTGAGCGAGGTCATCGGCACCTCCACCACGCGGTACGCCGACAAGAAGTCGTCGAGCAGCGGGTTGTGGTCGTAGCCGGCCTTGGCGAGGTCGCGGGCTTCGAAGGCGTCGGTGTTGATGATGAGCAGACCGTTCTGCTCGAGGCGGTGCAGGTCGGCCTTCAGTGCCGCCGGGTTCATCACCACGAGCACGTCGGGGGCGTCGCCCGGAGTGGTGATGTCGTGGTCGGAGATGTGCACCTGGAAGCTGGAGACACCGTTCACCGTGCCGGCAGGGGCGCGGATCTCGGCCGGGTAGTCGGGGAACGTCGACAGGTCGTTGCCGAACAGGGCGCTCACCGAGGTGAAGCGATCACCGGTGAGCTGCATGCCGTCACCTGAGTCGCCGGCGAAGCGCACGACCACGTGAGAGATCTGCTCGGCGGGTCGTTGCTGGCGTGCTTCGGTGTCCGTCATTGGCCACCTCCATCTGGGAGGACGAGCCTCGTTGCCCGTACGCCCTCAAACACTAACGCCCAACTCTCAATGTGAGCGAGACGCCCGCGAGCGCCACCACGAGGCCCACCACGGCCAGCGGACCCAAACGTTCGCCGAACAGGATGGCGCCCTCGATGGTGCTGAGTGCCGGCGTGAGGAAGAAGAGGCTGCTCACCTTCGCGGCGGCGTGGCGCTGCAGCAACCACAGCATGATGAGCACCGCTGCGATCGACAGCACCACCACTGCCCACGCGAGAGCGAACAGCGATCGCGTCGTGGCGCTGAACTGCCAACCTTCGTGCACGGCGGCGCCGACCAGCAGCACGGCTGCCGACGCGGCGTACTGCACCACCGTGCCCCACAGCAGCGGCATGGTGGCACCGTGACGGCGCTGCACGAGCGTGCCGCCGCACATGCCGAGCACGCTGATCGACGCGGCCACCAGGGCGCCGGCCGTGAGCCCGGCAGAGCTGCCCAGCATGTGGTCGACGACCACCACGATCACCCCGCCGAAGCCGAGCGCGACGCCCAGCCACTGCCGGGGCCACAGGTGCTCGCGCAGCAGCACACGTGCCGCAACGGTGGTGAACACCGGGTGCAGCCCGGCGATGAGCGCGCCGATGCCGGACGGCATGCCCCAGCTGATGGCCAGGAACACACCGCCGAGGTAGACGGCATGCATCCCCAGCCCCGAGATCGCAGCCCACTTCACCGACTCGCGCGTGAGCTTCGGCGCGTGGGTGACCTGCGCGTACACGGCCAGCGCAGCGGCCGCGATGGACAACCGGATGGCGAGGAAGCTGAGCGGGCCGGCGTCGTCGGTGGCGTAGCGGGCGACGACGAAACCGGTGCTCCACAGCACCACGAACACGAACGGCGCGGCGCGCACCATCGTGGGCGCGGCGCGAGAAGGGCGGGCCGCCGGAGCAGCCCGCCCTTCACCGGTCGGAGTGATCTCCGTGCTCAGGCGCCACCCTCGGTGAGGGTGACGGTGAGCGGCGTGAACGTCGATCCGTTCACGTCGATGCCTTCGGCCTTGAGCTGCTTGATGGCCTCGTTGACGATGTCGTTCGTCCACGACTCCGGGTCCGGAGCCTTGGTGAGCACGGTCTTGCCGTCGAGGTTCTTCGTCCCGCTGGCGATGCTGATGGTGCGGTCCCAGGCCGCGGTGTCGATGACACCGACGCCGCCGGTGGCCGGCCAGATGAGCTTGTTGACTTCGTTCATCTGCCACAGCTGGTGGGTGGCGCCGAGCTTGGAACCCTTGGCCACCACGATGTCGCGGCACTTGTCGGGGTTGTCGCGGCAGTAGGCCCAACCCTTCAGCGATGCCTTCACGAACGCGACGGCCTCACCGCAGTACACCGGGTCGGACAGGCGGGTCTGGTCTGCCCAGATGGCGTCCTGCAGCATGCCGACGCCTTCCTTCTCGTACGACACGACGTTGAGGTCGTCCGGCGAGTACAGCTTCCCGGTGGCCGGGTTCTTCGCCTCGAGGACCTGCGCGTACTCGTTGTACGTCATGGCCTCGGCCGCGTCGATGTCGCCCGACAGCAGACCGTTCATGTCGAAGTTCTGCTGGATGAGCGACACGTCCTTGGCCGGGTCGAGCCCCGCCTTGGTGAGGGCGGCGAAGATCTCGAACTCGTTGCC
>PMCN01000153.1 GCA_003154135.1 Acidimicrobiaceae bacterium
CGGCTGCCACTCGGGTGGTCGGCTGGCACTCGGCTCGGGAGGACTCGGGGGGAAGGGGAACCGACTTTTGGCCCTGCCTGGGGGGAAAGGGGGCGGCGCAGACTGGAGACGTGGACATGAACGAGTTCGGCACGCGCGCCCGGGCCCTCGTGGGGGACCGCAACCTGGCCTACGACCAGAAGCTGCGGCGACTGGCCGCGCTGGCCACCGAGTCGATCGCCTATCCCGCCATCTCGCCCGAGTGTCGCGAGGCGCTCGACAAGCGGGTGATCTGCGACATGTACGAGGGCAACGCGCCCTACACGGCGCGCTACATCCTGCCCGACTACGAGAAGGCGATCCGTCAGGGCCTCACCTACCTCGAGCTGCCGCCGCCCACGAACCTCGACGACGCGCTCGCGTTCCTGCAGATCATGTACGCCAACGTCCCGAGCGTCACCAGCTACCCCGTGTACCTCGGCGACCTCGACGCGGTGCTCGCCCCGTTCGTCGACGACTCGATGAGCGACGACGACCTCGACACCAGGCTGCGCCGCTTCTGGATCGGCATCGACCGCATGCTGCCCGACGCGTTCGTGCACCTCGACCTCGGCCCGCACGACAGTCGCATCGCCCGCAGCATCTTCCGCGTCGAACGCTCGCTGCGCCAGAGCGTGCCCAACATCACGCTGAAGGTCGACCCTGACATCACGCCCGACTCACTCGTCGAGGACGGGGTGCGCACCGTCTTCGAGACCGGCAAGCCCCACTTCGTGAACCACCCGATGATGGTGGGCGACCACGGCGAGCGCTACGCCGCGGTGAGCTGCTACAACTCGCTGAAGATCGGCGGGGGCGCCCACACGCTGGTGCGCCTCAACCTGAAGGAGGCTGCGCTGCGCCACGAGGGCACGGCCGACAGCTTCCTGGCCACCACGCTCCCCCACTTCGTCGCGCTCACCGCCGAACTGGCCGAGGCACGCGTGCGCTCGCTCGTCGAAGACCAGCACTTCTTCGAGACCCACTGGCTGGCAGTGGAGGGCCTGATCGACATCGACCGCTTCTCCGCGATGTTCGGCATCTTCGGGCTCGCCGAGTGCGTCAACCTGCTCGAGCAGCACGAAGGTCGCGACGGCACCTACGGCCACGACGCCGACGCCGACGCGTTGGCGGTCCGCATCGTGGAACGAGTGGCCGAACTGGTGGCCGCCCGGCCCATGCCGTACTGCGAGGGCGGGGGCGGGCGCTGCTACCTGCACAGCCAGAGCGGCATCGATCTCGACCACGACGTGACTGCCGGCACCCGCATCCCCGTGGGCACCGAGCCGGGCCTGCTCGAGCACATCACCACGTGCGCCCCGCACCACCACCTGTTCGCCGCAGGCGTCAGCGACATCTTCCACGTCGACGAGACGGCAGTGCGCAACCCGCAGGCGGTGGTCGACATCATCCGCGGCGCGTTCCGCAGCGGCATGCGCGACTTCACGTTCAACTTCGACGGCAACGAGTTCGTGCGCATCACCGGCTACCTGGTGCGCAAGAGCGACCTCGCGGCCATCGCCGCGACCGGCGCCGCCCGGCACGGCAGCGACTTCCTCGCGGCCGGGTCGGAGAACAGCTTCCACCTCACCCAACGAGCCGTGAAGCGCATCGGCCGGGGCGAGTGAGCGGGTTCGTCGCCGACACCATCGCGTTCTCGAACGTCGACGGCCCCGGCAACCGGTTCGTGGTCTTCCTGCAAGGGTGCAACTTCGACTGCGTGGCCTGCCACAACCCGCAGACGATCCCGCTGGCCACCGGCGACCACTTCCGCACCGCGGTGGCCGACCTGCTGCCCCGGTTGCGCCGCGCGGCACCGTTCCTCAGTGGCATCACGGTGTCGGGCGGTGAGGCCACGCTGCAGCCCGACTTCCTGATCGAGCTCTTCACCGCGGTGAAGGCCGATCCGGAACTTGCCCGGCTGACGTGCTTCATCGACAGCAACGGTGCAGCCGACGCGGCCACGTGGGCACGACTGGCCCCCGTCACCGACGGCACGATGATCGACCTGAAGTGCATCGACGACGAGATCCACCGCGCGATGACCGGACAGCCGAACGAGCCCGTGCTCGCATCGATCCGAGAGCTGCACGCGCTGGGACTGCTCTACGAGGTGCGGCTGCTGGTGCTGAAGGGCGTCAACGACGACCCGGCAGTGGTGCGCCGCACCGCCGAGTGGCTCGCCGGGGTCGACCCGGCCATGAGGGTGAAGGTGATCGGGTTCCGCGTGCACGGCGCGCGTCCGCACGACCCGCCCCTCGTGGAGCCGTGCACCGACGAGCTCGACGACTACGCGGCCGTGCTGCGCGACGTGGCGCCGTTCGACATCTGCGTGGTCTGACCGGCCGGACCACCGGGCTGACCGCCTGCACACAGCCACCCTCCGCGCACGTGCGCTTGTGCACGGGCAGACTCCACGGTTCCCATGAGCGACCGTGTGCAACTCCGCCCCTGGCAACGCGAAGCCTTCGACAAGTTTGCCGCGAGCGAGAACGCCGACTTCCTGGCCGTCGCCACACCCGGAGCCGGGAAGACCACGTTCGCGCTCGCATGCGCACGGTGGGCCCTGGCCAACGAGCGTCGTCGCCTCGTCGTGGTGGCGCCCACGACCCACCTGAAGACGCAGTGGGCACAGGCCGCGCACCGCATGGGCCTGCACATCGACCCCAACTGGTCGCCCGCCGACGGCGTGGCCAAGGACGTGCACGGCATCGTCACCACCTACCAGCAGGTCGCCCAGAAGTCGGGACAGGGCGCAGAGACGGGCAAGAAGCTGCGCGGGCTGGCGCACGATGCGTTCGTGATCCTCGACGAGGTGCATCACGCCGGCGACGAACGAGCCTGGGGCGACGGTGTGCGCACCGCGTTCGAGCTCGCCAACCGCCGCCTGTGCCTCAGCGGCACGCCGTTCCGCAGCGACACCGCCTGCATCCCGTTCGTGCGTTACGAGGAGACCAGCGCCACCGACGCGAGCGGCTACAGCGAGGCCCAGCCCGACTTCACCTACGGCTATGCCGATGCGCTGCGCGACGGCGGCGTGGTGCGCCCCGTGTACTTCCCGCGCTTCGACGGGTTGATGGAGTGGAGCGCGCCCGACGGCAGCATCCTGAGCGCGAACTTCCACGACGAGCTCGACCGGGCCGGCTCGGCGCACCGCCTCCGCGCGGCGCTGTCGCTGCAAGGCGACTGGCTGCCCGTGGTGATCGACCAGGCCCACGCACGCCTCCTGGCCATCCGGGCCACGCAACCCGATGCGGGCGCGCTGGCCATCTGCACCGACCAGGACCACGCCCGCGACATCGCCCGTCTCATCCGCCACCGCTACCACGTGGAGGCAGACGTGGTGGTGAGCGACGACCCCGACGCGAGCCGCAAGATCGCCGCCTTCGCGGCCAGCGACCGGCCGTGGCTGGTGGCCGTGCGCATGGTGAGCGAGGGCGTCGACATCCCCCGCCTGCGGGTGGGCGTCTATGCGAGCACGGTGGTCACCGAGCTGTTCTTCCGCCAGGCGGTCGGCCGCTTCGTGCGCTGGACCCGCGGGCTGCCCAGCCAGAAGGCGTACGTGTACCTTCCCGACGACCCGCGGTTGCGCCAGCACGCGTTCCAGATCGCCGAAGCACGCCGACACGTGCTCACCCCGCCGGCCGACCGCGACGACGAGTTCACGTCCGAGCAGCTCGAACGAGAGGCGATGAAGGAGCTCGACCTGCTGCCCGAGCAGCTGTCACTGTTCAGCGTGCTGTCGTCGACCGCGACCGGCATGACGCTGCACGCGTTCACCGAGGACGGCCTCACCCACATCGACGGCGGCGCCTCGGGCCCGCTGTTCGACGACGAGCCCGACGTGCCGGAGCCGGCGGCCACCGTGGTCGACGAGCTGGCCGTCGAGCTGGCGGACGTACCCACCGACGCGGGTTTCATGCTGCCGGGCAGCACCAGCATCGCCGAGCGAAAAGAGGAGCTGCGCGACAGGAACTCGCTCATCGCCAAGCGCCTCGTCGACCTCACCGGCTGGGCACACGCCCGCGTGCAGGCCGAGCTGAACCGCCTCGCCGGCATCACCGCCGTGGGCAGCGCCACCAACGACCAGCTCGAGCGGCGTGCACGCCACGGCGAGACGTGGCTGGGGCGCCGCTAGCCTTTCCCGCATGCCCGCCTCCGGTGAACACCACCCGGCCTTCGAGGAGTACTGCGAGTGCATCTACGAGCTGGACGAGGACGATGTCGCCGTCATCCAGGCCCGAATCGCCGATCGGCTCCAGGTGAGCCGCCCCGCCGTCAGTGAGATGATCCGCCGCCTCGAAGGCGAGGGCCTCATCAGCACCGGTGGCGCCATCCGCCTCACCACGGCCGGCCAGGCGCTGGCCCAGCGCGTGGTGCGCCGCCACCGTCTCGCCGAGCGCTTCCTCACCGACCTGCTGGGTCTGTCGTGGGCGCAGGCGCACCACGAGGCAGGCAAGTGGGAGCACGTGATGAGCGTGGCCGTCGAGGAAGCCATGGCCCGCGTGCTCGGCAACCCCACCACGTGCCCGCACGGCAACCCGAT
>PMCN01000006.1:0-863 GCA_003154135.1 Acidimicrobiaceae bacterium
ATGCTGAACAGTGCCTGCGGGGTGGTGCCGAGTGCCTGCGCGATGCGGTGCAGCGAGTCCATCGACGGCTTGGCACGGCCGTTCTCGACCTGCGACAGGAACGGCTGCGACAGGCCGGCCTGTTCGGCCAGTGCGACGAGCGTGAGGTTGTGCGCCAGCCGACGTTCGCGGATGGCTCCGCCGAGGCTCACGAGACCAGCGGGACGACTTCGCTCATGAAGCGCTGCATCTGCTCGACGGCCTTGCTGTACGGGTCGCCGACGAGGTGCGGGAACAACGTCAGGTTCTCGACGCCGAGCAGCGAACGGAACTCCTGCACCTGCTCGGCCACTTCCTCCGCCGTGCCCACGAGGATGGTGCGCTGCTTCATCGACTCCTCGAGCGTCGGGATGAGGCCGGGCTTGACGGGCTTGCCGTCCTCACCCATGTAGCCGCGGCTCCAGCCGTACGGCCCGAGGAACTTCCAGAACTCGTCGTGNNGTGCGCATCGCTTCCTCGTGGGTGTCCTCGATGCGGACGCTGACGACGAGCATGCGCTGCTCGGACTCCTTCAGACCGGCACCGTGCGTCTGCTCGTGCACCTCGCCGTAGCGGTCCCACATTCGCTTGATGAACATCGGGTGCTGGTTCCAGAACACGGCGCCGTGGTTCACCTTCGGCGTGTACTCGACGGTGGGCGGGCTGGTGGCGGCCTGCCAGATCTCGAACGGGTAGATGGGCCGCGGTACGAGCGTGAGCTGCTGCACCGTCGTGCCGCGGTCGGGGATGCCCGGCACGGGCAGCTTGAAGTACTTGCCGTCGATGTGGAACGACTCCTGGTTGAGGGCCATGCGGACGATGTCCATCTGCTCCTCGAAGTACTC
>PMCN01000006.1:938-5597 GCA_003154135.1 Acidimicrobiaceae bacterium
ACCTCGTAGCCCTCGTACTGGAAGTGGTGCTCGGTGGTCCAGAAGCTGTCGAAACCCGCGGCGTCGGCCTCGACGGCGGCATCGATGTACTTCAGCGTCGCGTCCCAGCAGTGCTGGTTGTCGTAGCGGCGGTCCATCGGATTCGGGAGTCCGGCGCCGGCGTCGTTCATCTCGACGCCGCCGAAGAAGAATGCTCCGACCTTCATGTGCAGTCCCTTTCTGTCGACTGCACCGACCGTACCACGATATTGATGTCGTCAATATGAACCACGGGCGCGATGCGAACGTCAGGTGACGCCGGGCAACGCGACGGCGACGGCGACCCGGGGGCGCTGTGTGATCGCGCCGATCAACGCCAGCCCGGGCACCACCAGCACCGCCCAGCGCAGGCCCACCGCGTCGGCGAGCACCCCGAGCAGCAGCGGCCCGAACGTGACGGCAACGCCCGAGGCGAGCGCGCAGTAGGCGCCCAGCGACACCGAGTCGAGCTGGTCGCCGACGCGGCCGTAGAAGCGGTCGACGGTGAGTGGGTACAGCGGCGCGGCGCCGATGCCGACGACGGTGAGGCCGATCACCTTGACGGCCAGGCCCGGGCCGAAGCACATGATGGCGGCGCCGGTGCCGACGACGACGAACGAGAGCGACACCATGGCGTCACCGAACCTGCGGAGCAGCACCGGGATCGCGACGCGCACGACGAACATCATCACGCCGAACACGCTGGCGAGCACGGCCGCCATGCCCGCGCCGGCCTTGCCCACCTCGTGGAGGTAGGTGACGGCCCAGATGCCCATCGTGAACTCGGTGAGCACCGCGTTCACGATGTGCAGCCACGGGACGTAGACGGCCTTGTCGCGCAGCGGGCGCAGCGAGAACTGACCCTCGCGGATGCCGTCGGGCACGTCGACCGGCACGGCGACCACGGCGAGGGTGACGGCGAAGATCCCGGTGATGATGAGGTACGGCGGCCGCCACGACAGCCCGGCCCCGAGGGCCGCGCCCACCACGAGGCTGTACACCAGCCCGGCCATGCCGGGAGCCCCGTTGACCGCCGCGAACGCGGTGGCACGGTGCTCGCCGTGATGGTCGCTGATGAGCCCGGGCATGACCATCACCATGAGTGCGCCGCCCATGCCCGAGAACGCCGTGCCGAGGAGCGTGATCGGCCAGCTGGGACCGACGCAGAACAGCGTCACACCGACGAGGATCGATGCCGACGACAGCTGCAGCGCCGTGCGGCGACCCACCCGGTCGACGATGCGCACGCCCCACATCCCGGCCACGAGGAGCCCGATGCCGAACGTGCTGCCGTGCAGCGCGGCGATGACGCCGTTGATGTGGAACTCGTCGCGCAGCTCGCCGAGCACCACGCCGACGCTGAGCGCGGCGACGAGCATGCAGTACCCGAGCGCGGACGCGTAGGTGAGCCGATCCCACCGGAATCGGGTGCTGGTCGCGGGGGTCGCGGCGGTCGTGCTCACTGGACCCAGTGTGCCAAGTGGCGACCGCGCCCGACGTGTCAATTGCTGCGACTTCTAGAGTGTCACGATGCTCCTCGGCATCGACACCGGTGGCACCTACACCGACGCCGTGCTCTACGACGAGACCCACCTCGCAGTGGTGGCGACGGCGAAGGCGCCCACCACGCACCACGACCTCTCCATCGGCATCTGCGGCGCGATCGACGCCGTGCTCGCCGCAGCCGGGCTGCCCGTCGAGCGCATCGAGCTCGTCTCGCTGTCGACCACGCTCGCCACCAACGCGCTCGTGGAGGGCAAGGGGCGACCCGTGGCCGCCATCATCATCGGCTTCGACGCCGACGTGGTGGAGCGGGCCGGTCTTGCCGAGGCGCTGGCCGGCGACCCGGCTGTGTTCCTGCCCGGCGGCCACGACCCGCACGGCAACCCGCTCGCCCCGTTCGACGCCGAGCGCCTCGCGGTGGAGGTGGCGGGCGTGGCCGATCGCGTGGAGGCGTTCGCCGTGACCGCGCAGTTCAGCGTGCGCAACCCGGAGCACGAGCTGGCCGCCGCCGAGGTGGTGCGCCGCATCACGGGCAAGCCGGTCACCCTCAGCCACCACCTCTCGGCCCGCCTCAACGGCCCCAAGCGTGCGGTCACCGCCATCCTCAATGCGCGGCTCATCTCCATCATCGACGGCCTGGTGCACACCACCGAGACCGCACTGCTCGACCGCGGGGTGCATGCACCGCTGATGGTGGTGCGTGGCGACGGTTCGCTCGTCTCGGCCGCCTTCGTGCGCGACCGGCCGATCGAGACCATCCTCTCCGGACCGGCGGCCAGCCTGGTGGGCGCGGCCCACCTCACCGGCTTCAGCGACGCCATCGTCGCCGACATCGGCGGTACCACCACCGATATCGCGGTGCTCCGCGACGGGGTGCCCACGGTGAGCCCCGAGGGCGCACAGGTGGGTGGTCACCAGACCATGGTGTCGGCCGTCGCCATGCACACGCACGGACTCGGTGGCGACAGCCGTGTGCGTCACGACGAACGCGCCGCCGGCTGCGTGCTGGTCATCGGACCGCGCAGGGTGATCCCGGTGTGCCAGTTGGCGGTCGACGAGCCGGCGTTGGTGCACGGCATGCTCGACCAGCAGCTCACCCATGTCATGCCCGGCGAGCTCGACGGGGTGCTGCTCGTCGCCGAGCGGTACGACGAGCGAGTGGCGTCACTGGAGGGCATCGAGCAGGCGGTGCTGCGGGCGATGGGTGGACGTGTGGCGGTGGCCGCCACCGCGCTCGGCACGCTGCAGCAGCGCCGGGTGATGGAGCGGCTCGTGCAGCGTGGTGTGCTGCAGATCGCGGCGTTCACGCCCACCGATGCGAGCCACGTGCTCGGTCTGCAGTCGACGTACGACACATCGGCCGCGCGCAAGGCAGCCACGCTGTTCGCCCGCGGCCGCGACCGCTTGGGCGCGTGCATCGCCGAGGATGCCACGGAGGTGGCCGAGGCCACGGTGCGCACGTTGGTGCGACGCAGCGCGGAGGCCGTGCTGGCCGCCGCGTTCGTGCGCGACGGCCTCGCCGCCGACACGGTTGCGCAGCCGGTGGTGCAGGCCGTGCTCGATCGGCGCCTGCAGGTGGTGCAGCTCGACCTCGGTCTGTCGGCGCCGCTGGTGGGACTGGGCGCGTCGGCTGCTGCGTACTACCCGCAGGTGGCAGCGTTGCTGGGTGCGCAGTCGTGCATCCCTCCTCACGCCGATGTCGCCAATGCGGTCGGCGCGGTGGTGGGCAGGGTGCGCCTCGCCCGCGAGTGCGTGGTCAGCGCGCCGACTGCCGGCCAGTTCGTGGTGCACGCCAGCGAGGCGCCGGCAGTGTTCGTGCACCTCGACGCCGCCCGCGCCTTCGCTCGCGAGCACCTGTTGGTGGCCCTGTCGGCCGACATGGTGACCGCCGGTGCGCCGGTGTTCGAGACCCGCGAGGAGTGGCACGAGACGAGCGTCGAGCTGAGCGGTCTCGATCTTTTCGTGGAGGGCCGGATGGTGCTGGTCGCGAGCGGCCGGCCCGATGTTCACTCGGTGTAGGGGCGCACCGTGGGCTTCTTGCCCTTGATGGTGGTGTGCTTGAGCGCTTCGATCACCTTGGTGATGCTGCGCTCGGGCACGCCGACCACCGAGAACTTCTCGGTGATCTTGATGGGCCCGATCTCGCGGCCGACCAGGTCGGTCTCGTTGGCGATGCAGCCGACCAGGTCGCCGGGGCGGATGCCGGCGGCACGACCGAGGCTGATGTAGATGAACGCCGACTTCTCGTTCTTGTTGCGCGGGGCACCCTTGTCCTTGCCCGACCGGTCGTCGCGATCGAAACGGGGCCGCTCGGCGCGCTGCGCGAAGTCGGGGATCTCGGTCTCGTCGACCGTGTTGCCCGCGGCCTCGTGGTAGAGGCGGATGACGGCGAGGGCCACCGTGCGCGGGTCGGCTTCGCCACGGAGTGCGTGGAGCACCGGGTAGTACTCCTCGAGGTCGTCGGCGCCGAGCGACTCGCGGATGGCGCCGACGGTCTGCTCGAGCTGCGCAGCGCGCAGGTCGGCCACGGAAGGAACCTTCTCGACGGTGATCGGCTGGCGCGTGAGGCGCTCGATGTTGGCCAGCAGGCGCTGCTCCCGCGGTTCGGCGAGCGTGATGGCGACGCCCTCGCGGCCGGCGCGACCCACGCGGCCGATGCGGTGCACGTAGCTCTCGGGTGCCGACGGCACGTCGTAGTTGACGACGTGCGTGAGGGTGTCGACGTCGAGGCCGCGGGCGGCCACGTCGGTGGCCACGAGCAACTCGGCGGTGCCGTCGCGCAAGCGGCTCATCACACGATCGCGCTGCGCCTGGTCCATGCCGCCGTGCAGNNACCTCGGTGCGGGTGCGGCAGAAGACGAGTGCGGCGCCGGGCGACTCGATGTCGAGGATGCGGCCGAGCGCCGCCGGCTTGTGGGCGCGGGGCACGATGTACGTGCACTGGCGCACCTTGCCGAGGCTGGCCTTCGTGTCGCCGCGGACCACGTTGATCTTGATCGGATCGGTCTGGTAGCGCTTGGCGATGGCGTTGATGCGCGGGGGCATGGTGGCCGAGAACAGCACCGTCTGGTGCGCGTGGGGGATGGCCTGCAGGATGCTCTCGATGTCGTCGGCGAAGCCCATGTCGAGCATCTCGTC
>PMCN01000160.1:0-505 GCA_003154135.1 Acidimicrobiaceae bacterium
CGTAGACCCGGGCGCCGAGCGCGTGGCGCAGCTCGTACTCGTGCATGCGCCGGTGCAGTCCGAGCGCGGCGATGATGTGCACGTCGTCGACGCCCGCCGCGGCGACGAGGTCGAGGACCGCCTCGATCACGCGCTGGCGGCTGTCGGGTCGCCGCATCTTCGGCAGCGGAAGGCTCACGTCGTCGAACGCGATGGTGAGCTTCATGCCNNTCGAGCGAGAAGTTCTCGCCCCGCCAGAACAGCACCGGGGGAGTGGAACGATCCACCTCGTGGACGAATCCGGGACGGCCCATTACGTGCTCCTCATGTCGAACGCGATCTTCACGGCACCGCGGCGGCCTGCCTGGGCGGCATGGGCGATCGCGTCGGTGTAGTCATCGAGCGGGTAGGTGGCCGACACGAGGCGGCCGAGGTCGAGGCGGCGCACCACGTCGATCGCCGTGTCGAAGTCGGGTCGCGTGTAGGCGTAGCAGCCGCGGATGGCGGTCTCGCGATGCCACAGCGA
>PMCN01000160.1:656-13616 GCA_003154135.1 Acidimicrobiaceae bacterium
CCGATGATGACGGTCTCGGCGCCGGTGTAGCGCTGCGCGGCGTGCACGGCGCAGGCGGTGGGCTCGATGAGCACCGCGGCCTCGTCGCTGAGCTCGTCGGGCACATCGACGAGCTGACTGGTGTGGGCGATCATCTCGGTGCTCCAGCCGCCGCCCGTGTCGGCGCAGAAGCCCGTCTGCAGTCCGGGTTCGAGATGCCCGAACGCGACCCGCTCGCAGAGGTAGATGGCGCCCCGCTCGCACGCGTGACAGACGGGGCTGATGCCGCGCGTGATGCACGAGAGCACGGGCACCAGCACGACGCGTCGGGCACGGGTGCCGGCCGCGGCGACGACGTCGGCGACCACTTCGTGGCCCGGCGTGAACGGGTAGCTCACCAGCGGATCGAAGTACGCGGCGGCCGTGCCGTCGATGACCGAGAGGTCGCTGCCGCAGATGCCCGACAGCCGAGGCCGCAGGCGCACCCAGTCGTCGGCGGGCAGCGGCAACGACTCGTCGGGCTCGAGCGCGAGGGGCCCGACCGTCGCGCCACGTCCGGGCATGATGCTGCCGGCGAGGCGGGCGGCGGCGAAGCGGGCGGGCTTGCGGGAGAAGACCAGGCGGCTCACGAACGCACCCCCTCGTGGAACACGCGTCGCCGTTCGCGGTCGCTCATCATCGTGCCCAGCGGCAACAGCTTGGTGGGTGCACCCGACGCCTTCGACCACTCCTCGACGAGCCAGCCGCGCTTGCGGGCGATGGCGGCGAGGCGTGTCTCGGGGTTGACGGCGACCGGGAAGCCCACCGCCTCGAGCATGGGCAGGTCGCTCGTCGAGTCGGCGTAGGCGATGCACTCCTCGAGCCGCAAACCTTCGGCGTCGCAGTAGTCGGCGATGATCTGTGCACGGGTCTCGCCGGTGGGCGGCACGGTCGACAGGTTGCCGCTGTACGTGCCGTCGGGGCGCACGGTCATCTTCGCCGCGACGATCTCGTCGAACAGCGGACGCAGTCCCTCGACGGCGAAGTCGAGGGCGCCGGTGATGAGCATGGTGCGGTGCCCGAGCTCGCGGTGCTCGCGCACCCGGCGCAGCCCGGCGGGGAAGCTCTTGGCGAGGATGAGCTGCGCGAGCAGGTGCTGCGAGTCCTCGGCGATCTGATCGACCGGTGCGTCCTCGTAGCGGCGGTAGAAGAAGCGCAGGAAGTCGGCGCGGTCCTTGCGGTCGATGGAGCTGAGGGTGGGCGCCTCGGCCAGCGTGCGCACCACGTAGCGAACGCGCTCGGGCATGTTGAGCCGCCGCGTGGCGAGGAACGAGTAGCTCTCGACCACGTTGCTCGAGATGAGCGTGTTCTCGAGGTCGAACGCAGCGAGGTGCCGTTCGGGCGCGAGCACCGAGCGGCGCAGGCGCGCGGCACGGTCGATCTTGTTCTTCCCGGGGTGCGTCTTGGCCCGTGAGTGGTGCACGATCGACGGGAGGTGGATGGTGCTCACGTACGTGGGCCAGTGCACGCTCGTCGGGTCGAAGTTGAACGCGGCCTGGTCGGCGGGCGCCAGCGACGCCCACATCGCCATCAGCTTGTCGACCTGGTAGATGGCCTCGCACTCGGTGTAGAGGCCGTAGAGCTGCACGTACTCGTACGCGCGGTCGATCTCGTTCTTCTTCTCCTCCAGCGACGCCGCCCACGCAGCCTGCTTGCCGCGCAGCGGGAGCGCCTGCAGCACCTTCTCGGTGCGCTCGGCGATGTTCTTCGCCCGCTTCAACTGCTCCTTCACGCGGCCCCGCGCAGGGAACTGCCACTCGGGCACCACGATCGGCTGGCCTTCGTCGTCGTACAGCGGATGCTCGGTGAACCAGGCGCGCACGTTGTCGACCAGCACCTTGTACTTCAGCGGGTTGATGCCGCCGCTGGCGACCTGGGTGATGGGCGCCGCTCGCTCCGGGCCGAGCGCCGCAACGGTGATGATGGCAGCCACCACGATGTCGACGGGGATGACGTCGACGGTCCCTTCGGGCACGCCGGGGAACTCCTTGAGCAGGCCGCGGGCGTAGCTGAGGATGACGGGCTCGGCCATGCGGAAGCCGCGGATCCAGCCGGGGAAGGGCTCGGCCAGCGCGCTCTCGATGATGCTCGGCCGCACGATGCTGACCGGCACCTTGCCCTTCACCTCGGTGACCGCCTGCTCGCCGAGTGCCTTGGTGAACGCGTATGCGTCGGGCCAGCCGACGCTGGCGGCACGGGCGCGACCGGCCTCGACCAGCTCGGCCTTCACCCAGCTCTCACGCAGGCTCTCGGTCTTCGCCGCGAGCGCGGGCGCCCCAGCGGCACCGAGCTCCTGTCGTGCCTCCGTGCGGAACTTGGTGAGCTGACCGGGGTGGCGGCTGAGGGCCTCGGTGTCACTGCGCAGGCGGCGGGCCGCGACGACCTCCTTGCGCCAGTTGAGGCCGATGTCCCAGTGGCCCTCGCTGACGAGCGCCTCGGGTGCATAGCCGCGTCGGTTGCCGGCGACGTAGCAGGTGCTCACGGCGACGAGGTGGGGGGTGACACCGAGGGCGTTGAGCGTGTCGGCGATGCGGGGCGGGCCGAGCAGGTTGATCTCGACGGCGGAATCGAGCGGACTGTCGAACGACACAGCGGCGGCGGAGTGGATGATGGTGTCGCACGAGGCGAACAGGGCGCGCTCGGCATCGCCGAGGCCCAGGCCGTCGGTGCTCACGTCGCCGGCGATGGCCGTCACGCGGCGGGCGATCATGGCATCGAACGTCTCCCCGCCCGCGGCCACGAGCTCGGCCTTCAGCCGGTCGAAGGCGTTGTTCTTGAAGATCTCGCGGCGGGCGCGCTCGCTGGGGTCGTGGCGCTTGCTGGGGCGGATGAGCAGGACGAGCTCGCAGCCAGGCACGGCGCGCAGCAGGCGCTCGACCAATGCGGTGCCCACGAACCCGGTGCTGCCGGTGATGGCGATGCGTTTCCCTGCGAGCTGTTCCGCGATCATGCGGCCATCTGTCTACCATATGGTAGAGAGGTTCCGGAACACTGATGCCCCAGAAATCGTCCACCCGTGCGCGCATCCTCGACGCGGCCACCGATCTGTTCGGCCTGCGCGGGGTGGAGGCCGTGTCACTCGACGTCATCGCCGCCGAGGTGGGTGTGGCGAAGCAGACGCTGCTCTACTGGTTCCCGAGCAAGGACGACTTGGTGCAGGCCGTGCTCGAGTCGGCCGTCGTCGAGCTCTCGGTGGGTGTCGAGGCGGCCATCCGGGCCAGCACCGACCACCCGCTCGACCGCATCGACGCCGTGGTGCGCGCCGTGTTCCGCTCGGCGGTGCGCCGGCCGGCGCTGCTGGGGTTGGTGCGCGAGGTGAGCCGCCTGCCGGCGGCCAACGGCGATCGTCTTGCCGACGCGCTCACGCCGTTGGTGGGGCGCGCGGTGCGCTACCTCGGGGCCGAGATGGACGCGGGGCGGCTCCGTCGCGCCGACCCGCGGCTCGTCGCCGCGCTCTGCTACGCCACGGTCACGGGCATCGCCACCGAGCCCGAAGCCTTGCGTGCGGTGGGTTGGCGGCCCACCACGGCCGAGTTGCGGCGGCTGCGCAGCGAGATGCTCGCGTTCTTGCGCGCCGCGCTCACGCCCGACGAGCCGGTACGACTCGTTCAGTGACTCGTGTTGCGGCGGCGGCGGGTGTGACGCTCGATGGCCAGGCGCACCAGTTCGTCGATGAGATCGCTGTACGAGAGCCCACTCGCGATCCACAGCTTGGGGTACATCGAGATGGGCGTGAAGCCGGGCATCGTGTTCACCTCGTTGAGCAGGAACCCGCGGCCGGGCTCCTCGAGGAAGAAGTCGACGCGTGACAGACCCTCGCAACGCAACGCCGCGAACGAGCGCAACGCGAGCGCCTGCACCTCGGCCGTCTGCGCTGGCGTGAGCGGCGCCGGGATGAGCGACTGCGACCCGTCGTCGACGTACTTGTCGGCGTAGTCGTAGAACTCGGCGCCGGGCACGATCTCGCCGGGCATGCTGGCGCGCGGGGCGAGGTTGCCGAGCACTGCAACCTCGATCTCGCGACCGTCGATGGCCTCTTCGACGACGACCCATTCGTCGTAGCCGAGCGCCACCCCGATGGCATCGCGCACGGCCTCGACGGTCTTCGCCTTGGTGACGCCGATCGACGAGCCCATGTTGGCCGGCTTCACGAACACGGGCAGGCCCAACTCGTCGGCCACCGCCGCTGGCGTGCCGGGCGTGAGGTCGCTGGCGCGGAACGACAGGTGCCGGGCCTGGGGGATGCCGTGCTGGGCCACCACCACCTTGGCCATCGCCTTGTCCATCGCCAGCGCCGAGCCGAGCACACCGGTGCCGACGTAGGGAAGGTCGGCCAGTTCGAGCAAGCCCTGCACCGTGCCGTCCTCGCCCATCGGGCCGTGCAGCAGCGGGACGACCACGGTGGTGCCGGCCGACGTGGGCGTGATGGCCAGCGTGGGTTCGATGACCGAGCCGTCGGTGTCGAGCCGGCCGGGCAGCGCCTGCGGGCCTTCCGCCAGCGCCTGCTGCGCGCCCGTGGCGAGCGACCAGCGACCGTCGCGCCCGATGCCGATGGGGGTGATGCGGTACTTGGCCGGATCGGCCGCGCGCAGCACGTGTGCAGCCGTGGTGCAGCTCACCTCGTGCTCGGCCGACTGGCCGCCGAAGATGACGATGAGGTTGATGCGCGGGTCGTCGGACGTCATGCCTTCGCGACGGTACCGTGTCGCCCCATGCGATTCAGCGCAGAAAGCGTGGCGGCCGCCACCGGTGGGCGTCTCGTCGGTCCCGACGTCACCATCGACGGCGTGTCGTTCGATTCGCGGTCGCTGCAGCCGGGTCAGCTCTTCGTGCCGATCGTGGCCGAACGCGACGGCCACGAGTTCGTGCCCATCGCGCTCGAGCGTGGCGCCGCGGCGTACCTCACCGCCCGCGAACCGGTCGGCGGCACCGCCATACGGGTGGCCGACACGCTGGGCGCTCTCATGCAACTGGCGACCGCTCGTCGCTCCCACTTCCACGGCCCGGTCATCGGCATCACGGGCAGCGTGGGCAAGACCTCCACGAAAGACCTCGCCCGCGCCGCGTTGGCAGTCAGCCGACGCACGTGGGCCAACGAGCGCAGCTTCAACAACGAGCAGGGCCTGCCCACCACGTTGCTCAACACCCCTGACGGCACGGAGGTGCTGGTGCTCGAGATGGGCATGCGCGGGTTCGGCGAGATCGCCGCCCTGTGCCACATCGCGCGGCCCTCGATCGGTGTCGTCACCCGCGTGGCCGAGGCGCACAGCGACAGGCTCGGCGGCATCGACGGCGTGGCGGGGGCAAAGGCCGAGCTCGTCGAGGCGTTGCCATCCGACGGCACGGCCGTCCTCAACGCCGACGACCCGAGGGTGAGGCCGATGGGTGCAGGCACCGACGCGTCGACGCTGCTGTTCGGCACCTCCGCCGATGCCGACGTGCGCATCGTCGATCTGCAGCTCGACGAGTTGGCCCGCGCCTCGTTCCGCCTCGTCACGCCGTGGGGCGACGTTCCGGTGCGGCTGGGCGTGAGCGGAGCCCACATGGCGTCGAACGCTGCTGCCGCAATTGCGTGCGTGGGCGTCGTCGGCGGCGACATCGCAGCGGGCGCCGCAGCGCTGTGGTCGGTTGGCCTCACCACGATGCGCATGGAGGTGCGCCGCACGCCGCACGGCGGGTTGGTGCTCGACGACAGCTACAACGCCAACCCCACCAGCATGCGGGCGGCGCTCGACGCACTGGCGGCGATTCCGGCCAGTCGGCGTGTGGCGGTGCTGGGATTGATGGCGGAGATCAGCGATCCCGAGGTCGAACACCGCGGCGTCGTCGAGTACGCGACAGCCCTCGGCATCGAGGTGATCGCCTATGGCACCGACCTGTACGGCGTGCCCCCCGTCGACGACCCGGTGGCGGCGCTGGGGTCAATCCCCGGCAGCGAAGCCGTGCTCGTCAAAGGGAGTCGCGTGGTCGGGCTGGAGCGGGTGGCCCAGGCGCTGGCGGCCGACGGTTGACGGGTCGCCCGCGAGCTCGGCCGCAGCCGCTGCGCGCTCCGCGCGTGCGTCGAGCACCGCGACGTTGCACCACCACGCCATCACCAGCGCCACCACCGCGCCGCCGAGCAGCACGACGCGTGCGCCGATGCGGTCCATCACCGGGCCGAACAGCAGGTTGCCCAACGGCACGGTGCCGCCGAAGGCCATGAACCACAGGCTCATCGCGCGGCCGCGTTCGTAGTCTTCGAGTCGCGACTGGAAGATCGTGTTCATCGACGTGGTGGTGGCGAAGTAGGTGAAGCCCAGGAACGGCGCCACCAGGAAGCCGCCGAGGGGAGTGCGCACGATGGCGAAGGCGGCGAGCGACACGGCGAACGCGGCGAAGCCGAGGCGGATGAGCCGGCGGATGTCGAGCCCGATGAACAGCGTGCCGATGGCGAGGCCACCGATGGCGGCGCCGAAGCCCCACGTGGCGTACAACCACTTGTAGGTGGCCGACGTCTCGTCGATGTGGAAGTTGTGCCGCGCGACCGCAGGGAACAGGCCCACGTACGGCAACGACAGCAACGAGAACGTGGCGAGCGAGAGGACGAGTCGCAGGTGCACCGGGCTGCGAGTGACGATGCGTATGCCCTCCAGGAGCTTGCTCCGGCCCCCCGGTTCATCGGGCGCCTCCACAGGTGGGAGGTGCACCTTGATGAGCGCCGCCACGACGAACAGGTACGTGACCGCGTTGATGAGGAACCAACTCGCCGGGCTGACGTGCCACGGGCTCCACATCGCGACCACCGCGACGATGATGGGGCCGGCCACCCGCGACCCGTTGATCATCGCCGAGTTGAGCGCGATGGCTCCCTGGAGATCGGGCTTGGCCACCAGGGTGGGCAACATGGCCGACCACGCCGGCGCGTTGAGCGCGTTGCCCACGCCCACACCCAGCGCGGCGAGGAACAGCGCCCAGATGGGAGCGTTGGCCGCGGCGAGTGGGGCGAGCGCGATGGAGAAGCCGAGCTGCACCATCTGCATCGCGATGAGCCATCGGCGCCGGTCGAACCGGTCGGCGATGACGCCCGCAGGGATCGACAGCACGAGCAGCGGCCCGAGTTGGGCGAACACGAGGATGCCGACGATGGAGGCCTTGCCGGTGCGGTGGTACACGTACGCGGGCAGCACCACGTTCTGGATCCAGGTGCCGATGTTCGACCCGAACGACGCCATCCACATGAGTCGGAAGCCGGCGTACGAGAAGGCGGCCCGGGCACTGCCGGGTCGGTGCCCGTGACTGGTCGCACCGATGGTCGGGTCGGCGTTGGGATTGCTCGGGAGGTCGGTGGTGTCGTCGTGGTTCGTCATCTTGACCCGTCGGTCAAGACTAGAACGCTCGATCCCGCCGTGCACGGTTGGCCGATGTCACACTTGCCACATGTCCGTCGAACCACCCGTCGAGCCACTCGCATGACCGCCGATTCGCACCCCTTCGACACCATCGTGGCCACCGCCGATGGCACGCTCGGCGAGCTGCGCCTCGACCGTCCCGACAAGCTCAACCCGCTCAGCAGCCACACGTTGCACGAGATCGAGCTCGCCGCGCGCTGGTTCGACGAGCACCACGATCTCAAGGTGGTCGTCGTGCGTGGCGCAGGCCGTTCGTTCTCCTCCGGTGCCGACCTCTCGGCGTTCAGCACCGCCGCCCCGATGGAGGACCGCCAGGTGGGCTGGCGNNGCCGGCTGCGACCTGCGCGTCGCCGCCGACACCGCCCGCTTCTCGATCCCCGAGATCGACCTCGGCATCCCACTGGCATGGGGCGGCATCCCGCGCCTGGTGCGCGAGATCGGCCCGGCACTNNGCCGACCTCGATGCCGAGGTCGACGCACTGGTGCAGCAGCTCCTCGCCAAGCCCAAGCTGGCGCTGCTCGAGACGAAGGCGCACGTCAACGCGGTCACCGAGAGCATGGTGGGCACCGGCCGGAGCTGGGCCGACGCCGACGGTCTCTACGCCGGTCTGCGCGACGAGGAGGGCCGAGCCAGCGCACAGGCCTACGTGGCCCGCCTCCGCGGCCCCCGCTGACCTCCACGCCTCCGCGCCTCCGCGCATCCGCGTCGGCCCCCGTCGTCGACCATCCAGGTCGGGCGCGAAACGACTCATCCGCGTCGGCCCCGTCGTCGACCGTCTAGGTCGGGCGCGAAACCGCTCATCTTCGTGTCTCTCCGTACCCACGGGTCCGATTCCTCCCAGATTCGGGTCGTTTCGTACCCGTGGGCGCGGGATGGCTCGGCCGAGGGGCGACCCGTTGGGCGCGGGATGGCTCGGTGCGGTGCGGTACGGTGCGGTGCGGTGCGGTGCGGTGCGGTGCGGTGCGGTGGGTGCGGTGGGCTCAGCCGAGGATGAGGTCGGCGTAGCCGGCGAGCGCGCTCTGCGGGCCGCTGACGAGGAACGTGGTGAGGCACGTGTCGCGCCACTGCTCGAGCTCGGCCTTGATCTTGTCGGGCGGGCCGACCAGGGCGACGTCTTCCACCATGGCGAGCGGGATCGCGGCGGCGGCTTCCTGCTTCTCGCCGGCGAGGTAGAGATCCTGCACCCTCAGCGCGACGTCTTCGTAGCCCATGCGGGCGAACACCTCGAAGTGGAAGTTGGCACCACGCGCCCCCATGCCCCCGGCGTACAGCGCGAGGAATGGCCGCACGAGGTCGGCGCAGCGCTCGGGGTCGTCGCCCGGGATCATCATCAGCGTCGCGGCCACTTCGAAGCGGTCGCGCTTGGTGGCGTCGCCACTCTTCGCGAAGCCTTCCTCGAGGCACGCCCGATAGAAGCCGTCCTCCTTGGGGCTGAAGAAGAGGGGGAGCCAGCCGTCGCAGATCTCAGCGGCGAGCGACACGTTCTTCGGGCCTTCCGCGCCGAGGTAGATGGGGATCTCGGTGCGCAACGGATGGATGGTGCTCTTCAGCGGTTTGCCGAGCCCGGTGCCGCCCTTGTTGGGCATGTCGTAGAACTCGCCGTGGAAGTCGACCGGTTGTTCGCGGCGGACGATGTCGCGCACGATCTGCACGTACTCGCGTGTGCGGGCGAGTGGCTTCGGGTACTCCTGGCCGTACCAGCCCTCCACCACCTGTGGGCCACTGACGCCGAGGCCGAGGATGACCCGCCCGTTCGACAGGTGGTCGAGGGTCATCGCCGCCATCGCCGTGGCCGCGGGAGTGCGGGCGCTCATCTGCACGATGCCAGTGCCGAGCTGGATGGTGGTGGTGTGCGAGCCCCACCAGGCGAGGGGAGTGATGGCGTCGCTGCCGTACGCCTCGGCGGTCCAGAAGGAGCTGTAGCCGAGCCGCTCGGCTTCGAGGATGGCATCGAGCGCGCCATTGGGCGGACCGCTTCCCCAGTAACCCGTGCTGTATCCGAGCTTCATGTCGTGCGCCATGGCCCGACCGTAGCTACTGTCACGGCGGGGAAACGACAGTGGGGGTGCTGCAATGGCCGACGTACAAGGCACATGTGATCCGCGGTTCGAGGCGATGCGAGGCGTCCTCTCGGCCAACATCGATTCGGGCGCCGATGTCGGTGCATCCGCGGCCGTCATGCTCGACGGTGAACTGGTTGTCGACCTGTGGGGCGGCTGGGTCGACGAAGCGCACAGTGCACCGTGGCAGTCCGACACCATCACCAACGTGTGGTCGAGCACCAAGACGCAGATGGCGCTGTGCGCGCTGATGCTCGTCGATCGCGGGCTGCTCGACGTCGACGCGCCGGTCGCCACCTACTGGCCCGAGTTCGCGGCCAACGGCAAGGAGGGTGTGCTCGTCCGCCACCTCATGTCGCACACGTCGGGCGTGTCGGGATGGAACCAACCGATCACGGTCGACGACATCTACGACTGGGAGGCGAGCACGGCCAAGCTTGCCGGGCAGGCGCCATGGTGGGAGCCCGGCACTGCGAGTGGCTACCACGCGCTCAACCAGGGCCACCTGGTGGGTGAGGTCATCCGGCGCATCACCGGCAAGAAGCTCGGCGAGTTCTTCCGCGACGAGGTCGCCGCCCCGCTCGGTGTCGACTTCCACATCGGGCTGCCGACCAGCGAGTTCGGTCGCGTCAGCAACGTCATCCCGCCGCCGCCGCTGCCCATCGACTTCAGCCAGCTCGATCCCGACATGGTGGCGGTAAAGACGTTCACCGGTCCGGCGCCGGGTGCCGAGGCATCGTGGACGCCGGAGTGGCGTCAGGCCGACATCGGCGCGGCCAACGGTCATGGCAACGCACGCTCGATCGCCATCGCGCAGAGCGCGATCAGCAACGGTGGTGTGGTGAACGGCACCTCGTTGCTCGGCCAGGACGCGATCGACCGCATCTTCGAGGTGCAGGCCGACGGTGTCGACCTCGTGCTGATGGTGCCGGTGAGGTTCGGCATCGGCTACGGCCTCGCCAACGACACGATGCCGTTCATCCCCAAGGACCGTCGCGTGTGCGCCTGGGGCGGATGGGGTGGTTCGGTGGTCCTCAACGACCTCGACAACCGCATGACCGTCACCTACGTCATGAACCGGATGGAGGGTGGTCTGGTCGGCGACGAGCGCGGCTCGGCGCTGGTGATGGCTGCGTTCGACGCCGTCGGTGCGTGACCCACGCCAGTCGTCAGCGGGGCGGCAGCACCATCTGCGTGCAACGGAACAGCGCCATGGTCCTGCCGGTGGTCGCGTTCGTCACTTCGGCGTCCCACACGTGCGTCTGGCGGCCGATGTGGCTCGGTGTGCAGCGGCAGTCGACTCGCTCGCCCACTCGCGCGCTCGACAGGAAGTTCGCCTTCAACTCGATGGTGGTGAACGAAGCGCCCCTCGGGATGTTGTTGCCGCAGCCGATCGCCGCGCAGGTGTCGGCCAACGTGATGATCGCGGGGGCGAAGAGGTAGCCGGTGCCGGCGATGAGGTTGTCCGTGACGTCGATGTGTCCGAGCACGAGGTCGTCGGCGGCGTGGTCGAAGACGCATCCGAGTTGACCGGGGACCAGCGGTCCGAAGAACTCGGTGGACCCGCGGGCTCGCGCGATGGGATCGGCCGCGTGTGTCTCGTCGCTCATCCCCGGACGATACGTCGTCGGCGGGCCGCGGATACTGGGCTTTGCGAGGTGAGTAGCATCCCGCGACGTGGAACGGCGGACTCCTCGCCCAGCAGACACGACGGCTTCGCGCGCAGGTTCGTTGCGCGCCCGCTGACTCGAGCGGGCCAGCGGGACCGGAGCCCGCGAGCGTCAGTGGCCGGGGTCGAAGGTGATCGGCATGTGCGCGGGGCCGAAGATGCCCACGCCGTCGGGCTTCCACTGGGTGGGGCCGTCGAGGCAGAGGTGGGGCATGCGCCGGGCGAGCAGCGGGAGCGCCTCCTGCAACTCCGCTCGGGCGAGCGCCTGGCCGAGGCAGTAGTGGATGCCCGAGCCGAATGTGAGCTGCGGCTGGTCGCTCTTCTGGACCGTGATGTCGAAGTCCTGCGGGGCCACGAACACGTTGCCGTCGCGGTTGGCTTCGGCGAGCCCGATGGCGACGAACGTGCCGGCCGGGAACAGCACGTCGCGGTAGACGATGTCGGTGCTCGCGTAGCGCATGGTGCCGCGCACGGCGCCGAAGTAGCGCATGGTCTCCTCGACCGCCCGCGGCGCGAGCTCGGGCCGCTCGGCCAGCAGCGCCCATTGGTCGGGGTGCTCGGCGAACAGCGCGACCGCGCAGCCCAGCTGGTTGCGCGTGGTGTCGGTGCCNNCCGATGATGACGGCGTTGACCATCATCACCAGCTCGTCGGTGCTGAGCTTGTCGCCGGCCTCCTCGGCCGCGATGAGATCGGTGAGCAGGTCGTCGGCCGGCTTGTTGCGTCGCTGCTCGATGAGGCCGCGCGTGTACTCGTCGAGCTCGGCCTGGGTGCTGACGATGAGGTCGAGCTTGCTCGCCATGTCGATGGAGAAGATCTCGAGGATGTCGTTGGCCCAGCGGCTGAACAGCTGCCAGTCGGTCTTCGGTGCACCGAGCAGCTCGCAGATGATCGGGATGGGGTAGGGCTCGCAGATGTCGTGCGCGAAGTCGGCACGGCCGGCGGCGGCCACCGTGTCGACGAGGCCGTTGATCACCTCGCGCATGAACGGGCGCAGCCGATCGGCCGACCGCGGTGAGAAGGCCGGTGCCACCAACCGGCGCAGCCGGGTGTGCACCTCGCCCTCGGCGGAGAGGATGCTCTCACCCTGCTGCGACAGGAAGCGTTCGTCGGTGACGCCCATCATCTCGGGGATCTTCCCGGAGGCGCTGTGCCATCGCTTGTCGCGCAGGATGCCGAGCGCGTCGTCGTACCGCCAGACGGCATAGCCGAACAGCCCCTTCATCAACCACTGGTCGTCGGAGAGCGTGATCGCGGCGGCGAAGCGTTGATCGTGGTCGCCGTCGGCGAGCGGCACCTCGGGCAGGTCGAGTTCGAGCACGGACGTGGTCATCCACGAACCGTACGCCTCGCGGAGTGGCTCAGGCGAGCGCTGTGGCAGGCTCGACGAACGCGGCGCCGAGGAACTCGGCGACCGGCGCGTTGGTGACGAGACCGGCGTGGGTGTTGAGCCCGAGGGCGAGCGAGGGGTCGCGTCGGCAGGCCTCGGCAACGCCGTGCTGTGCGAGCTCGAGCTGGTAGGGGAGCGTGGCGTTGGTGAGCGCGTACGTGCTGGTGTGCGGCACGGCACCGGGCATGTTGCCGACGCCGTAGTGGAGCACGCCGTGCATCTCGTACACCGGGTCGTTGTGGGTGGTCTCGTGGATGGTCTCGATGCAGCCGCCCTGATCGATGGCGACGTCGACGATGACGCTGCGCGGCTTCATCGAACGCACCATGTCGTCGGTGACCACCACGGGAGCGCGACCCCCGGCGACGAGCACGGCGCCGATGACGAGGTCGGCGTCGGCGATGTTGCGCTCCAGCGCGCCGCGGTTCGACGCGAG
>PMCN01000160.1:13653-15040 GCA_003154135.1 Acidimicrobiaceae bacterium
CCCATCAACACACCGCGACCGCCGTTGTGGCGCTCGAGGTAGTGGGCGCCCATCTGCGGGGCGAGGCGGCCGGCCACTTCGCTCATCGGGGCGAGCAGCGGCAACGCGCCGCCCGGCAGCTGCACCGTCTCGTACGCGATCGCGGTGCACTTCGAGTCGAGCAGCGCCTTGGCCACCGCCGGGTAGGCGGCGAGGTGCAGGTAGGTGAACAGCGTGAGGTCGGCCCGGAGGAACCCGAACTCCTCGGCCTTGGGCTCCTTCACCTTCACCACCATCTGCTGCGCCCACGCGTCGGCTGCGGTGGGCACGATGGTGGCGCCGGCGGCCCGGTAGTCGTCGTCCCTGAAGCTGGC
Source organism: Acidimicrobiaceae bacterium (assembly GCA_003154135.1). GTDB lineage: Bacteria > Actinomycetota > Acidimicrobiia > Acidimicrobiales > Ilumatobacteraceae > UBA668. The sequence goes on from PMCN01000160.1 coordinate 14,007, forward strand.
GCCCTCGCCGGCGCCGGTCTCGACGAACACGTCGATGCCCACGCGTTCGAACTCGCGCACACCGTCGGGCGTCATCGCCACCCGGTGTTCTGCGGTCTTGATTTCCCTGGGCACGCCGACGGTGGTGATCATGCACACATCATCTGCGCGAGAGCGCCGTTGATCAACGACTGATTCCAGGTCAGAATGCATCCATGGCCGAATCTTCCACGGTGATCGATCGCATCGACCGTCGAATCATCGACATCCTCGGCAGTGAGGGTCGCATCAGTTGGAAAGACCTCGCCGACCGGGTCCACCTCGCGCCCAGTTCGGTGGCCGAGCGGGTGCGGCGGCTGGAACATGCCGGCGTCGTGCGCGGGTACCGCGCCCACATCGACCGGGCGTCGCTCGGCCGCGACGTGCGCGCCGTGGTCGACGTCGCGCTGCCGCCCGGCACCGATCCCGCCGAGTTCGAACGCCGGCTCGCCGCCCGCGACGAGGTGGAGCTCGCGATGTACGTCACCGGGCCGGCCGACTACACCATCATCGTCGACTGCGCGGGTGCCGAGGGTCTCGACGACTTCATCCGCTGGTTGAAGACCGACGCTGGAGTGGCTCGCACGGAGAGCAAGTTCGTGCTGAGGCCCGTCATCGGCTGAGTGACTACCCTGGGGCCGTCGCAACGGCGCGACAGCGCCACGGGCGCCCGCACGAAGGACTCGATGCGCAGTGAAGGCGTTCTCCAACTTCATCAACGGCCAGCACGTCGACGCGGCCGATGGCCGAACCACCGCGGTGGTCGATCCGGTCACCGGCACGCAGTACGCGACGGCCCCGCTCTCCGGCCCGGCCGACGTCGACGCGGCGATGGCCGCGGCCGCCACCGCGTTCGAGACGTGGCGCGACAGCACGCCCAGCGAGCGGTCGCTGGCGTTGTTCCGCATCGCCGACGCGGTGGAGGCGCGAGCCGAGGAGCTCATTGCCATGGAGGTCGAGAACACGGGCAAGCCGGTGCACCTCACCCGTAGTGAAGAGATCCCGCCGATGGTCGA
>PMCN01000297.1 GCA_003154135.1 Acidimicrobiaceae bacterium
CCAACCGCGGCGAGATCGCCCGCCGCATCATCCGCACCTGCCGCCAGCTCGCCATCTCGCCGGTCGTGGTGTTCAGCGACGCCGACGCCGATGCTCCGTTCGTCCGCGAGGCCGACGCCGGTGTGCGTCTCCCCGGCAACACCGCAGCCGACACATACCTGCGCGGCGATCTCGTCATCGCCGCAGCGCAACGCCTCGGCGCGCAGGCCATCCACCCGGGTTACGGGTTCCTGAGCGAGAACGCGTCGTTCGCGCAGGCAGTGCACGACGCAGGGCTCGTCTGGGTCGGCCCACCGGCGACTGCCATCGCGGCGATGGGTTCGAAGATCCGGGCGAAGGCACTCGTGCGCGAGCACGGCGTGCCGGTGGCGCCCGACAACACCATCGAGTCGCTCGACGAGATCGGCTTTCCCGCGCTGGTGAAGGCGTCGGCGGGCGGCGGCGGGCGCGGCATGCGCATCGTGCGCTCGCACGACCAACTGGCCGACGCGATCGCGTCGGCCGAACGCGAGGCACTGTCGTCGTTCGGCGACAGCACCGTGTTCGTCGAGCGCTACGTGGAAGGTGCTCGCCACGTCGAGGTGCAGGTGTTCGCCGACATGCACGGCAACGTCGTCGCGCTCGGTGAGCGCGACTGCACCCTGCAACGCCGGCACCAGAAGGTGCTCGAAGAGGCTCCGTCACCCGCCGTCGACGCCGAACTGCGCGAGCACATGTTCGCCGCCGCGGTCGCGGCCGCGACAGCCGTCGGGTACGTCGGCGCCGGCACCGTCGAGTTCCTGCTCGACCGCCAGGGTCGCTTCTCGTTCCTCGAGATGAACACCCGCCTGCNNGAGCACCCGGTGACCGAGCTGGTCACCGGACTCGATCTCGTCGCGCTGCAGCTGCACGTGGCCGAGGGCCATCCGCTGCCGCCGAGGGTGCTGGCCGGGATCGAACCGTCCGGCCACGCCATCGAGGTGCGGCTGTGCACCGAAGACCCGTACCGGGGCTACCTGCCCAGCTCGGGCACGTTCCACACCATCGAGTTCCCCGATGTGCGCGGGCTACGCGTCGACAGCGCCGTCGAGAGCGGGTCGGCGGCGTCGCCGTACTACGACTCGATGGTCGCCAAGGTGATCGCCCACGCCGACACCCGCGCCGATGCTGCACGCGTGCTGGCCGACGCGCTGCGACGAGCGCGGATCTGCGGTCCCGTCACCAACCGCGCGCTGCTCATCGACCTGCTCGAACGACTCACCGGCATCGACGACGACGTCGACACGGGCTGGCTCGATCGGCAGGTGCTGGGCGATGGACCGCAACCGTCACCGCTGGAGGTGGCCGCCGCCGGCCTCGCCGCGGTGCGCGCGGCATCGACCGGCCACCCCTTCCCGCTCGGCTGGCGCAACAACCCGTCGCAGCTGCACGCACAGGCCATCGGCGGGCACGAGGTGCAGTACCGGTTCGACAGGGCCGGCCGGCTCGACGCGCTGGTGGTCGACGGCGCGACCNNCCACCGTTGCGCCCATGCCCGGCAAGGTGGTGCGCGTGCTGGTAGCGGTCGGCGACGAGGTGGTGGCCGGCCAGCCGCTGCTCACCATCGAGGCGATGAAGATGGAGCACCAAGTGGTCGCTCCGTCCGCGGGCACGGTGAGCGAGGTGTTCGTCGAGACCGGCCAGCAGCTCGACAGTGGTCAGCCGCTGGTGAAGGTCGACCCGACATGACCGTCGATGTGAGCACCGCGCGCCGCTCCGTTCGCATCGCCAACTGCAGCGGCTTCTTCGGCGATCGACTGTCGGCGGCCAGCGAGATGGTGTCGGGCGACATCGACGTGCTCACCGGCGACTGGCTGGCCGAGCTGACGATGCTCATCCTCCACAAGCAGCGCAGCCGCAACCCCGACGCCGGCTACGCGAGCACCTTTCTCCTGCAGATGGATCAGGTGCTCACCACGTGCATGGAGAAGGGAATCAAGGTGGTCACCAACGCCGGCGGGCTGAACCCCGCCGGCTGCGCCGAGAAGGTGCGCGACATCGCGGTGCGCCTCGGGCTCGACGTGAAGGTGGCTCACATCGAAGGCGACGACCTGATGCCGCGGGTCGACGGCCTGCGCGAGCAGCTGCGCAACCTCGACACGGGCGCGCCACTCGTCGGCAACCCGGTCACCGCCAACGCCTATCTCGGAGGATGGGGCATCGCCGCGGCCCTGCGCGCGGGAGCCGACGTGGTGGTGTGCCCGAGAGTCACCGACGCGGCGCTCGTCGAGGGCGCTGCGGCGTGGTGGCACGACTGGGAGGCCGACCAGTGGGACGCCTTGGCCGGCGCAGTGGTGGCCGGCCACGTCATCGAGTGCGGCACGCAGGCCACCGGTGGCAACTACACCTGGTTCCACGAGATCCCCGACCCGTCGAAGCCGCTGGGCTTCCCCATTGCGGAGGTGGCGGCCGACGGCTCGTCCGTCATCACCAAGCACCCCGGCACAGGCGGCGTGGTGAACGTCGGCACGGTGACCGCGCAGCTCCTCTACGAGATCGGTGCGCCCGAGTACCTCAACCCCGACGTGGTGACCCGGTTCGACACCATCCGCCTCACGAACGACGGCCCCGACCGTGTGCGCATCAGCGATGTGCGCGGGTTGCCTGCTCCGCCATCGGCCAAGGTGTGCGTGAACCTCGAGGGCGGCTTCCGCAACCGCATGTCGTTCGTGCTGTCCGGCCTTCGCCAGCGGGAGAAGGCCGAGTGGCTCGAAGCAGCCCTGTTCGCCCGCCTCGGCGGCAAGGAGCGCTTCGCCGACGTCGACGTGCGCTTCGTGGAGGCACCGAGCGACGCCCCCACCCAGGAGCAGGCATCGGGACGGCTCCACATCAGCGTGAAGAGCCCCGACGAGCGNNGAGGTGCACGAAGTGGTCGTCCTCCCCACCGGTTCCCGCCTTCCTGTCAGCGCGCCACCACGAAGCCTGGTGCTCGCGCCCGGACACGAGCGGGTGGGATCGGCGGGAGCGGTGGATTCTGGGGGCGCGGGGGTTGGGCCGGGGCGCGGTGAGCCGCTCGGCGCGCACTTCGCGGCGCGCAGTGGCGACAAGGGCGGCAACGCCAACGTGGGCGTGTGGGCCCCGATGACCGGCGACGCCGCCGCGGCGCAGATGCGCGCCGTGATGTGCGCACGGCTCTTCCACGTCGAC
>PMCN01000185.1:0-3471 GCA_003154135.1 Acidimicrobiaceae bacterium
GGCCGAGCGCGGCGACGGCGTCGAGCGTGCAGGAGTTGTCGAACCCGTACGTCGTCGGTTGAACGACCACTACCCGCTGCAGACCGAGGGCGGCCTGCAGCTGCCGATAGTCGTCGACGGTTGCGTCGGACGGCTTCAGAAGTGCGGTTGGCGCCACCGGGTAGTGGCCGTCGTAGATGTGCATGTGTGTGTCACACGTGCCGACCGGAAAGGACCGGTCGGTCACGCGGTGGCCCACACCAAGAGTTCGGCGCCGTCGTCGCCGGCCGTGAATCGCCGCGCCTGCGGCCCCGTGATGCGCACACCGTCGCCGGTGCTCAGCACCGTGTCGTTGTCGAGACTGCCGTCGCCGAGGGCGACGAAGACGTGCACGTGCTCGTCGGCGGGAAGCTCGACCGTGGTTCCGGCCGGCAGGCGACCGCCCCACAGCACGGCACCCTTCTGATGGATGGCGACCGCGTCGGCGTGGCCCTTGCCCGAGGCGATCGGTACCAGTGTCGACGCGGCAAGTGCCTCGTTGATGTCGCGCTGCTCGTATCCGGGATCGATCCCTCGCGAATCTGGTAGCACCCACATCTGCACGAAGTGCACGGGTTCGGTGGAACTGGCGTTCATCTCACTGTGGCGAATGCCGCGGCCTGCGGACATGCGTTGGGCGAGGCCCGGGTAGAGAACCCCGTTGTTGCCCTCGCTGTCGTGATGCTCCAATTTGCCGGACAGCACCCACGTCACGATCTCCATGTCGCGGTGGCCGTGGAACCCGAAGCCGGCACCGGGGGCGACGGTGTCGTCGTTGTTGACGAGGAGCAGGCCGTGGCCGGTGTCGCTGGCGCGGTAGTGCTCGCCGAAGTTGAACGAATGCTTGGAATCGAGCCAGTCGATGGCTGTGTGGGCGCGGTCGGCGGCCCGTTGGACAGTGATGGTCATGGTCGTTGCAACATTGTTGCGGTCGCAACTATTCCGCGGTGCACCAGCATGTCATCCGACCGGCTTGCCGTACATCTCCATCAACGGATCGCTGATCAGTTCGAGGCGTTCGCCATCGGGACCGCGGAAGTACAGCGACGAGCCGTCGACATGGGCGGACTCGATGTGGCTGTCGTCGAGGCGGGCCTTCAGCGTTTCCCAGTTGGAGCGTTCGACGGAGATGGCCAGGTGATGATGGCCGCCGAGCACCTCCTGGTACGGCCCGAGATCGAGGCCCGGCAAGTCGAAGTAGGCGAGGGTGTTGCCGTGCCCGATGTCGAAGAAGAAGTGCGTCGAGCCCTCGTAGTCGCGGTTCTCGAACATCTCGATCAGCGGGAAGCCGAGCAGCCCGTCGAAGAACTGCACGGTGCGTTCCACGTCGCTGCAGATGAGCGCCACGTGGTGCACGCCGCGCGCCGTCGAGGCTGGTCGGTCGGCTCGCGGCCGCAGGTGTGCCGATGCGATCTCGGCTCGCCGAGCGGCGAGCGTGTCGCGGAGTGCAGGTTCTACGCCGTGGCCCATACCAACAGTTCAGCACCTTCCGGGCCTGCTGTGAAGCCGAGCGGGTCCGGATGCGTGAGACGGACCGCATCGCCGGTGTCGAGCGTGCCCACCGATTGCATCGTGCCGGCGCCCAGGGCGACGAAGACGTGCACGTGCTGGTCGACCGGGAGCGTCACCGTGGTGCCGGCCGGCAGTCGCCCGCCCCACAGCTCGGCGTCGCGCTGGTGGATGTGCACGGTGTGCTCGTGATCCTTGCCGCTGGCGATGCGCACCAGGCGACCGTCGGCCAGCTGGTTGTTGAGGTCGACCTGTTCGTAGCCGGGCTGCACGCCGTTGCTGTCGGGGAGCACCCACATCTGCACGAAGTGCACCGGCTCGTCCTTGCTGGCGTTCATCTCGCTGTGGCGGATGCCGCGCCCGGCGCTCATCCGTTGCGCGAGACCCGGGTAGAGCACGCCGTGGTTGCCCTCGCTGTCGTGGTGCTCGAGGCGGCCGGAGAGCACCCAGGTGACGATCTCCATGTCGCGGTGGCCGTGGGTGCCGAAGCCCTGCCCCGGAGCCACGACGTCGTCGTTGTTGACCAGGAGCAGGCCGTGGCCCTGGTGGCGCGGCGAGAAGTGATGACCGAAGTTGAAAGAGTGCCGTGAGTGGAGCCAGCCCGCATCGGTGAGGAAGCGCTCCTCGGATCGCTGGACGGAGATGGGGGTCATGGCTGCTCCAAGGTAATTGCGTCCGCAAATATTCCGGGCCGGTCGACTGCAACCCGAGGGCACTGTCACGAGTGTGCGCGCACCGTGCGGCCCGGCGGAAGGGACGATGGACCTTCCCCGCCCGGCGGAGGTCACGCACCGCGCGGCGCGGTGGGCGGCGGCGTGTCGGGGGTCTGCGGGCGGGCGACGGGCGCCACTGCGGCCCAGGCGGCATCGCCGTCGAACCCCAGCGCCCAGAACGCCACTCCGCCGATGCGCTCGCGACGGGCCAGGTCGACCCGCGCACGCACGCCGACGTCGTCGACGTAGTGCACCTCGCGATGCTGGGTGCAGGTGAGCGAGCCGTTGGTCACCTGCAGGTCGTACTCGAACGACGCCTCGCCGGTGACTGCGTCGTGCACGGCCGTGGCGCCACGCTTGGCCAGCAGGTCGGGCACGTCGCGCTGCTTCACGTCGACCCTCCCGCTCGCGTCGGGCGGGCACTGCCCCGTCGTGCTCACCACCCAGTTGCGGCCGTAGAGCGGCACGCCGAGCACGATCTTGCTGTGGTCCTTCACCACTCGCTTCGTGGCGCTCAGCACATCGCGCGTCCAGGGGAGCGGGCCGATCGGACCGGGCTTCGACGTGGAGTAGTCGTACGCCATCACCCGCAACCGGTCGACCACGTTGCCGATGGCGCCCTGGTCGTACACCCACGCACCGCTGGCCGACGTGCGGCCGCTGTCGTAGATGGGCGGCACCGTGACCGACAGCAGCGAACCCTGTCGGTGCAGCGCAGTGGCGAGCTCGGTGACGAACTGCACCCATGCCGGTCGCGTGGCCGCCCAGCTCGACGAGGGGTCGCCGAACGCGAACGTCTCGTAGTCGAGGTCGATGCCGTCGAACCCGCCTTGCTGCACGAGCGTTGCGATGGCCTGCACGTGCTGCGCCCGTGTGGTGGCGTCGGAGAGCACCATGGCCATCGCGCCCTTGGGCATCGCGTCGGTGATGGAGGGCAGCACGTGGGCACCCTGCGCCCGGGCGGCCGCGAGCAGCGGGGCAGTGAGGTCGCTGGTGACGTTGGGTGCGAGCGCGATGGCAGTGGCGCTCGTGGCCTGGTACCAGAACGGCGACACCTCGGTGAGCAGGCGGCCGTGCGTGACCACCGACGATGTGGCGTCGCCCAGCACCCAGTACGGCGCCCATGCGCTGATCGGTATGTCGGCGAGCGGAGGAGGTGGTGGATCGTGGCGCACGGCCACCGCCGCACCGACCGCGGCGGCCAGCACCACGGCAGCGCCGGCCACCGGCA
>PMCN01000185.1:3555-3677 GCA_003154135.1 Acidimicrobiaceae bacterium
GCCAGGTAGGGCTCGGGATGGGGCTTCCCATTGCTGACCTCGTCGCCGGTGATGACCGCGGCGAACGAGTCGTGCGGCAGCGCGGCCACCACGGCCTCGGCGAAGCGCCGCCAGCTCATCGT
>PMCN01000024.1 GCA_003154135.1 Acidimicrobiaceae bacterium
CTGAACGTCACCGGCTGAACGTCACCCGACTCGACCGCGCAGGCGCGGGCGCCGGAACACCTTCATCTTCACGGGCACCACGACGCGATCGGTGCTCCACTTGCCGGGCGGTGCCGACACGAGCGAGCACAGCGCGACGAGCACCGTGTCGTAGTTCACCCGCCATCCCTGGAAGTCGCGCCACGCCTGGTCGCGATCGGCACGCAGGGGCAGGTCCATCGCCTGCAGCTCGACGCACAGCAGATCGAACTCGCGGCGGGTGACGGTGATGGGCGCGTCGGGCGCCGGTTCCACCTCGTACGGGATGGAGAAGTAGTCCGCGACGCGCCGCAGCGCGAAGAAGCCCGAGCGCAGCATCAGGTCGGCGCGCGCGTCGTGTGGCAGGTCGAGTGTGCTCGCCGTGATCGCGGCCGTGTCGAGCACGCAGCCCGCGGCCGTGATCCAACTGCGCTCGGGGTGCGGCGACCGGAAGAAGACGAGAGAGGGGTGACTCGTGTGGCTCTCCTCCACGTCGAGGAACCACTGCTCCCAGCGCTCGAACACGTCGTCGTGGAGCCGGTCGAGCCACCCGATGCGGGCGTAGCGGGTGAGCAACTCGGCCGGCGACGGCGGCAGGCCGGCGCGCACCTCGAGCATTCCCACCAACGCCTCGCGCCGGCTGAACGCGCCGTAGATCGAGGGCAGGTACGAGATCATCAGGCTCACGAGGCCGAGCCCGATGCCGGCCTCGACGAACGACAACGCCACCGGGCCGCTGCCACGGGGACGGTCGAAGCCGAGCGTGAACAGCGACGAGCCGCTGGTGGCGAACGCCTCGCTGAGCGGGTGCACGTGCACGCCCCAGAAGATGCCGGTGAACCCGATGGTGACCATGCTCACCCAGACGGCAGGCAGGGTGACCAGGGCAACCGGCGCGTAGTGGGCGAGCGTGCGGTCGCGCTGCTCGTACGTGCGATGGGGACCGCCCCACAGGTCGAACACACGGCGGAGGATGCGGAAGTGCGTGCGGGTGACCGAGCTGGCGTAGCCGCGCGGCACCACGACGGTCTTCACCGCCGAGACGAGTGCGGCGAGCGCGAGGAACACCCCGACCACCAGCGCGAGCAGCCTCAGGACCAGCACGCCGACACTCTGNNGGCCCGGAAACCCTGTCACACCCCTCGTGCACACTGCACCCATGAACCCGAGCACCCCCGCCCGCCCGGCCCCTCAGCAGCTCACCCTTCTCGATGCTCGCGAGGTGCCCCTCCAGTTCCGACTCGACGTCCGCATCCGCGAGCGTGGCCTGGCCCACGTCGCGGCCATCAAGGCCCAGCTCGCCGCCCGCGCGGCGCAGCGCACCGACATCGCGCCCGCCCGCCGCGCCGCCTGACGCACCGCTGTGCGGCCGGCCGGTCAGCCCGCGCTGGGCGACAGGCCCTTCACGGCGTCCCAGTACTTGAGGTCGGGATCCAGCGGCAGGATGGCGAGCGACGACGTGGTCACCCCATTGTCGAAGTAGCGCTGGATGGTGGCCCGGCACTCTGCGGGCGAACCGTGCACCACCAGCTCGTCGACCAGCGAGTCGGGGATGGCGGCCAGCGCACCCTTGCGATCGCCTGCCTTCCAAGCGTCCCACATGGGTTGCAGCACCTCACCGCGACCCAACCAGTCGTGGAACTGTGCGTAGACCGGCACGTTGAGGTAGGCGGCGATCGCGAACTTGGCGGCGCCGCGCACCACCTCGGCGTTCTCGCTGGGGCAGCAGAAGATGCGGGCGACGATCTCCTTGGGAACCCCACCGGCGGCGGCGTTCACGACGCCCACCACCTTGGTCACGTCGTCGGGCGAGAGCCAGTTGATGATCGCGCCGTCACCCTCGCGGGCGGCCAGGCGCAGCATGCCTTCGCGCAGTGCGGCCACCAGGATGGGCGGTGTCTGCTCCGGGCGCACGCCGAGCTTGAATCCGTTCACCTCGAACGTGTCGTACTGCTTCACGATCTTCTCACCGCTCAGAGCGTCGCGAAGGAAGCGCACCACGTCGCGCACCTTCTTGTAGGGCTCGACGAACGGCACGCCATTCCACCGCTCGACGATCACGTTGCTGCTGCTGCCGATGCCGATGGCGAAGCGGCCGGGGGCGGCGTCGGCGAGCGACGCGACGCTCTGCGCGAAGCAGGCGGGCGAGCGTGTGTAGGCGGGGATGATGGCGGTGCCGAGGCGCAGGCGCGGCTCCCACGCTGCTGCCATCGCGAGCGGGGTGAACCCGTCGGCGCCGTCGCTCTCGGCCGACCAGATGTCGGTGTAGCCCATGTCGGCCAGCTCACCCAGCTTCTCGCGGTGGCTGTGCAGCGGACCCGGCAACGGCACGGTCATCCCGGGCCGGATGGGCATGCGTGCCGTGCTGAACGTGCCGGACGTGCTGGCCTGTGTCACGAGTGGTCCCCCTTGTCGTCGGTGCGCACCCTGCGGCGCGGCGGCTCCTCACCTTTCCAGAAACGCACGATGCAGCTCTGACTGGCCGTGGCGAGCAGCGTGCCGTCCTCGGCGAACATGTGCACGAGCCCGTGACCGAAGCCGCGCTCCACCGCGTGCACGCGGATGTCGAGCAGCACCCATTGGGTCGGCACGAGGTGCACCACTCGCAGCGTGTTGTCGAGGCTGTTGCCACCACCGCGCACGCCGAGTGCCTGACCGACGCCCATCGGCACGAAGTCGCCGAGCACCGCCAGCGTGGTGGCGTCGACGCCGTCGAACACGTCGGGGATGCGCGCCCACATGAGGGTCTGCCCGTCACCCTGCGTGCCGTCGAGCTGTTCGAACGGTTTGCCCTTGGCCAGACGTTGCTCGAGGCGATCGTTGATGGTGCCGTCGACGTTGTCGCGGAACGGTCGCTCTGGGCACCTGCCGGGCGGCGGCACATCGGGCATGTGCTCCCACTGACCCGACATCTCGAGCGGGCGGTGGCCGAGCGCCGCGTTGACGGTGAGGATCTCACGGTTGCCCACGTGGCACACCGCGCGGGCCTGCGTCATTTGGTGACCCTCGACGGCGAGCGTGACATCGACGTCCATCACCTCGCCGGGCTTCGCATACGACAGATACTGCGCCGTGGCCCACACGGTCTCACGCCCGCTGGTGCCTTCCATGGCGGAGATGGCGGCGGCGAGCCCGCAGCCGCCGAAGAGGAACCCACCCATCGTGGAGACCGCCGGCGTGACCTCCATCGACCAGCGATACGGGTTGTGGCTCTGTTGCAGCCCGAGGAACGTACGACTGTCCATGCCGGACCGACTCTACGGTCCTCCCGGCTTCTGGGCAGGAATCCTGCCAGTCGGGCTTCAGGGCAGGATTCCTGACGGAATCCGTCACGACCGCTGCCCGGAATCCAGGCCGGAACGCACTGGTCAGCCTCGCGACCGGCGCGCGGGTTGGCGGCGGGTGTTCACTGGAGGCATGGACTTCACCATCAGCTACGACGGTCTGGGCCGCACCCTGATGGCGCCGCTCGGCCTGGGCAAGGGGCACACGACGTTGCACGTCGATGAGCGAGAGCTGCGCCTGCGCATGGGCTGGGGGTTCGCCGCCACCGTGCCGCGAGCGAACATCACTGGCGCCACCCACCGACCCGATGGCACGCCCAACCGCGGCGCGCACGGCTGGCGCGGTCGCTGGCTCGTGAACGGTTCGAGCAAGGGCCTCGTGAGCATCGCCATCGACCCACCGGTGCGTGCCCGAACGCTGGGCGTCCCCATCAGGTTGCGCGAGCTCATCGTGAGCGTCGACGCGCCCGACGACCTCGTG
>PMCN01000254.1 GCA_003154135.1 Acidimicrobiaceae bacterium
GCGCCCTGGATGATGCGGTGGTCGTACGTGCTGGTGATGGTGACCACCTTGCTGACGCCCAGCGCACCCAGCGTGCGCTCGTCGCTGCCCTGGAACTCGGCCGGGTAGTCGATGGTGCCGACGCCGACGATGACGCCCTGGCCGGGCATCAGCCGGGGCACGCTCTGCACGGTGCCGATGGTGCCCGGNNTTGGTGAGGCTGATGGTGGCACCCTGGAAGTCGGTGACCGCCAGCTTGTTGCCCTTCACCTTGCGGATGAGGTCTTCGTAGGCGGCGAGGAAGCCGGCGAAGTCGAGCGTGTCGGCGTCGCGCAGCACCGGCACGACGAGGGTGCGGCTGCCGTCGGCCTTCGACACGTCGACGGCGAGGCCCATGTTGACGTGTGGGTTGCGCACCAGTCGCGGCTTGCCGTCGGCGCCGACGGCGAACGTGTTGTTCATGTTGGGCACGGAGTCGGCGATGGCGCGCACGATGGCGTAACCGATGAGGTGGGTGAAGCTCACCTTGCCCTGACCCGTGCGGCTGCGATAGCCGTTGATGATCGACCGGTTCACCTCGAGGAGCTTCGCCGGCACGTTGCGGAAGCTGGTCGCCGTGGGCACGGCGAGGCTGCGCTCCATGTTGGCTGCGATGGCCACACCGGCGCCGCGAATGGGCTCACCGACCTCGGCCGCAGGCTCGACAGGCGCGACGGCGACGGCGACAGGACCAGACACGACGGCGGCCACGACAGGCGCGGCCACGACGGCGACCGGCGCCGGCGCGGCCGCCGCGCCGGATGCGGCGGGTGCAGGTTGCGGCGCGATGGACTTGTAGTCGTCGAAGAAGTCGCGCCAGGTGTCGCTGACCGACGAGGGATCGGTACGGAACTGCTCGTACATCTCCTCCACGAGCCAGGAGTTGGCGCCGAAATCGGGCGCCTGGGAGCCGGGGGTAGTCATCGCCTGCTGATGGTACTTGTGTGTCCGGCCAACACGTGCGGCGTGCCGACACCAGACACCGGATCAGCAGTCGTCGCGGTCCGCCGCACCATCGAGTGCCGCCTGCACGCGCGGGCCCCAGTCGACGGCTTCGATGCTGCCCCCCGCGGCACGGATGTCGGCCCGCTGGCGCGCCAGATCGGCGGCCGCGGCCTCCACCTCGGGCGTGAGCACCTCGGCCGCGATGCGGTCGCGCAGGTGGCGGGCGAGTGCGGGGCTGGCGCCGCCTGTGCCCACGGCCACCACCAGTGCACCCCGCCGGGCGATGGCCGGGAGGATGAACGAGCAGTGGTCGGGATCGTCGGCGCTGTTGACCCACAGGCCGCCGGCACGCGCATCGGCCGCCACCCGCGCGTTGACCGCAGGTTGATCGGTGGTGGCCATGACCAGTTGGTGGCCGTGGAGATCGGTGCGCGCGTAGGGGCGACGGCGCACGTCGGCCACCTGCGCGGCCAACTCGTCGAGCACCTCCGGCGCCACCACGGTGACCACCGCGCCCGCCTCGAGCAGGGCCTGGGTCTTGCGCGCGGCGATGGTGCCGCCGCCCACCACGAGCACCGGCACGCCGGTGAGATCGAGCACCACGGGATAGCCGAACGCCATGTGACCAATGTACCGCGACGATATTGGCGCAAATCTTGATCGCTTTAGTCGACTTTGTGTAGCATGAGCCTCCCGTCCAGTCCCGAGGTCGCCCGATGTCCCCCGTGTCGCTCGCACCGCCGCTCAACACCTCCCACCTCGAACAGCTGCAGCCGGTCGACGTGGTGCGGTGGGCCGCGGAACAGCACGGTGCCGACCGTCTCGTCGTCACCGCCAGCTTCGGCGATGCGGTGCTCGTCCACGTCGCCAACTCCGCGGCGCCCGGCATCGAGATCGCGCTGCTCGACACGCAGTACCTGTTCGCCGAGACCCACTGGTTCGCGAAGCAGCTCGTCGAGCGCTTCGACCTCAACGTCAGCGTGCTGCATCCCGAGGTTGCACCCGACGACCTGTGGCTCACCGATCCCACCGAGTGCTGTCGCCTCCGCAAGGTCGACCCACTGCAACGTGCGCTCGACGGCAAGGCGGTCTGGATCACCGGACTCCGCCGGGCCGACAGCGCCACCCGCGCCACCGCACCGGTCGCCGCGTTCGACCTCGCCAAGCAGGTGCTCAAGGTGAACCCGCTGGCGACGCTCAGCGACGACGACGTCGCGCTCTACGAGCAGCTGCACGACCTGCCGCACCACCCGCTCAGCGATCGCGGCTACCCGAGCATCGGCTGTTGGCCGTGCACGCGGCCGGTGGCACCCGGTGACGACAAGCGCGCCGGCCGCTGGGCCGACAGCGCGAAGACCGAGTGCGGGCTGCACCTGTGACCGACNNCGTCGATTGGCGGAAGCCGACGTGGTGGTGCACGACGCGCTGGTGAGCGACGCCGTGCTGGCGCTCGCCTCCCCCACCGCCGAGCGCATCGACGTGGGCAAGCGGCCGGGCCGCGGCACCGCGCAAGACCTCATCAACCTGCTCCTCGTGCGCCTCGCACGCGAGGGCCGGCGCGTCGTGCGACTGAAGGGTGGCGACCCGTTCGTGTTCGGCCGCGGCGGCGAGGAGGCGCAGGCGCTCGCCGAGCAGGGCATCGCGTGTGAGATCGTGCCCGGCATCTCCTCGGCCGTGGCCGCTCCCGCCGCCGCCGGCATCCCCGTCACCCATCGCGGGCTCGCCGCATCGTTCACCGTGGTCACCGGTCATCGCCAGCACGGCGAGACGCCGATCGACTGGCATGCGCTCGCCCGCGTGGGAGGTTCGGTGGTGGTGCTGATGGGCGTGGCTCAGCGCGGCGAGATCGCTGCCGCGCTCATCGAGGGTGGGCTGAGCGCCGACACACCCGCCGCCGCAGTGCACCGTGCCACCACCGGCGAGCAGACCGTGGTTCGCTGTCGGCTCGACGAGTTGGCCGACGCCCTCGTCGAGTCACCTGCGGTGCTGGTCATCGGCGCCGTCGCTGCGCTCGACGTCACGGCGATCGCAACGGTCGCGGTGACCACTCGCGGATAGGCGCCCTCACGAGGGCGACCCACCATCGAACTGCCACGAGATCATCGTCGTGAGCTGCGGGTCGGAGCCTCCCGCCGCCGTGTAGGCGCGCACCGCGGCGACGTTGTCGTCGTCGGTGAGCACCCACATCCCGTAGCAGCCCGACGACCGCGCCACATCGGCCAGGGCACGCACGAGGGCGGTTCCCACACCGCGGCCGCGGGCGGTCTCGTCGACGCCCAACTCGTAGAGGAACATCTCGGTTCCCTTGTCGGGGTGCGTCATCTGGACGCCCGTGACGAAGCCCACCGCCACCTCGCCGTCATACGCGACCAACAGATGGTGACCTGGTTCGGCCAGGAACCGTCGGGTGGCTGCCGTGGACGCGCCGTGGTCGAGGAGATGACCGATCGATGCGACGGTGTCGACGTCGACCGATGAGAGGTCGCGAATGATCATCGACCGATGATGGTCGAGCGCGAGGTTGCCTGTCCACAGCGCACGCAGGGTGAGAATTTCGTAAGAACATCGTTGTATTTCCGAAGCTCCACCTTCTACAATTCGGCGCCATGTCCAGGCTCCATGCACCGACGCTCGCCACCCTGTCCGCCTTCGCCCTCTCCGGCGCCGGCCTGTTCGGCCTCGCCGCCTGTGGCGGTGGCAGCTCCACCCCCGCCACCGCCCCACCGAACGCCGACGTGGTGGTGCGCGCGGAGCCCGCCATCCAGTGGAACGAGTCGAGCTTCACCGCCACCTCGCACGACGGCAAGGTGGTGGTCGCGCTCATCAACGACGGATCCACCCCGCACAACCTGCACATCATCGACAGCGACGGCAAGGACGCCGATCCCAATCCCCCGAAGATGGGGGTGAACGGCAACGGCGACGAGACCACCGGCACCTTCACGCTGGCCCCCGGCACCTACCGCGTGGTCTGCCAGGTGCCCGGTCACGGCAACATGAAGGCCACCCTCATCGTCAACTAGACCCGTGACGCGAAAGGGCCCGCCGGTCGACGGCGGGCCCTTTCTCGCGTGGTGGATGCGAATGGTCAGCGCAGGAACAGCTGTGCCAATGCGACGACGATGACCAGCAACGCCGTGGCCGCGATGAGCACGTTCTTCACGCCCTTGCCGTCGTACATCGCGTTGAGGCCCTTGTTGGGGGCGGTCTTCCACGGCATGAAACCGAGTGCGTTCAGCTCCATCACGGCGACGACGATGAACGACACGGCCCAGAACCCACCGGCCTTGCCGGAGCTCACCTCGCCCGTGGTGTTGGTGTAGATGTCGTGACCGGCGAACACCATGCAGAACAGCATGGCGAAGGAGAAGACGACGTTCTGACGCGAGGCCATGAGCGCACGGCGACCGGCGGCCGGGGCGTCGGGGTTGGCCTCGCCACCGGCCAGGAGGTTGGCGGCGTTGGCGAGCACGACCTTCTGGTTGCGCCAGATGACGCCCCACACGTTGAGCATCATGATGGTGCCGAGCAGCATGCCGAGCGAGATGAGGATGGTGGTGCCCGACTTGCCGGCGTTGTCGAAGAAGCCCTTCTGGGTGGTGAGCAGGATGCCGAGCACGAACGTGCTGAAGGCCGCCCAGCGGAACCACCACAAGGCGCGGCGGCTGAGCTTGTCGAGCGCGAGGTTGCGCGCCTTGGCCTCGTCACCGAACGCGGCGTAGGCGGGAACCTGCACCAGGTTGAAGAAGTAGAGCAGACCGATCCACGTGATGCCGGCCAGGATGTGCGCCGCGCGCAGGATGGTGTTCCACCCCTGCGACGAAAATAGTCCAACTGCTGTTGCGGTCACTTTCGGTACCCCTCCCTTGTGAAAACAATCTGTCGGTGAACGTAGCACTCCGGTCGGACGGAAACGCGAAATGAGCAGCCCGGTAGCCTGCCTGCTGTCATGGCGCACGAATTCATCTACACCTGCTACAAGCTGGCCCGTTTCTACCCACCCGATCGCACGGTGCTCGAGAACATCTCGTTGTCGTTCTACCC
>PMCN01000089.1 GCA_003154135.1 Acidimicrobiaceae bacterium
GTGGCGCGGCCGCGGAAGATCGGGTTGCGCGGCCTGGACCAGGACGGCAATGAAATCGAGATCGAGGCCGAGGAGATGCTGGCCCGTGTCTTTTTGCACGAGATCGACCACCTCAACGGCGTGCTGATGTTCGATCGCATGACCGCCGAACAGCGCAAGGAAGCACTCGCCGAGTATCGCCGCCTGCAGGAATCGCCGGCTTCGGCGCCGCGGCGTCGTCTGCGCCTGAAGTGATCCTGGCCTACCTGGGCACACCCGCGATGGCGGTGCCACCGCTGGAGGCACTGGTGGCCGCCGGCCACGACGTGGCGATGGTCGTCACCCGGGGTGACAAGCGGCGCGGGCGCGGCAGCGACACGAGCCCGAGCCCCGTGAAGTCCGCCGCGCTCGCGCTGGGTCTGCCGGTGAGCCACGAGGTCGACGACGTGCTCGGTCTCGGTGTCGAGCTCGGTGTGGTGGTGGCGTTCGGGCAACTGGTGAAGCCGCACGTGCTGGCCGAGGTGCCGATGGTGAACCTGCACTTCTCGCTGCTGCCGCGGTGGCGCGGAGCCGCACCGGTCGAGCGAGCGCTCCTCGCCGGCGACCACGAGACCGGCGTCTGCCTCATGCAGCTCGAAGAGGGTCTCGACACGGGTCCGGTGTACGCACGCGTGCCGGTGCCCATCGATCCCCGGGCAACGGCCGACGAACTGCGCGCCACCCTCGTGGCCGTGGGCACCGATCTGCTGGTCGAGCAGCTCGCTCATCCGCTCGGCATGCCCCGACCGCAGGTGGGCGAGGCGATCTACGCCCGCAAGATCGCACCCTCCGAGCTGCGCATCGACTGGTCGCTGCCCGTGGCGGCCGTCGACCGCTTGGTTCGCCTCGGCGGGGCCTGGACCACGTTCCGCGGCATGCGCGTGAAGGTGCTCGCCGCCGAACCCGACCCCACCGTCGTCGCACCGGCGCCAGGCCTGCGGCTGCTGCGCGTGCAGCCCGAGGGCAAGCCGCCGATGCCCTTCGCCGACTGGGCGCGCGGCGCCCGTCCGGCATCCGACGAGCGCTTCGAATGAGCGCCGCCGCTCGCCCGCCGTCGGCTCGCCCGCAGTCGGCGCGCATGACCGCGTTCCGCTGCCTGCAACGCATTGACCACGAAGGCGCCTACGCCAACCTCGTTCTCGCGGCCGAACTGGAACGCAGCGGCCTCGACGTTCGCGACCGTCGCTTCGTCACCGAGCTGGTCTACGGCACCACCCGCATGCGCCGCGCGTGCGACGTGCTCGTCGACCGCTTCGTGTCCGCGACGCCGTCGCCGGAGGTGCGCACGGTGTTGCGCCTCGGTGCGTACCAGCTGCACTTCGCGGGCGTGCCCGCCCACGCGGCGGTGAGCGAAACGGTCGAGCTGGCTCCCAAGCGTGCTCGCGGGTTCGTCAACGCCGTGCTCCGGCGCGTGTCGTCGACGCCCATCACCTGGCCGTCCGAGGCCGACCGGCTGAGCTACCCCGATTGGATCGTGCAGCGGCTCGAGGCCGAGCTCGGTCACGACGACGCGTTCGCCACGATGGCGACGATGAACGACGCGCCGCCGGTCACCGAACGCGACGACGGCTACGTGCAGGACCTCGGCTCGCAGTGGGTCGCGTGGGCGGTGCCTGCGTCGGCCGGCGATTCCGTGCTCGACGTGTGCGCCGCGCCGGGCGGGAAGGCCACCGCGATCGCGGCGCGTGGCGCGGTCGTGGTCGCTGCCGACCTGCAGGAGCAGCGCGTGGGTCTGGTCGCGAGCAATGCCGCGCGGCTCGGCGCGACGGGCGTGCTGGCCGTGATCGCCGATGCCACCACGCCGCCGTTCGCCCCGCGGTCGTTCCAGCACGTGCTGCTCGACGCTCCGTGCAGCGGGTTGGGCACGCTGCGCCGACGAGCCGATGCCCGCTGGCGCATCCAACCGGGCGACGTCACCCAACTGGCGGTGCTGCAGCAGCGCATGATCGACGCCTGCGCACCGCTCGTCGCCCCCGGCGGCTCGTTCACCTACAGCGTGTGCACGCTGCTGGCCGCCGAATCCACGGCGCACCGCATGCCAGGGGGCTTCGAACCGATCACCGAACGCCCCAACGGCGCGTGGCACGAGTACGGCGACGGCTGGCGCGTGCTGCCGCACGAGGCCGACACCGACGGCATGATCCTGCTCCGGTACCGTAGGCAGCCGTGACCGACCAGCCGGCCCTGCTCGCCAAGGTGCTCACCGTCAGCGACGGCGTCGTGGCCGGCACCCGTGTCGATGCCAGCGGCGCGGCACTCGCCGACCTGCTCCGCGCGCACGGGTTCGACGTCGTCGACCAGCAGGTCGTCAGCGATGGCGCCGAGCCCGTGGCCCAGGCGCTGCGCGGTCTCACCGACGGCTTCGCCGGTCTCGTGGTGTCCACCGGCGGCACCGGCTTCGCCCAGCGCGACCAGACCCCGGAGGGCACACGGCTCGTCATCGAGCGCGAAGCCCCCGGCCTCGCCGAGGCGATGCGACTCGTGAGCCCGTCGGGCCGGCTGTCGCGAGGCATCGTCGGCGTGCGCGGGCTGGCAGTCATCTGCAACACGCCGGGTTCACCGAAGGGATGTGTCGAGCAGCTCACGGCCATCCTCGACGTGCTGCCGCACGCGCTGCGCCTGCTGGCCGATTCGCCCACCCAGCACTGAGGCCGCTCCCGCTAGCCTCGCTTGCGTGCTCAAGCTGGTGCTCCCCAAAGGTTCGCTGGAGAAGGCAACCTTGGACCTGTTCGAGGCCGCCGATCTCCCTGTGGTGCGGTCGTCGTCGGTCGACTACAAGGCGTCGATCGACGACCCGCGCATCGCCGAGGTGCGCATCCTGCGGCCACAGGAGATCCCCACTTACGTCAGCGAGGGTCTGTTCGACATCGGCATCACCGGGCGCGACTGGGTGGAGGAGACCGCCAGCGACGTGGTCAGCCTCGGTGAGCTGAAGTACTCGAAGGCCACCTCGCTGCCCATCAAGGTGGTCGTGGCCGTCGCCGGCGATTCACCGTTCACCTCGGCCGCGCAGCTGCCCCAGGGTGTGCGCGTCAGCACCGAGTACCCCGAGCTCACCCGTCGCTTCTTCGCCGAGAAGGGCATCGACGCCGACATCCGGCTCAGCTACGGCGCCAGCGAGGCGAAGATCCCCGACATCGCCGACTGCATCGTCGACATCACCGAGACCGGGCGCGCCCTGCGCGCTGCCGGCCTGCGCATCATCGACGAGATCCTGCAGAGCTACACCGAGGTCGTGGCCAACAGAGCCGCGTACGACGACCCGGCGAAGCGTCACGCGATGGGTCAGCTGATGACGTTGCTCAACGGCACGCTCGATGCGCGGGGCAAGGTGCTGGTGAAGATGAACATCGGGGCCGACCAGCTGGAGGCCGTGCTCGCGCTGGTCCCGTCGCTGAAGGCGCCGACGGTCAACGAGCTCGCCGGCCATGGCGGGTTCGCGGTCGAGACCGTGGTGGCCAAGCGGCAGATCAACACGCTCATCCCGGCGTTGAAGGACGCCGGGGCCACCGGCATCCTCGAGCTGCCCATCTCGAAGATCATCCCGTGAGCACCCACCACGGCACCGTCACCGCCTTCGATCGCGAGGTGGGTCTCGGCGAGGTCACCACGCCCGACGGCACTGCAGTGCTGTTCCACTGCATCGAGATCGCCGACGGCACCCGCACCATCGAGGTGGGTGCCGTGGTCGAGTTCGCACTCATCGGCAAGCTGGGCCGCTACGAGGCGGCGGGCATCACCCCGGCATGAACGAGCGCGACCAGCGCATCGTCGACGTCATCCGTGCGTTGCGCGAGGGCGAGGTGGTCACCTACGGCGACATCGCCGCCGACGCCGGCTACCCGAAGCTGAGCCGCCTGGTGGGCCGGTTGCTGGCCACCGTCGACGACGATCTGCCGTGG
>PMCN01000036.1 GCA_003154135.1 Acidimicrobiaceae bacterium
TCGTCGTACGTCCCGTCAACCACGGTCACCGTGGCCCCTTCACTCACGATTCCGTCGACGCGCGCCGCGGCCGTACCCGCCGGCACGAGGATGTGCGACCGGTACCCGAGCAGGTGGGCCATGTGCGCGACGGCGCGGCCGTGGTTGCCGTCGGTCGCCGCCACCAGCTCGAGTGACCCGAGCGGCGCGAGCTCGGCACGCAGCTCATCGAGCTCGCGCCACGCCGGCTCGTGCCCCAGCCGCTCGACGAGCAACCGGAATACCGCCCATGATGCCCCGAGGATCTTGAACGACGGCAGGGTGAGACGCCGCGACTCGTCCTTGATCGAAATGGCCGCGACCCCGACGTCGACGGCGAGGCCCGGTGCGTCGACCACCCGGGTTACGGAATAGCCCGGGAGCCGGCGATGGAACGCGACGGGCGAAGAAGCCGGAAGGGAGCGCGCCGGACGTTCGACCGCGGTATGCCGAGCGGGATTTACGAGGAGTAACGGCTCAGTCGCGGGCACGGTTCTCGAGCTTCGGGGACGATTTCACGGGAAAGCCATCGCCACACGTTGACAGCGCGCGGCAGCGGAGTGGACGCTACCCGGACCATGTTCGACACGACGCCGGGCCTCGTCTGTGCCCATCACCATCTCTACGCGGCCCTCGCACGCGGCATGCCCGCGCCGCCGCGCGAGCCCCAGGAGTTCACCGAGATCCTCGAGCTCGTGTGGTGGCGCCTCGACCGCGCGCTCGACCTCGAGATGATTCGCTGGTCGGCGCGCCTCGGTGCACTCGAGGCGTTGGAGTCGGGAACGACCGCGATCATCGATCATCACTCGAGTCCCAACGCGATCGAAGGCAGCCTCGACGTGATCGCGCAGGCGTGCGCCGAGGTTGGTGTGCGTGTGCTGTGCTGCTACGAGGTCACCGACCGCAACGGCAGCGACGGTGCGAAGGCGGGGCTCGCAGAGAACGAGCGGTTCCTGCGCGCCGGAGGGCCCGGGTTCGTCGGTGCGCACGCGTGTTTCACGCTCTCCGACGAGACACTCGACGCGGTGTGCGGGTTGGCCGCCGATCTCGGCGTGGGAGTGCACGTGCACGTTGCCGAAGATCTCGTGGACGCGCCGGCCGGCGACCGCTTGGCCGACCGCGCGCGTGACGACTGGCTGCTCGCGCACGCCACGCACCTCGACCGGACGTTGCCGGGCACCGTCGTGCACAGCCCGCGTTCCAATCTGCACAATGCCGTCGGATACGGGTGGCCCGCGCGCTTCCCGCGCGTCGCGCTCGGCACGGATGGCATCGGCGCCGACATGCTCGACGAATTCCGCCTGGCTTACGTGCTGGCGCGTGACATCGATCTCGGCACGACGCCCGATCTGACTTGGAGTTGGCTCGAGACGGGTGCCGCCCTGGTGCCCGGCGTGCTCGACGATCTGGTCACATGGACCTACTCGCCGATGGACCCCTGGCATCTCGCGTACAGCACGGGGGTGCATCCGCTACAAGTCGAGGTGTCGGGCGAAGTCGTGTTCGACGAGCTCGGCCCCACGCGGGTCGACGCCGGTGAGATCCGTGCGCGCGCGGCCGAGCAAGCCGATCGGTTGTTCCGGCGCATGGCGGACCTCTGAACCGGGCGGCGTCGCACACCTAGGTCAGCGACGTATGTCGCGTCCAGAACTCCGTGAGGTCGAAGTCGACCGGTGGCGTGAACGATTGCGTGGTGAGCCGCGTCGCGCGGAGCTCGTCGATACACGTCACCTCGATACCGGTTCGGCCGGACGAGATCACGTGCCACGACCCGGCTTTGAGCACCAGGCCGAGTGGCCGAACGGTGACGGTCGGATCGTGCGCGATCGTGAGCTCGACCTTTCGGTGCCGGTGGATGCTCCGCGCGATGCGGCGGAGCTCGCCGTGCGGGATGCGGTTGCCCACCGGAGGATCGGGATCGTGGAGGAACCACGCCGAGAGACCGTCGGCGTGGTCGGCGAGCGCGGGCGCGAGAGCGCCGAGGAGTTTGATGCGCGCGGTTTGCGTGGGCGCGCCGAGCCCGAGACGGTGCGCGACCTGCGGCTGGCCGACGAGGAACAGGCACTGCGCTTCGTCGGTAGTGAGCCCGGTGAGGTGGGTTTGGAACCCGTCCATCAGCTCGATCCCGCCGCCCGCGCCGCGCGCGGTGAAGATCGGGACGCCGGCCTCGCTCAACGCCTCGACGTCGCGAAGGATCGTGCGCTCCGACACTTCGAGCTTCATCCCCAGCTCCTCGGCCGTGCATCGCCCCCGCCGTTGGAGAACGAGGAGCATGTCGAGGAGACGCGCGGCGCGCATCCCGAAAAGTCTAGATCGAACCTGACGCTAGATGTCAGGTTCGGGCTGTCAGCATGTCCGCATGACCATCGATGACGTAGACGGCTCCGGCACCCCGACCGACCCGTGGCAGCTGACCACGCCACCCGGCAAGAGCGAGTTCGAGGCCTACCGCGACCCTGATGCCAGCCCGCCGGCGCTCGTCGTGCAGGTCGGTGGCACGCAGTTGCGGTATCACCTCCGGTGCATCGAGGACTTGCACACGATGCTCAAGACCCACGGAACCTGGATGCCGCTCGGTACTGCCGACGAGCAGAAAGACGCCAAGCCGGGCACCGTCGAGGCGTGGGGACGATCCGCCGACAACCCGGTCGAAGGCTGGTACGGCTTCAAGAAGGGCTTGCGCGGCAGGTTCGGCAACTACGTGCCGCCCGTGCTCGAGGCGCTCGGCCTGGCCGAGGTGCAGCACAACGCCCGCGACAACTCGATGCGGGCAATCTAGGCCAGGCGGTCGCGGCCGCCCCGTTACGCTCTGGGCATGGGGAAGCAGATCACCGCCTGTTCGCTCGATTGCCCGGATAGTTGCAGCCTGGAGGTGACGGTCGAGGACGGCAAGATGGTCTCCCTCGACGGCGTCAACGACGGGGCCAACCCGACGACCAACGGCTGGATCTGCGCCAAGGTCAAGAACACGCCGCAGCTGCTCCACGGGCCCGATCGCCTCACCGCGCCGCTGCGCCGCTCGGGCCCGAAAGGGTCGGGCGAGTTCATCGAGATCGGTTGGGACGAGGCGCTCGATCTCTTCGCCACCAAGGTCACTGAAGCGGTGGCAGCACACGGCTGGGAATCGGTGGTGCCATATCTGTACAGCTCGTCGGCAGGCCACCTCGGTCGCTCCGGACTGTCGCCGCTCGTGTGGGAGCAGTTGGGCGCGGCTCGTACTGACATCACGATCTGCGCGGCCACGGTCGGCGAAGCGTGGGATCGCACCTATGGGTCGCTGCCCTCCGCCGACCCGCAAGATCTTCAGTACAGCGAGCTGATCGTCGTGTGGGGCGCCAACCCCAACGTGTCGCATCCGCACCTCGGGCCGGTGATCGAAGAGCGCCGCCGCGCCGGCGCCAAGCTGATCGTCGTCGATCCGCGCCGCACGCCGATCGCCACTCGTGCCGATCTGCACCTCGCGGTGCGCCCAGGCACCGACGGTGTGTTGGCGATGGCGATTGCAGCACTGCTGCAGCGCGACGATCACCTTGACAACGACTTCATCGATCGATGGGTCGACGGNNCGCAATCGCAATGGTGGTTCGGCAAGTCGCGCGGTGTTCGCCCTGCCGGCGCTGGCCGGGCAGTTCGGCACGCCGGGCTCGGGAGTGTTCAACTCGATCGGTGGGGGAGTCGGCTACGACGGAGCCGCCATTCGCAGCGCGGTCGTCGGCGACGCCGCGCCACCCGAGCGGCGGCCGATCAACATGAACCGCCTCGGTCGCATCCTCGTCGACGACGAGGGTGGGCGCGTCGACGTGCTGTTCGTGCAGGGGTCGAACCCGGTGGCCACCTGCCCCGAGCAGGCCATCGTGTTGGAAGGTCTGCTACGCGAAGATCTGTTCACCGTCGTGCACGACCTGTCGATGACCGACACCGCCCGGCTTGCCGACCTGGTGCTACCGGCCACGTCGATGTACGAGGTCGACGAGATCGTCGGCAGCTACGGCACGTTCGTCGTCCAAGACGCGCCGGCCGTCATCCCGCGTGTGGGCCAGAGTCGTACCAATGACGAGGTCAGCTTCGAGGTCGGCGTGCGCCTGGGCCTCGACGCCGAGCAGTGGGATCCGGACCCACAACGGTTGCGGCGGCTGGCACTCGGTGACCGGGTGCTGCCATTCCGCACGCTCCCCGAGCACGGCACGGTTCAGTTCCGAGACGTCGTGCCGGTCGGCAAGGTGCAGTTGGTCTGCCATGCCGATGGCGTCGACGACCTGCCGCAGTACCGGCCCATCGAGGCGCCCGACTTTCCGCTCACCTTGATCACGCCGGCGACGAGCCGCACCACCAGTTCGATGTTCGGCAACATCGCCCCGGCGAGTGCCGACGTGCACTTGCATCCCGGGGACGCCGCGGCACGAGGGCTGGCGACGGGAGACCGGGCTCGCATCACCAACGGGCGGCACACCATCGAGGCGATCGTTGCCGTCGACGCAACCCTCCGACCCGGGTTGGCGACGATGCCGAAGGGCATGTGGCGTGGCGACGGGCATCAAGGNNACGTCAACGGTTGATTCGCGCCGCCAGCTCGGTGACGCCGTTACCGACCAGGGTCGCCAAGCCGATCGGTCGTCCACACAATGCCAGCAGCAGATCCTCGGCGGGGCCTTCGACGCGCCCTGCGTCTGGCGGACCGTACGACCAGTCGAGGTCGGTGGCCACGAGGCGGAGGCCGATCGCCGTCTTCGCCGGGGCGATCAGTGGGCTCTTGGTCACGACCGCGGCGTCGAGTGCGGCGTGAAGGTCGTCGGCGTTCCACTCGGTCGCCATCCCGAGCGGACGACGCACGTCGAGCTCGTGGACGATGTGATCCATGTGCAACTCGGCCGGCTTGACCAGCTTGCCGATGCCGACGGGATGGCGGGCCGAACGCTCGAACTCGTCCATCAGGTTGGGTTGCACGTGGGCGTTGGCATACCGAACCGACTCGACGGCCGATCCACGATTGAGGTTGGCGCGGTGCTTGAACAGCAGGACCGGCAGCACCTTCGGTAGCGGTGTGACACCGCCGTACGTCATGTGGCCGAAGATGTCGCACGCCCGCCATTGATCACACAGGCTGGGCGACTGCCACTGCGTGGCCGACAGCGACCGGCCGAGTCGGGTGAGGCGGTCGATCATCGGGGCGTACAGCGCCCGGTAATCGAAGGCGGAGGCGGTTGTGCTCATGATCGTCATTCGCCGCGCAGCTCGCTTC
>PMCN01000280.1 GCA_003154135.1 Acidimicrobiaceae bacterium
AGGCCGAAGCGTTCCATAGCGAAGGTGGAAGGCTACCGGGGCGGGGCGCGCGGGAGAGTTTGCCGCCGTGGCGATCTCGCTGTGCCCAGTGAGGGCATGAGACACCGCACCAACCTCGCCCTCGTCGTCATCTGGGGATTCGGGCTGGCGCTGTCGATCGGCGTGGTGGCGTGGGCGCAGCAACTCGGCCCCTCGATACCGGCCGGCTGCGTGGCCCACACCACGTTCGATGTCCGGCCCGACGTACCCGGCGACTACCGCTGCGCCGGCCTCGCGCTCGATTTCCACACACTCGGCACGAGGCGGTCGTCGGAGCCGCTCTGGGCGGGTCAGTGGCTGTTCACCGACGAGAACGGGCACTTCCGGATGGGATGGTGCACGTTCAATCGTGGCACCCATCCCACGATCGCCATCCGCTCGCACATCGTGGCCGAGACGTTTCCCAACGACCCCACCGGCGCCAAGGGTGCCTACCTGGCGTGGAAGTACGGCCACACCACCGACCCGCTCACCTCGGCGGCGGTGTGGGCCGACTTCCACTACTACGCCCAGGACTCAGCGGGGGTGTCCCGCGCCGACGATCCCACGCGGCCCCTGGTGGCCCAGCTCGGACGACTGGCGGCCATGAGCGGACGCGCCGACCTGCAGACGCTGGCCGTGCGCCTCGACCGTGATGCCGTGGCGATGAGCGCCACGTGGAAGCTCGTGGTGACCGTGACACCCGACGGTGTCGTCTCGGCCACCCTCCGGTCGGGCAGCACCCCCGTGCCCGACCGACCCATCTCCGTGCTCGTGAGCGGGAGTGACGACCCGCTGTCTGCCACCACGGGCCCGGATGGCACAGCCACGGTGACGGTGCCCCTCCCGTCCGGCACCGTCACCGTGGCCGCCACCGCCGAGGCGCCCGGCCCCGCCGTCGTGTACCGCGGGGTGGCCGCCGACCCTGGACCGAACGGTGCTCAGACGCTCGTCACCGCAGGCACGCCGCGCACGTTGCAGGCGACGGCGACCATCGACGTGACGCCTCCCACCGAACCGTCGACGACCGAGACGGCCACGACACAGACGACCGAACCCGACACGACGGTGCCCGACACGACTGTGCCCGACACGACTGTGCCCGACACGACCGTGCCCGCGACCGTGCCCACCACTGTGCCCGCAGGTCCGTCCGGCCCACCCCTTCCCCGAACCGGCGGCCGCGGCGGTGTGGCGTACCTCGCCACGTCGTTCCTGGTGGGCGGGGTCGGCCTCGTCGGCTCGATCCGCCGTCGGGGACGCTCCGTCTACACTCGCCCGGGTGACCCCGGCTGAGGCCCTCGAGCAAGTGGTGTACTACCTCGACCGCGCACACGACACCGGGTTCAAGACCAAGGCCTTCGTGAGAGCGCTCGAGGTGGTCCGTTCCGTGCCCGACGACGAGCTCGTCGCCCGCGCCGAAGCGGGCAACCTCACCGACCTCGACGGCATCGGGTCGTCGTCGGCCACCGTCATCCAACAGGCGCTCGCCGGTGGCGAGGTGCGCTACCTCACCGACCTCGCATCCTCCACCGAGGTGCCGCTCACACGGGGAGGCGCCATCTACCGCGCCGCGCTGCAGGGCGACCTGCACCTGCACAGTCGGTGGAGCGACGGCGGTGCAACCATCGAGGCCATGGCCCGCGCCGCCATCGCACTCGGCCATCGCTACATGGTGCTCACCGATCACTCGCCGCGGCTCACGGTGGCGCACGGCCTCAGCGCCGAGCGGCTCGCCGAGCAGCTCCGTGACGTGCGTGTGCTCAACGAGCGCCTTGCCCCGTTCCGCATCCTCACCGGCATCGAGGTCGACATCCTCGAAGACGGAACGCTCGACCACGACAACGACGTGTTGGCCGGCCTCGACCTCGTGGTGGCCAGCGTGCACAGCAAGCTGCGCATGCCGAGCGCCGAGATGACCACCCGCATGGTGCGAGCCGTCGCCAGTCCCCACGTCGACGTGCTGGGCCACTGCACCGGTCGCCTGATCGGCAAGCGCGACCCGTCGACCTTCGACGCCGACATGGTGTTCGCGGCGTGCGCGGCGTGTCACACCGCGGTCGAGATCAACAGCCGTCCCGAGCGGCTCGACCCGCCGCGCGCGATGCTGCAGCAGGCCATCGAGATGGGCTGCCTGTTCTCCATCGACAGCGACGCCCACAGCACCGGCCAGCTGGAATGGCAGCCCCACGGGTGCAACCGTGCTGCCGAGATGGGCGTGCCGCTCGACCGCATCATCAACACGTGGCCCCTCGACGACCTGCTCCGTTGGGTCGCGGGGCAGTAGCCCGGTAGGATTGTCGACCATGTCGAAGAAGACGAAGAAGCGCAAGGCGCGCATGCGCCGCAGCAAGGCCAACCATGGCAAGCGACCCAACATGGGGCGTGGCTGACGCACCGGTGACCCCTTCGCCCGCCACCCGGCGCGGCGAGGAGGCCGACGTCCTTCACGGCGTCACGGTGCCCGATCCCTATCGGTGGCTGGAGGACGGTTCGTCCGCCGAGGTCGCCGAGTGGGTTGCCGCACACAACTCACGCACCCGTCAGGCGCTCGATGCCCGGCCCACCTGGAGCCGATGGCACGAGCGCCTTTCCGCGCTCACAGCGCTCCCCACGGCGCTCTCGATCGCGGTGGCGGGTGACCGGCTGTTCGTGATGGAGCGCGCCGCCGGCGCCGACCAGTACGCGCTCGCCGTACGTAGCGCGGTCGATCCCGCGGTGCCCGCGCGCACGCTGCTCGACCCCGCGTCGCTCGCCGCCGATGCCGCAGTCGCCATCGACTGGTTCCACCCCTCGCCCGATGGGAGCCTGGTGGCGTACGGCCTCTCCGAGGGCGGCACCGAGAACAGCGTGCTCCACGTGTTGCGTGTCGACCCGGCTGCCGACGGCACCCTCACCGTGTTGGCCGATCGCATCCCGCACACCCGCGCGGCCAGCGTCGCCTGGCTGCCCGACGGCTCCGGGTTCTGGTACGCGGTGTACCCCGAGGGCGACGAGTACCACCGCCACATCCGCTTCCACGCCCTCGGCTCGCCGGTTGCCGACGATCCGGTGGTGTTCGACCGGCTACCCACGCCGCAGTCGTGGCCCGACGTCACCGTGTCGCGCGATGGCCGCCACCTGCTGGTGCACCTGATGGTCGGCTGGTCGCAGGTCGACGTGCATCTGCTGAGCGTCGACGCCGGTGAGTGGCGCGTGGTCTGCGAAGGCGTCGAGGCGCAGACCGGCTTGCGGTTCCAGGGCGACACGGTGGTCGGTGTCACCACGCTCGACGCACCCAACGGTCGAGTCGTGCGCGCCTCGCTGTCCGCGCCCGACGAGTGGGCCACCATCGTGCCCGAGCGGGCAGAGGCAGTGCTCGGCTCGTGCGCCGTCGACGGTGACGACCTGCTGCTCGTGGTCGGTCACGTGGCCATCGATCACATCGAGCGTCACACCCCCGCCGGCGACGTGCATGTGATCGATCTTGGTGCGGCGAGCGTGGTGGCGTTCGACTGCGACGACGGTCGCGCGTTCGTGGCCGTGGGCACGTTCGGTGCGCCCGTGGGCGTGCACCGCTTCACGACCGATCACCCCCTGCAGCCGTGGGGCGACCAGGCCGATCCCTCGCTGCTGCCGGCGCTCACGGTGCGCCAGGTGTTCTACCCGTCGCTCGACGGCACGTCGATCCCGATGTTCGTCGCCCACCGCGCCGACATCATGCCGTCGCACGAGACGCCCCTCATCCTCACCGGCTACGGAGGTTTCGCGATCGCCGAGTCGCCGGTGTGGATGCCGAACCTGGCGGCGTGGTGTGCGGCCGGAGGGGTGTACGCCATCGCCGGCCTGCGCGGCGGTTACGAGTACGGCGAGTCGTGGCACCAGGCCGGCCGACGCGCCCACAAGCAGCACGTGTTCGACGACTTCCACGCGGCCGCCGACTGGTTGGTGGCCCAGGGGTACACGCGCCGCGACCTCCTCGCCCTCCACGGCGGCAGCAACGGCGGACTGCT
>PMCN01000128.1:0-2690 GCA_003154135.1 Acidimicrobiaceae bacterium
GTGTAGAACTCGACGTTCATCGTGTAGACGTTCTTCACGCTCAACGCATACCCGAGCGCGCCTCCGATCAGCAGGCCACCGCGGGCGATCGACAGGATCATGTCGGGTTCGTAGTCGTCGGCCACCATCTGGGCCAGGACTCGGGAGGCCTGACCGAAGATCTCCCAGGTCATGATTTCGCGTTCGTTTGACACGTCGACCAACCTAACCGACGAGCGAGCGGACCTCAGAAAGCGATGTCGGACGGCCGCACGGGCACGCGCGTCAGGTCCTTGCCCAGCGCGTCGCGAATTGCCGCCACCACCGCCGGTGTGGACGACACGGTCGGCGGTTCGCCCACGCCCTTGGCGCCGAGCGGCGCTTGCGGCTCGGGCTCCTCGACGAGCCGGATCGACACGTCGGGCATGTCGAGGAACGTGGGCAGCAGGTAGTCGGTGAAGCTGGCGTTGCGCACGTGACCCTCGACGAGGATGAGCTCTTCCATCACCGCGAGACCCACGCCCTGTGCAATGCCGCCTTCGATCTGGCCGACCACGCTCAGCGGGTTGAGCGCCCTGCCGACGTCCTGCACGGTGGCCACCTCGATCACCTTCACCAGACCGAGCTCGGGGTCGACGTCGACCACGGCACGGTGCGCCGCGAACGCGAACGCCGTGTGGCAGTTGCCCTGGCCAATCTCGTCGAGGTCTTCGGTGGGCCGATGGTGGTGCTCGAACGTCTCGTCGATGCTGATGCCCGCGGTGGCCTCGGCCACGGCCACGCGGAGGGTGCCGATGGTGTCGACCACGTCGGTGCCGTCGATGGCCAACTGCAACGGATCGAGATCGTGCTGCGCGCCGACGCGCTCGAAGAGGCGCTCGCGGACGAGGCGGCACGCGCCGTCGACTGCACCTCCGCTCATCCACGTCTGCCGCGACGCCGAGGTGGACCCGGCCGAGCCGATGCTGGTGTCGATGGGCTCGAGCACCACCTCGTCGACGCCGAGCACCGTGCGTGCGATCTGCCCGGCGAGCGTGACGAAGCCCTGGCCGACCTCGGCGGTGGCGAACTTCACCGATGCCACGCCGTCGGCCAGCCGCACCCGCGCCGTGGAGAAGTCGTCGAAGCCCTCGCTGTACATCAGGTTCTTGATGCTCACGGCCCAGCCGATGCCGCGGCGCACGTGCGTCGCGTCGGCAGTTCGCCCGGCGCCGCCGGGCAGTCGCATCACATCGCCGTCGCGGCCGCCGACGGGTTCGGTGGGCAACGGCATGTCGGCGAGCTCGCGGATGAGGCGAGCCACCGGGGCGACGCTCTCGACCACCTGACCGGTGATGAGGCGGTCGCCGGTCTGCATCGCGTTGCGCAGGCGCAGCTCGAGCGGCTCGAGGCCCACCTTGGCGGCCAGCTTGTCCATCTGCGCCTCGTNNGCGAAGCACGCCTGCACCACACCGAAGCCGCGCATCGCGCCACACGGCAGGTTGTTGGTGCGCACCGCCCAGCCGTCGACGGTGGCGTTGTCGCAACGGTACGGACCCTGTGCGTGGGTGATGCCGTTGATGAGCACCGCCGACGAGGTGGACGCGTACGCGCCACCGTCGAACACGAACCGTGCCTCCACGCGCCGCAAACGCCCGTCGAGGTCGGCGTGGTGGCGCATGGTGATGCGGCAGGGGTGACGGTGCACGTGGCCGAGGAAGCTCTCCTGGCGGCTGTAGGCCATGCGAACCGGACGACCAGTGCGCAGCGCGAGCAGGCACGCGTGCACCTGCAGGCTGATGTCTTCACGTGCGCCGAACGCGCCGCCCACTCCGCCCAGCACCAGCCGGATCTTCTCGTCGGCGAGCCCGAGGCAGGCCGCGATCTGCCTGCGGTCCTCGTGCAGCCACTGCGTGGCCACGTGCAGCTCCACGCCGGCG
Source organism: Acidimicrobiaceae bacterium (assembly GCA_003154135.1). Taxonomy (GTDB): domain Bacteria; phylum Actinomycetota; class Acidimicrobiia; order Acidimicrobiales; family Ilumatobacteraceae; genus UBA668. Next base: position 1,899 of record PMCN01000128.1, read on the forward strand.
CCGCCCGGGTCGGGCACGGCCAGTGCCGCCTCGAGCCCCAGGAACGCCTGGTCCTGCATGCCCAGTTCGTACGTGCCCTCGACCACCACCGGGCCGTCGATGCTCTGGTCGCCGCGCACGATGCGCTGGTGACGGATGACGTTGCCCTCGGGGTGGATGGGCGGGAACGAACCGTCGACCGCGAGCTCGGGGTCGACGAGCGCAGGCAGCACCTCGTACTCGACGACGATGGCCGCGAGCGCTCGCCGACACGTCTCCGGATGGTCGGCCGCCACCGCGGCCACGGGCTCGCCGACGAAGCGCACCACGTCGCCCGCGAACACGGGCTGGTCGCGACTGATGAGGCCGTAGGTGGGCACGCCGGGCACGTCGGCCGCGGTGATGACTGCCTCGACGCCGTCGACCTTCCACGCCGCCGACACGTCGATGCGCACGATGCGCGCGTGGGGGTGCGGCGAGCGCAGCGTCGCGCCCCAGAGGAAGCCGTCGGCGGTGAGGTCGCCCGCGAACTGGAACGTGCCCAGCACCTTCGCCACCCCGTCGGGGCGCACCGCGCTCTGGCCGAGGCGGCCCGACACCGTGCTCTCCAGCACCGGACTCTCCAGGACCGGGCTCTCCAGGACTGGGCCCTCCTGTCGCACCGCGGCGCCGGTCATCGTGCGTCCTCACGGCGGGCGACAGCCACACGTTGGACCGCGTCGATGATTCGGCCGTAGCCGGTGCAACGGCAGATGTTGCCCGACAGCTCCTCGCGGATCTCGTACTCACTGGGCGAGGGCGACCGATCGAGCA
>PMCN01000128.1:2812-29705 GCA_003154135.1 Acidimicrobiaceae bacterium
TCGCGGAGCACGAACAGCAGGCTCTCGCCCACCCACGCGTCGCGCACCTCGCGCGCCTGCCGGTTGACGTGCAGCACGTACACCTCGGGCTCAGCCATTCGGGAACGCCCTCCGGAGCAGGCGGCCCACGAGCACCCCGACCGCATGTCGGCGGTAGATGGCGGTGGACCGGTGGTCGTCGATCGGTCTCGCGGCCTGCATGGCGAGCTCGCTGCACCGGTGCAGCACGTCGTCGCCGAGTCGGCCGTCGTGGAAGTTCGCGTGCGCCGCGGCAAGCGCCTCCGCCTCGGGGCAGCGCAGGATGACGGGCCCCACCGAGCCGAGCGCGATGCGCACCGAGCTCGTGGGCACGTCGGTGACGACGGCCACACTTGCGGTGGCGATGACCATTGCGTTGCGCACGCCCACCTTGGCGTAGCCCTGCCACCCGTGCAGCACCGGCACCGTGACGGCGACGACCAGTTCGCCGGGCAGCAGTGCGGTGCGCTTGGGGCCGAGCATGAAGTCGGCGAATGCCACGTTGCGGGTGGAGGCCGACGACGCGAGGTGCACCACCGCGTCGAGCGCGCTGAGCACGGGCAGCCCGTCGCCCGCGGGCGAGCACGTACCGATGTTGCCGCCGATGGTGGCCGCGTGGCGGATCTGCGGGGAGCCGACGGTGCGCGCGGCCTCGGCCAGCGCGGGCGCCCAACCGGCGATGGGGTCGCGCTCGATCTCCGCGTAGCGGATGCCGGCACCGATGCGCAGCGACACGCCGTCGCACTGCCACGTGCACAGCTCGGGCACCCGGTTGACGACGATGACGTGCTGCGCACGACGGTGGCCGCTGTTGAGCTCGACCATGACGTCGGTGCCCCCGGCCAGCACGGTGGCATCGGGGGCGTTCGCCATGGCCTGCAGGGCAGCGTCGAGGGAGGTGGGCACGAGGACTGACATGTCGGACAGGACTTTACAATTCGTCAACCCCTGCGACAGCTTTCTGTCGCAAGAGCTCACACGTCATTGGACGATGCGCCCGGTCACGCTCGGATCGGGAGGCGGCAGCTTCGGGTCGATGCGTTCGAGCGTGTGCAGCAGGATGCGGGCCACCGCGAGGTTGCGCACCCAGTTGCGGTCGGCGGGCACGATGTACCACGGCGCTCGTGCTGTCGACGTGCGCTCGATGGCGTGCTCGTACGCCGCCTGGAACTGCGGCCACAGGTGACGATCGTCGAGGTCGCCGGCGCGGAACTTCCAGTTCTTCTCCGGGTCGTCGACGCGCGCCTGCAGGCGCTGCCGTTGCGTCTCGTTCGACACGTGCAGGAAGCACTTCACGATGGTGGTGCCCTCGTCGGCGAGCAGCGACTCGAAGCCGACGATGTGGTCGTACCGGCGCGACCAGACCGACTTCGGCACGAGGTTCTTCACCCGCACGACGAGCACGTCCTCGTAGTGGCTGCGGTTGAACACACCGATGCGTCCGTGCGCGGGGGCATCGGAGTGCACGCGCCACAGGAAGTCGTGATCGATCTCGGGCCCGCCGGGCACCTTGAAGCTGGTGACCTGGAAGCCGGCAGGGTTGAGCCCCGACAGGATGGCCCTGATGGTGCCGTCCTTGCCGGCGGCGTCCATCGCCTGCAGCACGAGGAGCACGCTGCGACGCTGCTCTGCAGCAAGGCGCTGCTGCAGCACGTCGAGCCGCTGCTTCACGGCTTCGAGCTCGGCCTTCGCCGATTCCTTCTCCCACCCGAAGGTGTCGTCGGTGGGCCACCGCTTCAGCGACACCTTCGCTCCCGGCTCGATTCGGAGTGCACGTGTCGGGTCCTTCGCCATGGCACGGGACGCTAGTGCAGCACGATGTCTCAACCGTCGGATTCGTACGGGCAGTGACGACAGGCGCTGTCGCAGCAATAGCCGCGATCGGCCAGGAACCGCGCGGTGAAGACGGCGAGACCCGTGATCGGATCGAGGTACATGGGGACACCGTCGCGCATCGCCGTCGCGTGCCGTTGCATGGCCTCGTCGAACCCGCGGTTGCGCGGTGAGAAGCGACGAGGCAACGGCAGCTCGAGGAAATCGGGTCGCAGCTCGGGCACTGCGGGCGAGAGTACCTCCGTGTTGGCCGCGGTGTGGCGGTTGTGGCTAAGGTGCGATCCGCCGGGGTGTGATGGGGGTCACATCCATTCGTGCCACCGGCGCACAACGATCAGAACCAAAGGGGGAAGCACGTGAGGAACACTCGCTCGACCGGGCATACCGGTCGACTGCTCGTGGCGGCTGCGGTCAGCCTGGGGCTGCTCGCCGTCGCCTGTAGCAAGAAGAACGACGGCTCGAGTTCCAACACCACCGGCAGCACCACCGCTGCCACCACCGGCAGCACCACAGGTGCCACCACCGGCGGAACCGAAGCCACCACCACCACCGCACCGGCCCCGAAGCCCGTGCCCGGCGGCGAACTGGTCGTCAGCGGCGAGGCCGAAGTGGCCAACCCGTGGACCCCGGCCGCCATGCAGTGCGACTCGTACTGCTCCGAGCGCGCTCGCGCCTTCTACGACCCGGTGGCCGCCGTCGGCGACGACCTGAAGGTGCACGGCGTCCTCGCCGACACCATCACGCCCAACGCCGACTTCAGCCAGTGGACCATCAAGATCCGCCAGGGCATCTCGTTCACCGACGGCACGCCGGTCAACGCCGACGCCGTGCTGCGCAACCTGAACGACACCGGCAGCGGCCTGCTCGTGAGCAAGGCGCTCGTCGACCTCGCCCGCGATCCGTCCACCATCAGCAAAGACTACGCGATCGGCAAGTTCAAGAGCACCAAGGCCGACGACTACACCTTCACGCTCTACACCGGCAAGAACGGCGACGCCAGCAAGCCCATCTCGTGGCCCGGCTTCGACTTCTACCTCACCGGCCAGTGGGGCCTCGTCGCCAGCCCGGCGTACCTCGACGCGGCGAAGGCCGACCCGACCAAGGCGTCGATGCCCGTCGGCTCCGGTCCCTTCATCGTGCAGAGCTACGCCCCGCGCGACGCTCTCGTCGTGACCAAGAACCCGAAGTACTGGCAGAAGGACGCCAACGGCGTGCAGCTGCCCTACCTCGACAAGATCACGTTCAAGGTCATCGAGGACAGCCAGACCACCGAGCAGGCGTTGCAGGACGGGAACATCGACATCTTCTCGACGTCGAGCTCGCAGGTGATCGCCGACTTCCGCAAGACCGCCGACAAGTTCCCGATGGTCGAGCAGTCGAACTACACCGAGACCAACTACATGCTCATCGACCTGGCCAAGGCCGGCCCCACCAGTGACGCCCGCGTGCGGTGCGCACTGTCGAAGGCCATCGACCGCCAGGAGCTCATCGACCTCACCGGCGGTGGCATCCTCAAGCCCGCCAACGGCTTGTTCTCGCCCGGCCAGGAGGGTTACCTCGACGACAACGGGTTCAGTGTGGCTCAGGACGTCGAGGGCGCCAAGCAGCTCATCGCCGACTACAAGAAGGCCACCGGCGCGACGTCGATCGACGTCACCTACGGCCACACCGCCGACCGCATCGGCGATCAGGTGGCCGATCTGGTGAAGGGCTACTGGGAAGCGATCGGCGTCAACGTGAAGATCGACGTCGTCCCGCAGGACCAGTTCATCACCTTGGCCCTCCTCGGCGACAAGAGCTTCTTCATCTACGGCTGGCGCAACCACGCCGGCATCAACGTCGATGCTCAGAACTTCTGGTGGAACAGTGCCTCGGGCACGGCCGACGGCGGACTCTCGCTGAACTTCGGTCGCATCAACGATCCGACGGTCGACGCCGACCTGGCAGTGGCTCGTAGCGATCCGGATCCGGCCAAGCGCAAGGCTGCAGCGGAGGACATCAACAAGACCTTCGCCAAGAACTGCTACCAGATCCCCGAGTCGTGGACCCTCTGGGGCACCCCGCACAAGCCCAGCGTGATGGGCCTGAGCACGTGGACGTTCCCCGATGGCACGGTCGCCCGTGACGGTGCCGGGTTCTCCGGCCAGTTCTGGGTCACCACCCTCTGGGTGAAGAAGTAGTCATTCGTTCAGCTCGTGGGGTGTGCGGCTCCGGCCGCACACCCCACCTGTCATGTCCCTTCTCAAGCTGAGGTTCCGGTGCGTTACCTGGTCCAACGACTCTTCCGTTTCGCCATCGTCTTCTTCCTGGTCACGTTCGGTCTCATGGTGCTCATGCGACTGGGCATGAACCAGAAGGGCGACCCCGCGCGCACCATGCTGGGCGGCACGGTCACGCAGCAGCAGATCGACACCGTGACGACCCGTTACCACCTCGATTCGCCACTGATCGTCCAGTACGGCTACTGGCTCAAGGGCATGCTCACGCTCGACATGGGCACGTCCGTGCAACAGAACCTCCCGGTGAGCACCTACATCGGCACTCGCGTGCTGGTCACCATGTTCCTCGGCTTCTACTCGCTCGTGCTGGCCATCGTGGTGGCCATACCCATCGCCGTGTTCCAGGCGTACAAGCGCGACAGCGTGCGCGACAAGGCGCTCGGTGTGGCCTCGTTCGCGTTCGTCGCCATCCCGCCGGTCGTGATGGGCGTGCTGCTCATCCTCGTCTTCGTGCGCTGGTTGCACTGGTTCCCGAGAACCGGCGAGAAGATCTACCCCTGGGACGACCCCGTCCAACACGTCCGCAACTTCGCCCTTCCGGTGCTCGCGCTGTCGCTGCCGGTGGGCGCGGTGTTCAGTCGGCTCCTGCGCGCCGACATGGTGCGCACGCTGCAGAGCGACTTCATCACCCTGGCCAGCGCGAAGGGTGTCAGCACACGTCGCATCCTGTGGCGCCACGGCCTGCGCAACTCGCTGTTCTCGCTCGTCACATCGATCGGCCTGCAGCTCGCCGGCATCGTCGGCGGCGCCATCGTGGTGGAGCAGCTGTTCAACATGAAGGGAATGGGCACGCTGCTCGTGTCGAGCATCCTCAGCAAGGACCTCTTCGTCGTACAGGCCCTCGCCGCCATGATCGTCGCGGTCGTGGTGATCGTGAACCTGGCCGTCGACCTGTCGTACGCCGTGATCGACCCCCGTATCCGCCAGATGCGCGCGCTGGCCTGAGCAGGAGCCACCCATGACCGCCACCCTCACTCCCGCCGCACCCGCACCGGCCCCCCTCGTCCCCGAGGCGCCGGCGATCCGCAAGAAGTCGTTCCTCAAGCGACTCCCCAACGCCTCGGTGCTGATCGGCACCGCGTGGCTCGTCACACTCACCGTGCTCACGGTGCTCGCCAGCTACTTCCCCTCCACGGTGCCCTTCATCCGCGCCTACGACACCAAGATGAAGGTCAACGGGCATACCGGGTCGTACAAGCTCGGGCCGGGATGGACCGCCTGGTTCGGCACCGGCAAGAGCTCGGAGGACATCTTCGCCCGCTGCATCTACGCGGCGAAGGCGACGCTGCTCATCGGCGTCGGGGCCACGCTGTTCGGGCTCATCATCGGCGGCTTCCTCGGTGTCGTGTCGGGCTACTTCCGTGGCTGGACCGATCGCGTGTCGTCGATCATCACCGACTGCCTGCTGTCGATCCCGCCCCTGCTGCTGGCACTCATCCTGGTGCTGCGCCTCGACGACCTGAAGAACGTGTACAGCTGGCTCGGCTGGTGCACCCGTCTCTGGCAGATCATGCTCACCCTCGGCCTGGTGGCGGTCGCACCGTTTGCCCGCATCGTGCGCGCACAGACCCTCACCCTTCGAGAACGCGAGTTCGTCACCGCGGCGCGCAGCCTGGGGGCGAGTCGCAGCCGCATCATCTTCCGCGAGCTGCTGCCCAACCTGGTGCCGGCCATGGTCACCGTGGCGTTCACCGGCCTGGGCATCCTGGTGGGCGCAGAAGCCGGCCTCGCCTTCCTGGGCCTCGGCGTCGAGCGCCCACAGACGTGGGGCAAGATGATCGACGTCGCCCGCGACAACATCGACAAGGCGTGGTGGGCCACCACCATGCCGTGCCTCATGCTCTTCCTCACCGTCCTGTCCTTCAACCTGCTGGGCGACGAGCTCGCCCGCCGCTTCGACATCCGTGAGGCCGCAGTATGAGCAACGTCACGCAGGCAGCAACCCGTCAGCTCGACGGGCCGCTCCTCGAACTCACCGATGTGCGCACGCACTTCCGCACCCCACGCGGCGTGGTGCGCGCCGTCGACGGCGTGAGCTTCTCGCTCGATCGCGGCAAGGCCCTCGGCATCGTGGGCGAGAGCGGCTCGGGCAAGACCATCCTGTCGCGCAGCATCATGGGCCTGCTGCCCACCGGCGGCACCGAGCGCAGCGGCAGCATCAAGTTCGCCGGCCGCGAGGTGGGCAACCTCGGACGCAAGGAGATGCGCGCCATCTGGGGCAAGGAGATGGCGATGATCTTCCAGGATCCCATGACCTCGCTCAACCCGTTGATGAAGATCGGCCAGCAGATCGCCGAGCCACTGCGCATCCACCTCGGCATGAGCCGGCAGGACGCGATGGCGACGGCTCGCCGGCTGCTGCAGGACGTGCGCATCCCCGAGGCCGACCGCCGACTCGAGCAGTACCCGCACGAGCTCTCGGGCGGCATGCGTCAGCGTGTGATGATCGCCATCGCCATGGCGTGCGGCCCCACCGCCCTCTTCGCCGACGAGCCCACCACGGCCCTCGACGTCACCGTGCAGGCACAGATCCTCGACCTGCTCGGCGAGCAACGCCGTGAGCGCAACATGTCGATCGTGCTCGTCACCCACGACCTTGGTGTGGTGGCCGGGCACACCGACGAGATCGCTGTGATGTACGGCGGCAAGCTCGTCGAGAAGGCGCCCACACGTCGCCTGTTCGCGGCGATGAAGATGCCCTACACGGAGGCGCTGCTCGCCAGCATCCCGAAGATGGCCGACCCGAGCCACACCCGGCTCAACGTCATCCCCGGACGCCCACCCGATCTCGTGCACCCGCCGAAGGGCTGCAGGTTCGCGCCGCGTTGCCCGTACGCGGCCGAGAAGTGCATCGCCGAGGAGCCACCGCTCGTCGTGACACCCGACGATCCGCTGCACAGTTTCGCCTGCTGGTACCCGGTGGGCAGTCCCGAGTACATCGAGTCCCGGGCCCGCATCGACGCGAAGAAGGCGGAGGCAGCCTGATGGCCGGCACCGGAAAGGCGCACCTGCGCACCGAGGGCGACGTGTTGTTGCGCGTGGAAGACCTCGTCGTCGAGTTCCCCGTGGGTCGCACCGGCCTCAAGGTCAACGCTGTGAGCGGCATCAGCCTCGACGTGCTGCGCGGCGAGACGCTCGGCCTCGTGGGCGAGAGCGGCTGCGGGAAGAGCACCACCGGACGCGCCATCATGCAGCTGCGCAAACCCGACGGCGGCTCGGTGCAGTTCGAGGGCAAGGAGCTCACCTCCATGTCGCACAACGACATGCGTGAGGCCCGCACCCGCATGCAGATGATCTTCCAGGATCCCATCTCGTCGCTCAACCCGCGCCGCAAGGTGCGCGACATCGTGATGGAGCCGCTCAGCATCTGGAAGCGGGGCACCTCCCCCGAGCGCAACGCCAAGGTCGACGCACTGCTCGAGGAAGTGGGCATCGATCCCGCCCGCGCCGCCGAGAGCCAGCCGCACCAGTTCAGCGGTGGTCAATGCCAGCGCATCTCGATCGCTCGGTCGCTCGTGCTCGACCCGACGCTCATCATCTGCGACGAGCCCGTCAGCGCNNGTGATGTACCTGGGCAAGGTGTGCGAGGTGGCGCCCAGCGACGTGCTCTACCAGACCCCGGCACACCACTACACCAGCGTGCTGCTCGACAGCATCCCGGTGCCCGACCCGGAGATTGCGATCACCAAGACCGCCATCGAGGGTGAGCCGCCGTCGCCAGTGCTGCCTCCGCCCGGCTGTCGTTTCAACACGCGCTGCCCCGCCGCCGACGACCGCTGCCGCTCCGAGGAGCCACAGCTGCGCGAGGTGGGCGCTGCCCACTTCGTGGCCTGCCACCACCCGCTCATGGGTGGCGACGCCCCGGTGGCCGTACGGGTCTAGCCGTTCGTGTAGTTCGGCGGGCGGCGCTCGAGGAAGGCGGCCATCGCCTCGCGGTGGTCGGCGGTGGCCGACGCCATGATCTGCTGACGGTTCTCGAGGTCGATCGCGTTCTGCAGCGCTGGGATCTCGAGCGCGCTCCACATGCCCTGCTTGGTGAGCGCGACGCCGAACGGGCTGTTGCGCATGATCTCGTGCGCCTTGGTGATGGCGGCGTCGAGCAGGGCGTGGTCGTCGACGAGATCGACGACCAGGCCGATGCGGTAGGCCTCGTCGGCCTCGAACACCCGCCCGGTGAGCATCAGCTCCTGCGCACGCCCGGCACCCACCAGCCGCGGCAGCAGCCAACTGGTGCCGATGTCGCAAGCCGACAAGCCGATGCGGATGAAGGCCGCGTTGAACTTCGCCGAGCGTGCGGCGAGTCGCACATCCGAGCCGAGCACCAGCGCGAAGCCGCCGCCCGCCGCCGGGCCGTTGACCGCCGCGATCACCGGCTGGGGCAGCGACCGCAGCCGCGGGATGAGCGCGGCGATGTGCTGCTGGACCGCGAAGCCCGCCTGCGTGCGACCGAGGTGTGACGTGTGCGGTGCGGTGCCGTAGCCGCCCAGGTCGAGACCGGCGCAGAACCCACGCCCGGCGCCGGTGAGGATGACCACGCGTGCATCGGGGTCGACGGCGATCGCAGCCAGGTGCTCGTGCAGCCCCTCCACCAGCTCGGCCGTCATCGCATTGAGCTTGTCGGGCCGGTTGAGCGTGAGCTGCACGATGCCGGGAGCGGGGATGGTGCGTTCGATGACTGCCATGCCTCATGCTCTCCCATCGCTGCCGTGGACGACGAGTTACGCTGCCCCGATGGCGCGCAGCCCGCAACCGATCGTCGCCGCCGGTGTGCTCGCGTCCACCCTGTCGGCGTTCCGGTACGGGGCACCCGACCCCACCACCCGCCTGTCCCCCGGCGAGTTCTGGCGGGCCACGCTCACACCCCTCGGCTCGGGCACGTTGCACCTCGACTGGCGCGACGGCCACCTGCACAGCGAGGCGTGGGGTGACGGCGCCGAGTGGCTGCTCGCCCGAGTGCCCGCGATGACGGGCACCCTCGACCCCGGCCACGTGTTCGCCGATGCTCACCCCGCCGTCATGAGGGCCCAGCACCTGCACCCCGACCTGCGCTTCGGTGCGAGCGGCACGCTGTACCACGAACTGCTGCCCACGGTGCTCGGCCAGCGTGTGACGGCCGGCGAGGCGCTCCTGCAGTGGCGGCGCCTCGTCGACCGCCTCGGCGAGCTTGCACCGGGTCCGGCCGCCGAGGTGCCCAGCGGCCTGCGCCTGCCGCCCCAGCCCGAGCAGCTGGCCGACCGACCGGCGTGGTGGTTCCATCCGCTGGGCATCGAGGCCAAGCGCGCGGAACCCCTGCGGCTCATCGGTCGGCACGCGCTCCGCATCGCGGAGTGGTCGGCACTCCCCGCCCCGGAGGCGGCCGCCAAGCTCCGACTCCTGCGCGGCATCGGCGAGTGGACCACGGGCAGCGCGCTCGGCGTGGCGCTGGGCGACCCCGACTCGGTGGCTGTCGGCGACTTCCACCTCAAGAACCTGGTGGTGCACGCACTCACCGGGCGAGCCCGCGGCACCGACGACGAGATGCTCGAGCTGCTCGCCCCGTACGCCGGTCAACGCGGCCGTGTCGTGCGCCTGCTGCAGCTCGACGGGCACCGCCCGCCCAAGTTCGGACCCCGTCAGCGAGTGCTTCCCATGAACCGCTGGTGACCACCGGTTGGTGTTAGCGTCGCTGCGCCCACGCGAGCGACCCAGCGATGACAGACCTCAGCAGTTCACCCACCGACGAGCCCACCGACGAGCCCACCGACACATCGAGCGACTGGCGGCGAAGCCTCCGCAAGGCCGGTCTCGTCTATCTCTTCTCGCGCCTGTGCGTCGTCATCGGCGCCGCCATCGTGGCCGCCGAGCTCCGGGCCGACGCCAACAAGGTGCTCTCCGACGTGCCCGGCGCTCCGTTCGCCGATCCCCAGTACATCGACAAGCCGATCCCGAAGAACGCCGTGCGACCCATGCTCGACGTGCTCACCTCGTGGGACGGCCAGTGGTACCTGCGCATCGTGCGCGACGGCTACCCACGGCACGTACAGCCGCACGTCACCTACCTGGTGGCCGATGCACGCGCAGCCTTCTTCCCGGCCTACCCGATGCTCGTTCGCGTGGTCGACCGCATCCTGCCCGGCGGCGACACGGTGGCCGCGCTCGTCGTCAACTTCCTCCTCGGCGCGGCAGTGGTCGCGCTCACCGGCCTGCTCGCGCGCGAGCTGTTCGACGTGCAGATCGCCGAGAAGACGATGGTGCTGATGGCACTGTTCCCGGGCAGCTTCGTGCTGTCGTTCGCCTACACCGAAGCACTCCTCATCACGGTCGCCGCCGGTTGCCTGTGGTTCCTGATGAAGCGCAACTGGTGGGCAGCGGGTGTCCTCGCGGCCATCGGCACCGCGACGCGACCCAACGGCATCGCACTCATCGCCGCGTGTGCCGTCGCCTCGTTCATCGCGATCCGGCAGCGACGCGAGTGGATCTCGCTCGTCGCACCGCTCCTGTCGCCCGTCGGCTTCATCGGCTTCCAGTGGTGGCTCGGCCAGCACACGGGCGAGCGCGGGGTGTGGTTCCGCGTGCAGACAGAGGCGTGGGGCGAGGGAACGAGCTTCGGCTCCACCGCCGTGCGCCGCACCTGGCAGGCCTTCGTGCACCCCCTCACCTCGCCCACTGCCACCATCACGGCCGTCTCGGTCGTGGCGCTCTGCGTGCTGCTGTGGTTCCTCTGGCAGCACAGGCTGCCGTGGCCGATGATGGCGTACATCGCCGTCGTCGTGCTGCTCATGTTGATCCCCGAGACCGTCACGGCCCGCCCGCGCTTCGTGTACACCGCGTTCCCGCTGTTCATCTCGGCAGCCGTTTGGCTCCAGCGCGACAAGCGCGACTGGTGGCCGTACGTCATCGGCGCATGTGCCGCCGGGCTCGTCGGGCTCACCGCGCTGTACGGGGTGTTCGGAGCCATCCCGTGAGCCAAGGGCGGCTCACCGCACGTCTGTCGCGCGGCAGCATCGCCCTCCTCGCCGCCATCGCCTACCTACCTGCTCTGTTCACCAAGCCGGGGCGCATGCCCGCCGACACCAAGCTCTACCTCTACCTCAACCCCGGCCGGCTCATCAGCGACGCACCGCTCACGTGGGACAGCCGCCAGTTCGGTGGCTGGGTGCCGCACCAGGTGATCGCCTACCTGTGGCCGCAAGGCCCCTGGTACTGGGTGTTCGACAAGCTGGGAGTGCCCGATTGGGTGGCGCAACGGCTGTGGATCGGCACGCTGCTCTTCCTGGGCGCCTGGGGCGTGCTGTGGGCGGCGCGACTGCTCGGCCTCGACCGAGGTGGCGCACTGGTGGCGGCGGTGGTGTACCAGCTCTCGCCGTACATCCTGCCGTACGTCTCGCGCACGTCGGCCATGATGCTGCCGTGGGCGGCCGTGGGCTGGATCGTCGGCCTCACCATCAAGTCGGCCACCGCCGACACCAGGTGGCGGTACCCGGCGCTGCTCGCACTGGTGCTGCTGTCGTGCAGCGCGGTCAACGCCACCGCGGTGATGATGATCGCACCCGCGCCCATCCTGTGGCTGCTGCACGCCACGCTCGAGCGCACCATCAGCTGGAAGCGCGCCCTGGCCACGGCCGCACGCATCGGTGCGCTCGCCACGGGCGTCTCGCTGTGGTGGATCTTCATGCTGCGCGCGCAGGGCACGTACGGCGCCGACGTCCTCGCCTACAGCGAGAGCCTGCAGGCCACCTCGCTCACCTCGGTGAGCACCGAGGCGCTGCGCGGCATGGGCTACTGGCTCTTCTACGTGCGCGACCCCTACGCGTTCACCACCACCGCATCGCAGGTGTACATGGAGTCGGGTCGGGCCATCGCGATCAGCTTCGCGGTGGTCCTCGTCGGCATGGCCGGCCTCGCGCTCACGCGCTGGTCGCAACGTCGCTACGCCGCGCTGCTCGTGTTCGCCGGCATCGTGCTCGCCGTGGGCGTGCACCCCATCGAGGACTCGTCGCCGCTCATGCGCCCGCTCGCCGAGAACTCGCGCAGCAGCCTGTCGTTGGCCATCCGCAGCAGCACCCGTGCGCTGCCGATGTCGAACCTGGGCCTCGCACTCGGCGCAGGCGCACTGGTGGCCGCGCTCGCCGGCACGAAGTTCCGCTTGCGGTGGCTCGCGCCGTTCGCCGTGGTGGTGCTGGCGGTGGTGAACCTGCCCGCGCTGTTCAACGGCGACCTCGTCGACCCCGCGCTCGAGCGGGCGCAGGATCCCCCGGCCGCGTGGCAGCAAGCGGTGAAGGCGCTCGACGCCGGCTCCAGCGAGTACCGCGTGCTGCAACTGCCCGGCTCCGAGTTCGGGGCCTTCCGCTGGGGCTACACCGTCGACCCGCCGCTGCCCGGCATGACCACCAAGCCGCTCATCACGCGCGACCTGCTGCCACTCGGCTCACCCGGGGTGATGGACCTCCTCTACGCACTCGACGACCGCGTCCAGACGGGCACGCTCGACCCACAGTCAGTGGCCGCGGTGGCCCGCTACCTCGGCGTCGACACCGTGTGGCTGCCCAACGACATCGCCTACGACCGCTTCCGCACGCCACTGCCGTCCACGGTGGCGGCGATCTTCGCGGCACAGCCACCGGGGCTCGGCACGCCCGTCTCGTACGGCGCGCCCACGGTCAACGTGGCGAACATCCCGATGGTCGACGAGCACGCGCTCGTGCAGGGCAACCCGACCGCGCTGCCGCCGGTGCAACTCGTCGCGGTGAACGACCCCGTGCCCATCCTGCGTGCGAGCGACCGCGTCGTGGTGCTCGTCGGGAGTGGCGACGGCGTGGTCGATGCCGCTGCTGCCGGGCTGCTGCACGGCGACGAAGCGCTCCTCTACGAAGCCGATCTCGCGTCTGCCTCCACGCATGGTGCGGCGGCGACACGTCCCACGCTCGTCATCCTCACCGACTCGAACCGCGACCGCGCCCACGACTGGCGCAGCTCGCAGGACGTCACCGGCTACACCGAGAGCGGCGGGCCCGACGGTGGTGTGCTGCAGGCCGATTCCGCCGATCAGCGGCTGCCCGTGTTCGGGGCCACCCCGAACGCCGACGATCAGACGCTCGCCACCCTCGACGGCAACCTCACCGTGCAGGCCAGCGGGTATGGCGAGCCATTCGCCTACCGCCCCGAGGACCGCCCGTCGATGGCCGTCGACGGCGATCCCGACACGGCCTGGGTGGTGAGCGACCGCTCCAATCCTGTCGGCCAGTACATCACGGCCTCGCGCACCGACGGCAGCCTCGACCTGCTGCAGCCACAGCACACCGACGCCAACCGCATGATCACCTCGGTGAGCATCTCGACCGGCGCCCAGACGCTCGACCTCCCGCTCACCGCCGAGTCGCTCACCGCGCCGGGTCAGCACGTCGGCCTGCCCGGCACCGGGCCCGTCACCATCAGGATCACGGGAGTCGGTCCCCGCCCCGGTGGCACCGACACCGGGCCATCGGCGGTGGGCTTCGCCGATCTCGGTCTGGGCACGCACACCGAAGTGGTGCGGACCCCCAACCTCACCACCCCCGTCGGCGCATCCACACCGTTCGACGTCGTGCTCACCCGGCTGCGCACCGACCCGCTCGACCGGTGGCGCAGCGATCCCGAGCCGATGCTCGTACGCGAGTTCCAGTCGCCAGGGGTGCGCACGTACTCCGCCGCCATCACACTTCGCCGCGACGCACGGGCGACCGACCAGACGCTCACTGCCGTCGACGGCGTCGAGGGCGCGGTCGCATCGCGTCGCCTCGTCGGCGACCCGGCCTCGAGGGGTGCATCCGCCACCGACGGCGACCCCGACACGGCATGGACCTCGCCGTTCACCGACGTGGTCGGCTCGACCCTCACCGTCGGCCTCGACAGCTCACTCTCGTCGTTCACGGTGCAGCAGCGCGTCGACGCGCAGCACTCCCTCATCACCGGCCTCCACATCGACGTCGACGGGCAGGGTGTCGACGTGGCCGTGCAGGCACCCGACGCCCAGGGCACGAGCACCATCGCCCTTCCGGCGCCGCTCACGGGTGCTGTGGCCACGTTCACCGTGCGCACCATCGACGCCCGCACCACCGTCGACCGTCGCTTCGCCGAGACCACCACGCTGCCGGTGTCGATCCGCGAGCTCAGCGCGCCCGGCCTCGTGCGCACCACCACCATCGCCCCCACGGCTTCCGGGTGCCGCACCGACCTCGTGGCAGTCGACGGCACGCCGCTCCCCGTCGCCGTCACGGCCGCCGACTTGCGCACCCTCGCCACAGGGCAGCCGGTGACGGTTCATCCGTGCGACGACGCAGGGGTGTCGCTCACCAGCGGCACGCATCGGCTCACGTCGTCGGTGGGACGTCTCACCGGCCTCGACGTCGACAGGGTGGTGCTGTCGAGTGCTGTCGATGTCGCGAGCACCCCGGTTGCCGCATCACCCACGGTCGCGGTCACACGCACCGCGACCACTCGTACCGCCACCGTGTCGGCCTGCCCCGATGGGTGTTGGCTCATCTTCGGCGAGGGCTACAACGTCGGCTGGGCCGCTTCCGCAGGCGGGCACGCGTTGGGCGCGCCGCAGCAGATCGCCGGCGGGTTCAACGGGTGGTGGCTGCCACCATCCACCGCCACCACGGTGGTGCAGATGACGTTCCAGCCCCAGCGCTCGGTCACGTTCGCCCTGCTCCTGTCGGCCCTCACCATCGCCGGATGCGCCGTGCTCGCCATCCGGCGCGGCAAAGCGGTGCTCGCGCCCGTCGCGTTCCAGCCCATACCGCCACGGTTCGATGGCGACACGTGGCAACCCACTGGGTGGTCGACTGCCGTGATCGCTGCCGTCGCTCTGCTGGCGATCACCGCAGTCGTGTCGTCGACGCAGACCACAGCACTGGCAGTCGTGCCCGCCATCATCGTCGTCGTCACCCGTCGGCCACGGCTGGCCGCAGTGGTCGGCGTGGTGCTGATGGCCGCGCTGTCGGCGCGCATCGTGCAGCGCCAACTCGCCGCACGACTGTTCGCCAACGCTGCGTGGCCCGGCTTCTGGGAGAAGCTCCACTGGCCCGCCATGCTGGTGGTCGTGCTCCTGCTGGTGAGCGCGCTCAGCACGCGCCGTGACCAGTAGCGGTTACCCGACCGCTGTCTCGACCAGGAGCGGCCCGAACCAGCGCTCCACCAACCACAGCGCCGACTGCTCGTCGAGGTGCGTACCGTCCGGTCGCCAGGTGGAGTCGCGAGCGTGGCCACCGTCGGTGAGCCACGCGTCCATGTCGGCCACCACCACCGGGCCTCCGGCCTCGGCCGCCACCTGCCGGATCACGTCGTGCTGGATCTGGTAGCGGTCGACCTCGCCCATCTCCGGCGTGCTCCACACGGCGGTGGGGGTGGGCGGCACCACCCACACAACATGTGGCACCTGCAGTTGCACCAACGCATGAGTGGCCGCGGCGTACTGGTCGTGCATCCGCGCACGGAACGCCGGGTCGCGCGGCGTGAGCGGGCCTTCGGCGGCGCTCCACTGACGAGTGGCGACGTCGTCGACCGTCGACATCAGCACCACGACGTCGGGGTGCAGCCGGCGTACGAGGCGGGGCATCTCGGTCTGCACCACCTGTGCCGAGCGGGCCACGAACGAGGCCCCGTCGAAGCTGGTGATGGTGCCGTCGAGGATGAAGCCGCAGCCCTGACACCACAGCACGTCGACCTTCGCCTGCCCCGCGTGCGCCACCGACCACTGCGCCAGCGCCTGACCGACGTAGAAGGCCGTCGAGTCGCCGACCACGAGGATGCGCACCGGCCTGCTCGGTGTGGCCGGGAGCGGGATGTCGACCTCGCCGACGGTGGTCGACATCGTCGTCGTCGTGGTCGACGTCGTGCTCGCCGCGCCGACCGCGACGGTGACCGCGACTGGCATCGACACCGGTGTCGAGCTCGTCGTGGTGGTGGCGAGGGGTCGTAGCGGCACCGGCACGCCGGTGTCGATCGAGGCCGCGTCGAGCACGCCCTGATCCGTCTCGAGGAACCCGCGCTGCACCGGCACCAGCACCACCGCCGCCAGCGCGACCAGTGACGCCGCGGCCATCACCCCCGCCGTGCGTCGCGGTGCCCATCGCGCCGAGCGCACTGGGCGCTCGAGCAGCCAGTACGACGCAGTGGTCACCGCGAGCGTGATGGTCAACGCCACTGCGGCACCCGACAGGGTGTCGAGGTGCCAGCCGTGCTGGCGCAGGAGCAGGAACACCGGCCAGTGGAACAGGTACAGCCCGTAGCTCACCCGACCCAACCACACCACCGGCCGAAGCGAGAGCGCGCCACGGAGCACGCCGGGCACCTGCAGGCCCACGACCAGTGCGCCCGACAAAAGCGCGAACGGTGTGAGCCAGCCGCTGAACGCCGGTCCACCCGACGACGGGAACGTCGCGCTGCATGCCACGATGCCGGCGAGCGCCGGCACGGCGAGCAGGCGCCACCGTGCATGCACCACCGGTCGCCGCTGCAGCACCGCCGCCACCGACGCACCCACGAGCAACTCGCCCAAACGGGCAGGAGTGGCCCAGTAGGCGGCGTCGGGTCCGGCGAAGTGCCCGATGAGCGGCGCGGCGACAGCGAACACGATGGTGAGGCCGATCACGGCGCCCGTGACCGACCGTGCGCGTCGCCGCGCGCGCTGGCAGAGCAGCACCAGGGTGATCGGCCACAGGAGGTAGAACTGCTCCTCGATCGCCAGCGACCAGTAGTGCGCCAACGGCGATGTGAACGCAGGTGCCCGGCCGAAGAGGTTGCCGTAGCTGGTGGTGCCGGCGAGCTGCACCCAGTTGTACACCTGTCCCAGCGCGCCCAGCAGGTCGCCGCGCAGCCCCGGCACGTGGCGGAACTCGCCCAGCATCACCGCGAGCACGATGAGGAGGAGGCAGAGCACGCTCGCCGGCAGCAAGCGCCGGGCACGACGCGAGTAGAACGCGCCGAACGACACCGAACCGCTACCGGCGAACTCGGTGAGCAGCAGCGTGGTGATGAGGTAGCCCGAGAGCGTGAAGAACACCGACACCCCGAGGTAGCCGCCTGGCATCCAGCTCAGCCCGAGGTGGAACAGCACCACCAGCGTCACCGCGACGGCGCGCATGCCGTCGAGTGCCGGCTGGTACTCGAGACGGCTGCCGGCGCGCTCGTCACTCATCGGCAGCCTCCCTGCCACGCGTGCGATCGATCAGCGCGCCCACCGCCAACGCGGCGAAGATCACGATCGACGGCTCGGCCGACGAGCGGATGCGGTGGCCGCCGTAGAACGCCACTGTGGTGATCGCCGAGACCAGCACGGGCGCGAGCAACAGCCAACGGTCGCGACGCCGCATGCGTCGAGCCCCCACGACGGCCAGCACGGCCAGCGCCCAGAACGCCACGATGCCGGCCCACGCTGCCCAACGTGGCCGCTCCTCGCCCACGTCCTGGTGCAGCATGTCGCGCAACCCGTACAGGTCGAGCGATCGGCCGGCGCGGGCCACCATCACACGCGGCAGCTCGCCGAGGTGGTCGCGCACGTAGTGCAGGCCGATCGAACGCTCCCGCGCCGAGCGCACGCTGGGTTCCTCGGCCGGCGAGTACTGCGGGTCGGCCAGCACGCACAGCACCGTCCAGCCGCCCGTGTTCCCACCGTGGTACATGTCGTCGCAGTTGGCGCCGATCAGCGTGGTGCCGTCGTTGGTGCTCAGCGTGACCGGTCGCTCGAAGCGGGCGACGTTGAACGTCACCCACGGCAGCACCACCGCAACCGCGGTGACTCCCGCGAGCACCACCGGCCGCCACGGCATCGGCGAGCCCTTACCGGCGGCCCGCCGGCGCGCCACGACCAGCCACAGCAGCACCAGCGGCGCCAGCAGCACCAGCTCGCTGCGCGCCAACGTGGCCAGCCCGAGGGCCACGCCCAGCAGCACCAGCGGACGCCGGCCGGGGCTCGTGGCCGCGACGTGCGCCGCCCAGAGCGACAGCACCACGAGCAGGATGCTGACGCTCTCCGACATCACCAGTCCGTCGTTCATCCACAGGTTCGGGTAGACGGCGGCGATGCCAGCGGCGATCAGCGCCACCCGACGCCCGGCGATGCGCCGCGTGCAACGCCCGATCGCCCACACCGTGGTGACGCCCGCGGCCACCGTCACCAGGCGTTGCCAGCGCACGTACGAGGCGCCGATGGTCAGCGGGGCCATCAGGACCGCGGTGAGCGGCCCGTGCTCGGCGCCCGGCTGGTTCACGAACAGCTCGCGGAAGAAGTGGCCGTGCACCAGCTGGTACGCCTGCCCGGAGTAGTAGATCGAGTCGTTGAGCTGCAGCGGCGCGCTCCACTTCGACAGCCAGTACGCCAGCCGCACCACCAGCGCGACCACCACGATGGCGGTGAGCGCGCGGTCGCGGGAGGTGGCGTTATCGGCGCGCATGACGTCGACAAGGTAGTCGCCACGGGACTTCGGGGTGAGCGCTCAGGTAACCTCGTCGGCCGTGACCGCTCCCCCTCGTCGCTGCCTGTCCGTCGTGGTGCCCTGCTACAACGAGGAGGCCACCGTGATCGAGCTGCTCGACCGTGTGAGCGCCTCGCCGTGGGTGCAGGAGATCGTGGTCGTCGACGACGGCAGCACCGACCGCAGCCGCGAGCTGCTCGCCGGCTACGAGAACCCGCTCGTGCGCGTGCACCTGCAGCCGCACAACATGGGCAAGGGCGCTGCGCTGCGCGCCGGCTTCTCGCTCGTCGCCGGCGAGTACGCCGTGGTGCAGGACGCCGACCTCGAGTACGACCCCGAGGAGTACGGCGTGCTGCTCGGGCCGCTGGAGTCGAACCAGGCCGACGTGGTGTACGGATCGCGCTTCCAGAGCGGCGCTCCCCACCGGGTGCTCTACTTCTGGCACACGATCGGCAACCGGCTGCTCACGCTGCTGTCGAACATGCTCACCGACCTCAACCTCACCGACATGGAGACCTGCTACAAGGTCTTCCGCCGCGAGATCATCCAGTCGATCACCATCGAGGAGGACCGCTTCGGCTTCGAGCCGGAGGTCACCGCCAAGGTGGCGGCGATGCGCGTGCGGATATACGAGGTGGGAATCAGCTACTCCGGCCGCACCTACGCCGAGGGGAAGAAGATCGGCTGGCGCGACGGCATGCGCGCCGTCACCTGCATCGTGAAGTACAGCCCGCTGGGCGCCCGGTTCAACCAGGCGCGTCGGTCGGGGTCGTGAGGTACCGCACCCGCATCTGCATGAACGGCCGCTCGATCACCAGGTAGCCCAGGGTGGCCAACGCGAACGTGGCCGGCAGCACCAGCACCAGGGTGCTCACCGCGCCGTTGGTGAGCTCGCTTCCCATGAGGTGCCAGTGACGATCGGCGACGAGGCGCACCAACGGGTAGTGCAGCAGGTAGGCCGAGTAGCTCACCACGCCGGGCAACGCCAGCCAGCGGGCCGCACGGCCGGCCCAACCCTGCGTGGCCACCACGTAGGCGAGCACGAAGAGCGCCCACAGGCCGCCCTCCAGTGGCGGCCAGACGGCCTTCCAACGTGGCGTGCCGAAGAAGCTGCCGTTGCGGTTGAACACCCACAGGGCGAGGCACACGCCGACGAACGCCGCGGCGCACACCCCGGCGGCGGCGCCCCGGCGCCAGCGCACCATTCCACGGCGCAGCACCCAGGCGGCCGCCATGCCCAGCACGAACTGGTCGATGCGGCCGACGATGGTGAAGTACGACATGTCGCGCACCGACGCCGGGTTCGACTCGGCGGCCATCAGGCGCAGCACGTTGGTGAGCAGGAGCAGGCCGAACACGTAGCGCAGCCCCATCCGTTGCAGGAAGCGCAGCAGGAACGGGAACGCGAGGTAGAACGCGAACTCGACGCTGATGGTCCAGAGCACGGCGGACCACTCGTGCAGGTCGACCGACTGCAGCGGCGGGGTGGCCTGGAGGGTGAAGAACTGCAGCAGCCCGCCGGAGGAGTATGTGGCCGGGAACGTGTACAGCCCGACCAGCACGACCACCACGTACATCGGCACCACGCGCAGCACCCTGTTCTTCATGAACGCGCCGTAGCGCAGCTCGGAGCGGTCGGCGCCGTAGGTGAGGATGAACCCGCTGAGCACCATGAACAGCGCAACCGCGGTGTGGCCCTCGACGACGAGCGCGCTCAGCGGGTTGCTCACCCGCGGGAACGGCGCCTCGGGACGGCCGATCTGCTGCACCCCGTGGTAGACGACCATGAGGATCGCGGCGTAGCCACGGAGGTGGTCGACGCCGGCGATGTAGCGGACGTTCCGGCTCCGTGCCACCAGGCCATCGGGTTGGGCGGACATGCAGGTCCGACAGTAGCCCGCGGGCCTCCGGTGACCGCGGAACGAGCGGGGCGAACGGTTAGCCTGTGCGGCCGAAAGGGGGTCGCGTGAAAGTCGGCGTGCTCGTCGTCGCGTACAACGCAGAGACCACGCTGGCACGGGTGCTCGACCGCATCCCACCGGCCGCCAAGCTGCAGTTGGCCGAAGTGCTCGTGCAGGACGACCACTCCAGCGACGCCACCCTGGCGGTGGCCCACGACTACCTCGAACGCAACTCGCACCTGCACCTCACGGTGGTGCGGCACCCGAAGAACCTCGGCTACGGCGGCAACCAGAAGACCGGCTACCAGTACGCCGTGAACCACGGCTGGGACGTCGTGGTGCTGCTGCACGGCGACGGCCAGTACGCGCCCGAGATCATGGGCGACATCATCGCTCCCCTCGTCGAGGGCGATGCCGACGCAGTGTTCGGTTCGCGCATGATGCACCGTGGCGAAGCGCTCAAGGGCGGCATGCCCAAGTACAAGTACGTCGGCAACCGCATCCTCACCACGTTCCAGAACGCGCTCACCGGCATGCACCTCAGCGAGTGGCACTCCGGGTACCGCGCCTACCGCGTGTCGGCACTGGCCGACATCCCGTACGTGGGCAACTCCGACGGGTTCGACTTCGACACCGAGATCATCCTGCAGCTGGCTGCGGCCGGCAAGAAGATCGTCGAGGTGCCCATCCCCACCTATTACGGCGACGAGATCTGCTACGTCGATGGCGTGGCCTACGCGAAGGACGTGGTGTTCGACACCATTCGCTACCGCCTCGGGCGCTCCGGGTTCGGTTCGGGCACGCTGGGTCATCTCACCGCGCCATACGCGTTCAAGCCGTCGCCGTACAGCTCGCACGGCCGGGTGCTGCAGCTGCTGCAGGGGCGCGAGCCGCTGCGCATCCTCGACGTCGGCTGCGGTCCCGGCTGGTTGGCGCAGGCGCTCACCGCCGCCGGGCACACCGTCACCGGCATCGACGTGGAGGAGGCCGACGGCGTGCGCGACCGCATGCACCGCTTCATCCGTGCCGACCTCACCCAGGGTCTGCCTGCCGACGACGAGCAGTACGACGTGGTGCTCGCCGCCGACGTGATCGAGCACCTGCCCGACCCGTCACGCCTGCTCGCCGATCTGTCGTCGCGAGTGCGTCCTGGCGGGTCGATCATCGCCAGCGTGCCCAACATCTCTCATTGGTACCCGCGCACCCGTGTGCTCGCCGGTCGCTTCGACTACGACCAGCGCGGCATCCTCGACCGCAGCCACCTCCGGTTCTTCACCCGTCGGTCGTTCCTCCGGCTGGTGCGTGCCGCCGGCCTCGAACCCCACCGCACCGCCCACACCGGCTTGCCACTCGACGCGCTCGGCCTGGCCCGCCACACTGCCGTCACCAGCACCGTCGGCCGCCTCGACCGTGCGCTCGTGCGGCTGTGGCCCACGCTCTTCGCCTACCAGTTCGTCTTCGAGCTCACTCCGTGGCATGGCGGCGCACTGCGCGACCAGCCGCACTCGCGCTGATGTGGGTGCACTGGCGCTCTGCCGACGAGGAGGCTCGGTGGGCGCGGCGCATCACCGTCGTCGCAACCGTCGTGTTCCTGCTCGTCGTGTGCCGCTGGCGGCCGTGGGAGCTGTTCGACAGGGGCGGCTTCAGCACCGACTTCTACGACGCGCAGGCCAGGGCGTTCTGGCACCTGCGACTCGATGTGCCCGCTGCGGTGGCAGGCCCGGAGGGCTTCCTCATCGGCGGCAAGACGTACCTGTACTACGGGCCCACGCTCGCCGTCGCGCGCATGCCGTTCGTGCTGCTCGGCCACGGCATCGACGGCCGGCTCTCGCGGTTGTCGATCACCGCCGGCTTCGCAGTGGCGCTCACGGCCACCTTCCACCTCGCCCGCGCCGTGCGCGAGGCGCTCGCCCTCTCCTCCGCCCCCTCCCCCGGCCCCTCCCCCGCCCCCGCCCACTCCCCCTCCCCCGCACCCCGTCGCACCAGCCTGCTCATCGCGGCCGTCGCGTGCTCGCCGGTGCTGTACCTCGCCGGCTGGAACAGCGTGTACGACGAGACCGAGATGTGGGCCTGCGCACTCATGCTCTGCACGCTCGTGTTCGCCGTGCGGCTCTGGCGCGAACCATCCCCACGACTGCTCGCCGTGGCCGGCGCGTTCGGCGTCGCGACGGTGCTCACCCGCGCCTCGGTGGGTTTCGGGGCGCTCGCCGCAGTGGCACTGGTGGCGGCCACCACGTGGCGCACCCGCCCGCGCATCGCCCTCGGCGGCATCGCGGTCGCCGTGGGCGGCTTCGCGGTGAACTCGGTGGTCACGTTCGCCAAGGTGGGCTCCTGGCTCGACCTCCCCGCTGCACGGCAGGTGCTCTCGCTGCAGAACTCCGACCGTGCCGCGTGGTTCGCCGGCAACGGCGGCAGCTTCTTCAGCACGCGCTTCCTGCCCACCACGCTCGTGCAGTACCTGCGGCCCGACGCCGTACGCATCGAGCGGCTCGTCCCCTTCATCCGCTTCCCCCCGGCCGCACACGTCTTCGGCAGCTACCGGCTCGAGGGCAACACACCCTCCTCGTCGCTGCCGGTGTCGGCCACCCTGCTGGTGGTGCTGGCCGTCTGCGGTGTCGTGCTGGCCGTGCGGCGCCGTGCCTGGGTGCCGCTCGGCCTCATGGCGGCCGCCGCGCTCGCCGCCGCGCCGAGCTTCCTCATCGGCTTCGTCGCCAACCGCTACCTCACCGACATGGTGCCGATGCTGGTGGTGCCGGCGGCCGTGGCCACCGCATGCATGGCCTCACCCGCTCGTCGCCACGCAGCTGTTGCGGCGTGGGGGGCGCTGGTGGTGTGGGGCACCTGGACCAACGTTGCGCTCGCCACCTGGACCCAGAACTTGAAGGAGCCCGGCTTCACCGAGATGCGCTACGCCATCGACGGTGCCGTCTTCGGCGGTGCGCCGCCGTCGGTGGTGCAGCTGGCCGACACGCCGGTGGTACCCCGCGACGGCGTGGTGGCCGTCGACGGCCCGTGTGACGGCCTCTACATCGCAGAGCAGGGCCATTGGGTGGCACTCGAACGCGCCGACGGCATCCGCCAGTTGGTGGGCCACGTGACGCTCGGCGACACCCCGCTCGTGCTCGTCGATGCCGGCGAGGGCACGGTGGTGCTCACGCCCTCCGGCCCGGCCGGCTCCCGCACCGTGGTGGTCTCGTACCAGCCCGTCGGCGGCGAAGCCGTCACCGGGCAGCCGGTGCGCGTCGCCGACGACCACCCCGCGATCGCGCTCGTGGCCGACCACGTGGCAGGCGGTCTCTCGGTGGTGCTCGACGGGCAGCAGGCGCTGTTCAGCTTCGCTGCCCCGACGCTGGAGGGTGCCACCATCGGCGACGCCTTCGCGCCACGCTCCGGCACCAGCAGCACACCCATCTGCGACGACCTCACGAAGGCCTCGCGATAGTGTCGCCGCCGGTGTCCGCCGAATCCCTGTCCCCGCTCGAGCAGCAGCAACTGCACGTCGCCGATCCAGCAGCGGAGACCTTCTGGCACCG
This sequence comes from Acidimicrobiaceae bacterium, assembly GCA_003154135.1. GTDB lineage: Bacteria > Actinomycetota > Acidimicrobiia > Acidimicrobiales > Ilumatobacteraceae > UBA668. The sequence goes on from PMCN01000128.1 coordinate 26,812, forward strand.
GGTGCGCTTCCGATTGGTCGCCGCGATGGCCATCGACTCGGGCGCCACCGCCGTGCTCGACATCGGGGCCGGCTCTGGGCTGCTCGGCGACTGGCTGCACCGCCACCACCCCGAGCTCGGCTACCGCTTCGAGGAGCTGTCGCCCGCGCTCGACAGCGACCTCGCCGCACGGTTCGGCGCCGACGCCCGCGGCGACGGCGGGCCCATCGCGGCCGACACGTTCGTGGTGATGCTCGACGTGCTCGAGCACATCGCCGACGATGCCGGCGCCCTCCACGAACTGCTCGCCCGCATGTCGCCGGGCGGACGCGCCGCCATCACGGTGCCGGCCCTGCAGTGGGCGTTCTCGTCGTGGGACGACGCGCTCGGCCACCAGCGCCGCTACTCGCGCGCGAGGCTTCGCGCGCTGGCATCAGCGTGCGGGTTCCGAGTGGTGAGCGCGGCATACCTGTTCCCCGAGCTGCTCCCGCTCCTGCCGGTCCGCATGCTGCGCAAGGGTGCTCGTGCCGACGTCGACTTCCCGCGGTTCGGCGCCGCCGTCACCCGCGTCGGCGAAGCGATCGGCAACACCACCACCCGCCTGCGCAGGGCCTGGCCCGCGGGCACATCGGTGGTCGTCCTGTTGGAGAAGCCGGCACCGTGACCATCTGGGTGGTCTCCCCGATGCTGCACGACACCGAGAGCTTCGAGCGTCTCCGTGCCGAGATCCTGCAGACGTGCGCAGCCGCCGGCGAGACGCGCCCTCTGCGGTTCGTGGTCATCGACGACTCGGCCGGCACCGATGCCGAGGTGCGGCGACTCGATGCTCTCGACGATGTCACCGTGATGACGCCACCGTTCAACCTCGGTCACCAGCGGGCCATCGTGTACGCCCTGCGAGCGCTCGCGCCCGAACTGGCCGACGACGACGTGGTGGTCACCATGGACTCCGACGGCGAGGACCAACCCGCCGACGTGCCCCGCCTGCTCGCCGCGCTCGATCACGACCAGGTGCCGCTGGTGCTCGCCGAGCGCACGAAGCGCTCCGAGCCGCTGTCGTTCCGCCTGATGTACCTGTTCTTCCGCATGTTCTTCTGGGTGCTCACGGGCACCACCGTGCAGTCGGGCAACTTCGCGTGCCAGCGTGGCGCGTCGCTGAAGGCCACCATCAACCACCCCAGCTTCGACCTCTGCTACTCCTCGACGCTGCTCGCCCTGCGACGCCCCACCACGTCGGTGCCCTGTGCCCGCGGCACTCGCTTCGCCGGCAGCTCGCGCATGAACCGCTACTCGCTCATCGCCCACGGCATCCGCATGCTGCTCCCGCTCTCGGAACGCATCGCGGTGCGCTTCCTGGTGCTCGCAGCAGCGTCGTTCGCGGCACTCGCCGCGCTGGTGGTGCTCATGTTCACCCATACGGTGCGCCTCACCGGGAACACCGCCTTCGTACCCGTCACCCTTGTCGTCACCGTGCTCTTCATTGTCAGCTTCGTCGGCTTCGTCACCCTGTTCTCCGGCCTTCGCGGGCAGTCATGACCCTCACCGAACCCGTCCAGTTCCCCGACACGCCCCGCGACCCGAGCCGACACACGAATCGCGACACGAATCGCGACACGACTGATGCCGGCGACGGGCCAGGCAGGGTGGTGCGCGCCGTGCTCGTCGCCGCCGTGGTGGCACCGATCGTGGTGGCCGTGGTGCGCGCACTCGCCCATCACTACATCCCCCTCAGCGACGACGCGCTGCTGTTCATCCGCGCCGCCGACGTGGGCACGCGGCACCATCCATGGCTCGGCTCGTGGACCTCTGCGTCGCTGAGCGTCGGCGAGAACATGAACAACCCGGGGCCGATCTATCAAGACCTCATCGCGCCGTTCGCGAAGATCTTCAGCCCCGGGCCAGCCGCAGCCATCGGCGTGGGTGCCGTCAACGCCGCCGTTGTGGTGGCCATCAGTGCCACTGCTCGGCGCATCGGCGGGTGGGGCCTGCAGCGCTGGATGCTCGTCGCCACGGCGGCGCTCACCTGGACCATGGGCAGCGAGCTGCTCTACGACATCTGGCAGGCGCATGCACTGATGCTGCCCTTCCTGTGGTTCCTCGTGCTGCTGCTCGGTGCGACGGTGGGGCGCACGTGGTGCATCCCCTGGGCCGTCGGCGTGGCCTCGCTGCTCGTGCAGACCCACATCAGCTACGCCTACATCCTGGCGCTCATCACCCCGGTCGCCGTGGTGATCTACGCCCTCGACCACCGCCCACTCCGCTTCTCCCGCGCCGCGCTCACCGGCGGCACGGCCGTCACCTCGTACGTCGTGTTCCTCGTGCTCTGGTTGCAACCGTTCATCGAGGAGCTGTTCGGCGCCGGACGCGGCAACCTCACCCGCCTCGCCTCCAACGCCGGCGGTGGGTCGCTGCACCTCGGGTTCCAGCAAGGCGCTTCCATCACTGCCGCGATCGTGGCCCTGCCGCCGTGGTGGCTCCGATCCGGCTTCACCACCACCGTGCCCATCACCGCGGTCACCCAGGGGCCGCACGGCCAGCAGATCGTGGTACCGGGTCTGCCCAGCACGCTCGCCGCCGTGGGCGCGCTGGCCGTCCTCCTGGCGCTGCTCGTGGGCCTGGCCTGGCTCGCCCACCGATCAGGTCTCGCGCTGCAGGCGCGCGCCTGCGCCGTCGCAGCCGTGTGCGTCGCGGCCACGGTGGTCGCGTTGGGCATGCTCACCGTGGGCATCGTGGGCTTCGCACCCCACCACATCCGCTTCCTGTGGCCACTAGCAATCTTCGTGCAGATGGTGGCGCTGTGGACCGCGCTCGCGCTCGTCTCGCTGCACATCGACAACGTCAACTGGCACCGCTCGCTCGACGCGGTCGCCGTGGCCACGATGCTGCTGCTCGTCGGGCTCAACCTGAGCTTCGAC
>PMCN01000128.1:29764-37980 GCA_003154135.1 Acidimicrobiaceae bacterium
CTCCAGCAGCTCGGCATCGAGTTCCGGGTGTCCGACGAGGGCATGGTGCGCCAGCTGGGCGACAACCGCCGGGCCACCGGTCACGAGAAGGCGCGCATCTTCCAGCTGCAGGGCAGCGATGCGCTCCTNNACCATCTCGCTCGCCAGCGCGCTGACCCCCGACGCCGAGGCCGCAGCCCGCGAGCAGGCCGCCACCATCGCCGGCTGGCTCGCCGACGGCTCCATCACCATCGACACCAGTCGAATCGTCGGCGCCGACGCGGCCATGCAGTCCATCGCCCAGGCCGCGCTCGCCGGCGACACGACCTCGGCCTTGCGCATCGAGTACGGCGGCGACCTCGAGCGTTGGCTCGAGCAGGGCATCGCACGTGCCGACGACCCGGAGACGCTCGACGCCACGCTGCGCCCGGTGATGGCCTACGGGTTCTCNNTGCTTCAGGACACGTGATCGAACGTGCCGGGCGGGGCGATGAACACCGCTGTCTCCTCGCCGAGCACCAGCATGCGGGCCAGCTCGGCCTCCACCCCGGCGGGCAGCCGAGGATCCACCGACGCACCGAACAGGTTGCTGTCGACCATCGCCGCCACGTCGTCGAGGCCGGCGTCGGCGAGTGCGCTCACCGCCGCGTCGTGCAGCCGGTCGAACTCGGCCAGCTCGGCCGCCGACCGTGGCTCGAAGTCGGCAACCTCCACTGCGCCCGCGACCGCTGCCCACTTCGCGATGTCGATGCCGGTGGCCAGCACCACCTCGGCGGTGGCGTGCGCGGGGTCGGTGATGCGCTGCGGTGTCACCGGCACGTGATACGTCTCGTAGGCGCGGGCCGTGAAGCCACGGCGTTCGAGCTCGCTGATCAGCCCGTAGCCCTGCGAACCGAAGTAGTACGCGTCGGCCCACACCACGGCATATGTGCCGCCCTTGCCATCGGCCGCGCCCACACCATCGGCGAGCGCCGCCGCCGTCGGCCCCACCACCGCGCCGAGCGACCGCGACAACCGGGCCTCGGGCGGGTCGACCGTCGCTGCGTCGACCACGAACACCGCGAGACCGACCAGGGTGATGGCCGCGGCCACCTGCACCACCGGCAACGGGCGCCGCTCGCTGCGTTCCCACCATGCGATGGCGGTCCACACCGTGGCGGCGACCGCCAGCAGGGCGATCGACCACGACCACAACGTGAGGTAGTACCACACCTTCCCGAAGATGCGGGCCGTCGACAGGAACGCGACGGCCGTCGCAACCGCGACCACCACGTGCAGGCGCACGATGCGCCGGTCGTCGAGCCGCCACGACAGCACCGCTGCCGCTGCCCACGCCAGCATCACGAGGGCACCGATCTGCCAGTGGCCCCCGGCGAGGTCGCCCAGGCGGGCCAGGAAGTCGCTGCTGCGGCGTGCCGAGCCGACGACCACGCGGGCGATGTCGAAGTGGGCGAGCACGGTCTTCACACCGACGCCGAAGCCGACGGGTGGCTCGGGCGGCGAGAGGAAGTGACGGCGCAACATGGTGATGTTGCCGGGGTCGTGGCGAACCTGGTCGATGAACACGGGCAGCCACACGACGGCACCGATCAGCACCGCCCACAGCACCGACCGGCGCGAGGTGCGATCGATGCCCCTATCGCGCAACCAGCGCAGCGCCACCGAACCGAACGCGAGCGCGCAGAGCGCCACGCACAGGGCCAGATACGGCACGTGCGTCTGTGCGCACAGCGACGCGAAGAACACCAGGGGCGCCAGCAGCACGTCGTCACCGTCGAGCACGCCCCACGTGCACAGCAGCACCACCACGAAGCTCACCAGCGGCAGGTACGGGTTCCAGGGCTGGGTGAGCACGCTGGCCCCGAGCCACGCCATGCCCACCATGAGCACCGCGCCCACACCGACGATCAAGCGCCGTCCGCCACGGCGCGAGGCCACCCACACCGCGGTCCACGCCGCGCCCAGGTTGATGACGGCCGTGCCCACGAGCATGGAGTAGGCCGTGCTGCCGAGCAGCCGGTACACGGGCGCCAGCAGGTAGAAGCTCAGCGGCCCAGGATGGCTCCCCTGCTGGGGGAACGTGCCGATGCGTCCGGGCAGGCCGATGAGCGGCGAGTGCCGACCGAACACGTCGCGCACGCGGAACTCGGTCATCGCCAGATCGAGCACCGGCGTCCAGTGGGTGGTGGCCAGCGTGACGAGGGCGACGACGAACGGAAGTGCGAGCGCCGCCCGCACGGTCCACGCGACGGCGCGGTTGCTCATCGGTCCTTGATCCAGCGGCGCAGGTCGGCCGTGCGGTCGACGACGCCCCACTTGGTGACCAACAGCATCGATTCGACGATGATGCGGCCCGACATCTTGCTCGTGCCCCGCTCGCGGTCCTTGAACAGAATGGGTGTCTCCACGATGACGGCCTTGCTCCGCACCAGCCGGCGAGTGAGCTCGGTGAGGAACGCGTACCCCTCGGCCGACGTGCTGCCCGGGTCGATGTCCTGGAGCATCGACGCCCGATAGGCGCGGAAGCCCGCCGTGCAGTCGCGCACCTTGGCCCGCAGCACGAGCCCGGTGTAGCGGTTGCCCCACTTCGAGAGCAGCCGGCGGCGCAAAGGCCAGTCCTTCGTGCCGCCGCCCTCCACGTAGCGGCTGCCGATCACCACATCGGCGCCGTCGCCGAGCAGCGCCAGCATGGTGGGCACGACGGCCGGGTCGTGGGAGAAGTCGCTGTCCATCGAGACGATGGCATCGAACCCCTCCTCGAACGCCAACCGGAAGCCGTGGCGGTACGCGGCACCGAGCCCCGGCTTGCCGTCGCGGTGGACGACGATGATGCTGCCCAGTTCGGCGGCCACCTCGTCGGCGATGGCGCCCGTTCCGTCGGGGCTGTGGTCGTCGACCACCATCAACGTGGCCTCCGGCACCGTGGCGCGCAGCGTGCGCAACAGATCGGCGACGTTCTCGCGCTCGTTGAAAGTGGGAACGACGACGACGGCACGCACGGGCGGCGATGCTATCTCCCGCGGGTGCCCCATCACCGGGCACCCACGGTCGGCACGCTGCCCGCAGCTACGATGCCACCTGCTCATGCGTCAGGTTCCCGCACTCCCCGTCGTCGGCTCGTTCGCCGAACGCCTGCTCGCCGACGACCTTCCCGACCTCACTGCCGAGCGCCGCCACGAGGCGGTCACGTTCATCGCCCATCGGGTCGACACGCTGCCCAGCTTCACCCGGTTCGGGGTGCTGCTCATCGGCACCAGCTTCCGCATCCTCATGGCCGTGCCCGGTGGATGGGCCCTCTCGGGCATCGTCATGCGACTGCCGCTGCCGTTCGTGGGCGAGTACCCCCGGCTGGTGCGCTCGCTCGGCTTCGCCTACGTGTGGGAGCACTGGCCGTCCACCTCACCCACCGGCGCAGCGGCGGGTGCCTCGTGATCGCTCAGCACGCCACCGCATCGATGGACGCCGAGGTGCTCGTCGTCGGCAGCGGGGCCGGTGGCGCCACCACCGCCACCGTGCTCGCCGAGGCCGGGTTCGACGTGCTCGTCGTCGAGGAGGGCGCGTGGGTGGAGCAGGGCGCGGTCGTACCGTTCTCGCTCGACCAGATGGACCAGCAGTACCGCGCCGGCGGAGTCACCGTTGCGCTCGGCATGCCCTCCATCGCCTACACCGAGGGACGCTGCGCAGGCGGCGGCACGGAGGTCAACAGCGGGCTCTACTGGCGCCCGCCGGGCGAGCTGCTCGAACGGTGGCACCGCGACTTCCGCATCGCCGACTTCGATCCCGACGAACTGCTCGCCATCGCCGACGAGGTGGAGACGGTCATCAACGTGCGCACCGTGCCCGGCAACCACAGCGAGCCCAGCGACGTCCTGCGCCGCGGCGCCGCCGCGCTCGGCTGGCGTCACGGCGAGATCCCGCGCTGGATGACCTACCCGCACGCCGACCAGCCCGACAAGGGCGAGCGACAGTCGATGACCCGCACGTACCTGCCGCGGGCGGTGGCCGCCGGTGCACGGCTGGTCGTGGGCTGCAGGGTCGACCGGCTCGAGATGTCGCGGGGCACGGCCAGCGCGGCCCACACCACGCTCGCCGACGGCACGTCCGGCACCATCCGCTTCCGGCACGTGTTCGTCTGTGGCGGCGCCATCCAGTCGCCGGCGTTGCTGCAGCGCTCGGGGGTGCACGGTCACATCGGTCGCACGCTCGCCGTGCATCCCACGGTGAAGCTCGCGGCCCGGTTCGCCGATGCGCTCAACGTGCCCGACGACGTGCCGGTGCACCAGGTGAAGGAGTTCGCACCCCACCTGTCGTTCGGTGGGTCGGCCAGCAACCCCGGACTCGTCGCCCTCAGCCTACTCGACCAGTGGTCGACCTTCCGCCGCGCGATCACCGACTGGCAGCGCATGAGCGTGTACTACGCGGCCATCACCAGCGAGGGCACGGGCAGGGTGCGCTCGTTCCCCGGCATGGCCGACCCGGTCGTCACCTATCGGCTCACCCACCGCGACCGCGAGCTGCTGCGCAGCGGGTTGGCGCGACTCACGCTCCTCATGCTCGAAGCCGGAGCCGAGGAGGTGTTCCCGTCGTTCCAGGGGGCACCGGCGGTGAAGACCCGTCGCGACGTGGCCACCATGCAGCGCGCGTTCGGTGTCAACCGGGCCACCGTGATGACCGTGCACCTGTGCAGCACCGTGCCGATGGGCGAAGTGGAGGGCCGCTGCGGCGCCGACTCGTTCGGCAAGGTGGTCGGTTGCCACAACGTCTACGTCAACGATGCATCACTGCTCCCCACCGCCCCGGGTGTGAACCCGCAGGCGTCCGTCATGGCGTTCGCGATCCGCAACGCACGCCGCTTTGCCGCAGGAGGCTCTCGTGGCTGATCCCCGTCCCGAACGCTGGGCCGCGCCCCGCACCACCGTCGTCACCGGCGCCACCGGGTGGCTGGGCCGTGCCCTGGTGCACCGCCTGGTCGCCGATCCCACGCGCGAGCGCCTGCGCCTCCTCGCGCACAGCACGGCCGAGGCACAGGCGTTGCGCGCCTCATTGGCCGGCCGGCCGGGCGTCGAGGTGATGATCGGCGACATCGCCCGCGCCGAGACCGCCAAGCGCCTCGTGTACGGCGTGGGCTCCGACACCGATGTGCTGCACGCCGCCGGCGTCATCCACCCCAAGAAGGTGCGCCAGTTCACCGAGGTCAACGCGAACGGCACCCGCCACGTCACCGAGGCCGCCATCGACGCCGGCATCCGGCGCATGGTGCACGTCTCGTCGAACAGCCCCTTCGGCACCAACCCCCACCGCGACGACACGTTCCGCGCCGACGAACCCTTCCACCCGTACCTCGGCTACGGCCGTTCGAAGATGATGGGCGAGATGGCGGTGGCGGAAGCGGTCGCCGCCGGGCTCGATGCCACCATCGTGCGTCCACCGTGGTTCTACGGGCCGTTCCAGCCGCCTCGGCAGACGACGTTCTTCCGCTTGGTGCGCGCCGGCAAGTTCCCCGTCATCGGCAAGGGCGATCAGCGCCGGTCGATGGTCTACGTCGACAATCTGGTCGACGGTGTGCTCGCCGCCGAGCTCACCCCGACCGCCAAGGGCAATGGGTACTGGATCGCCGACGCTCGGCCCTACACGGTCGACGAGATCGTCGAGACCGTCGGGCGTGCACTGGTCGACGAGGGCTTCAGCGTGAAGCCGCCCACCACACGCCTGCCCACGCTCGCCGCCAGAGTGGCCGAGACCACCGACCGACTGCTCCAGGGCGTGGGCGTGTACCAGCAGCAGCTGCACGTGCTGGGCGAGATGGGCCACACCATCGCGTGCGACATCAGCAGGTCGGTCGCCGAGCTCGGCTGGGAGCCGCAGGTCGAGCTGTACGAGGGCATGCGCCGCAGCATCCGCTGGTGCGTCGAACAAGGTCTCGAGCTGTGATCGCGCTCGTCACCGGCGGCAGCGGATACTTCGGGTCGCTGCTCGTCCATCGCCTCGTCGCCGACGGCCACACCGTCCGGGTGCTCGACCTCAACGACGTCGACGACCGTCCCGACGGGGTCGAACTGGTGCAGGGCGACATCCGCGACGCGGCGGTGGTGGCCCGGGCGGTCGCCGGGGTCGATGTCGTGTTCAACAACGTCGCCCAGGTGCCACTCGCGAAAGACCTCGAGCTGCTGCGCACCGTCAACGTCGACGGCACCGTGCTGCTGCTCGCGGAGTGCCGCCGCGCCGGCGTGTCGAAGGTGGTGCACACATCGTCGAGCGCGGTGTTCGGCGTGCCCCGCAGCAACCCGGTGCTGCCCTCCACCGTGCCGTCGCCCATCGAGGCGTACGGCCACGCCAAGCTCGCCGCGGAGTGGGCGTGCCTCGACGCGGTGCGCGAGGGGCTCGACGTCACCATCGTGCGACCGCGCACCATCCTCGGGCACGGTCGTCTGGGCATCTTCGGCATCCTGTTCGAGTGGGTCGCCGACGGCGCCGACATCTTCGTGCTCGGTGACGGCAGCAACCGCTACCAGTTCGTGCACGCCGACGACCTCGCCGAGGTGTGCGTGCTCGCCGGAGCCACCGCCGGCCCAGCCGTGTTCAACGCCGGCACCGACCGATTCGGCACGATGCGCGAATCGCTCGAGTCGTTGTGCACCCACGCGGGCACCGGCTCGAAGGTGCGCTCGCTGCCGGCAGGCCCCGCCGCACTGGGCATGAAGGCCGCCGCCGGATTGCACCTCGCACCGTTCGCGCCCTACCACTGGCTGATGTACAGCAAGTCGCTGTGGTTCGACATCCAGCACGTGCGCGACGCCCTCGGCTGGCAGCCGAAGTTCTCCAACGACGAGATGCTGGCCGACAGCTACGACTGGTTCCTCGCCAACCGCGCCGGCACGGCCGACGCGGGTCGCAGCCATCACCGCACCATCGCCAAGCAAGGCGCGTTGAAGCTCCTCAAGACCGCCACCCGCATCCTCCCCGGCTGACCCCCCTCCCCGCCCCGCGCCCCGGCCCGGTTCCGCCCCGGTTCCGCCCCGGTTCCGCCCCGGTTCCGGCGCTCGTGTCAGGCCATGACCACCAGCGCTGGTGACCAGCGCGTGACACGAGCGGGCGAAGTTGCACCCGGTCGCACCCGCGGCGATCATGTGATGATGGTCGCGACTCGTAGCTTCCCGTGAGGACGTCGACTTGACAGGAACACCTCAGTTGTTTGGGGCGGAACCGCCTCCGCCCGGCTGGTACCACGACGGTCTCGCGATGCGCTGGTGGACCGGCACCTCGTGGGGACCGTACGCCGGGCCAGGTCCGGCTCCCGGCGCGCCCTACGCGGTCACCGCCGACACGACGACTTCGGTCATCTCGCACGTCGGGTTCTTCGTGCTGGCCGTCATCCTGCCGCTCATCATCCGCCAGACCGAGGGAAAGAAGAACGAGTACGCCCGCCATCACAGCACCGAGGCGCTGAACTTCCAGCTCACCTTCCTTGTCGTGTGGTTGTCTGGTTCCGTGGTCGGAATCGCCGCGCTCATCGGCACCGCGACGCCATCGGGATCGGTGACCGCCTGGGTCGCGCTCCCCTTCGTGCTGATGTTCGCCGTGTTCGTAGCAGGCGCTGCGATGTCCATCGTCGGCGCGGTTCACGCCAGCCGCGGCGACTGGTGGCGGTATCCCGTGTCCATCCGTTTCGTGCCTGGCGCCAGGGGGCAGATCGGATCGAGCCGGAGGCGCGCAGGGCGGCAATCTCCTCCCACGTGATGCCCGCTTCGACGGATGCGGTGCTCGGCGAGCGGGTGCGGTCGGGCCTTGCAACACGACCAACGCGAGCCAGCCGTCGCTCGTCGGGAACACGCCGTCGATGCCCGGGATGAGCGGGTGGCCGCGGTTCGAACGACCCGCCGAGACGTGCCCCCATGCCGCCGGAACCTGACGCCGCCACGCGACTCCGAACTCAGCGAGCCCGCTCAGCGCCTGATGCCTAAGCTCACCGGCCATGGCTCTCTTCCACCTCGCGACGGTCACGCCGACCAAGGCCCAGCTCATCGCCGATTGGGCACCGACCCAACCGTGGGGACCCGCGGTCGCCGTTCCCATCGACGTGATCGGCTCGTATCGCTTCGATGATCCCGAAGGGCGCGTCGGCCTGGAGACTCATCTGGTCACCGCCGGCGGCACGCTGCTGCACGTCCCGCTCACGTACCGGGACGAACCCCTCGAAGGTGCCGATGACGCCCTGATCTGCGAGATGCAGCACTCCG
>PMCN01000128.1:38043-38185 GCA_003154135.1 Acidimicrobiaceae bacterium
GTGCCGGTCGACGGTTTCGAAGTCGACCTCGAGCACCGGCACGAGAGCAGCGTGGTGCTCCGCAACGACCGCTTCGATCTCACCGTGTTCAGACGTCCCGTGCCCGCACCCCGTCCCGCAATCGGGCTCACCGCGAGCTGGG
>PMCN01000031.1 GCA_003154135.1 Acidimicrobiaceae bacterium
CTCATGCACGGCACCGGGCAGTTCTCGAGCCTCATCGCGATGAACATGGGCGGCTGCGTGGTCACCCTTCCGTCGCGCCACTTCGACGTCGACGAACTGCTGTCGGAGGTCGAGCGCAACGCCGTCAACTCGGTCATCATCGTGGGGCAGGCCTTCGCCGGGCCCATCCTCGAGACGCTCGACGCCAACCCCAGCCGCTACGACCTGTCGAGCGTGGTGATGGTGTCGTCGTCGGGCGTGATGTGGAGCCACGACAACAAGGAAGGCCTGCTGCGCCACCTGCCTCAAGCCGCGCTGTTCGACTCGTTCGGATCCTCGGAGGCCGTCGGCATGGGCGCATCGGTCTCCACCGCAGCGGGCGCCTCTCAGACCGCACGGTTCCAGCTCGGGCCGGCTTGCGCGGTGTTCACCGACGACGGTCGTCGGGTGCAGCCCGGCTCGGGAGAGCGCGGCCTGGTGGCCGTCAGCGGCTTCATCCCGCTCGGCTACTACAAGGACGCGGCGAAGACCGCGCAGACCTTCCGCACGTTCGAGGGTCAGCGCTGGACCGTGCCGGGCGACTGGGCCGAGGTGAACGACGACGGCACGCTGGCGCTCCTCGGCCGCGGTTCGGTGTGCATCAACACCGGAGGCGAGAAGGTGTTCCCCGAAGAGGTCGAGGAAGCGCTGAAGCAGCACCCCTCGGTGCGCGACGCGGTCGCCGTCGGCCTGCCCGACGCTCGCTTCGGCGAGACCATCTGTGCCGTGGTCGAGGCCACGCCGGGGGCCACGCCCGACCTGCACGAGTTGAGCGAGCACGTGAAGGCCCACCATGCGCACTACAAGGCACCGCGCCATCTCGTGCTCGTCGACACCATCGGCAGGGCACCCAACGGGAAGGTCGACTACAAGCGGCTCAAGAGCGTGGCGATGGAGCGTCTCGGGGTCGACTGACGCTCGGTCGCGGATGCCAGGATGACCACTGCTCATGTCGTTCGCACACTTCCTCATCATCCTCGTCGCGGGCTGCGCGGCGGGAACCATCAACACCGTCGTCGGGTCGGGTTCGTTGATCACCTTCCCCACGCTCGTCGCCCTCGGCTATCCACCGCTGCTGGCCAACGTGTCGAACAACATCGGTCTCGTGCCGGGGTCCATCTCCGGCACGTACGGCTACCGGCGTGAGCTGAAGGGCCAGGCGTCACGCCTCACGCGCCTCGTGCCCGCGTCGGCACTCGGCGGCCTCACCGGTTCCGTCCTGCTGCTCGCACTGCCCAGCACCGTGTTCAAGCGAGTGGTCGTGGTGCTCGTGGCCATCGCTGTCACGCTCGTGATCCTGCAGCCGTGGGTGGCGCGCAAGGTGGCGGCGCGGCGCACCGGGGTGGTCGGTCATCACGAGGTCAGGCCGGCGCTGCTCGGCCTGGTGTGCGCAGCGGGCGTGTACGGCGGCTACTTCGGCGCCGCGCAGGGCATCATCCTCATCGCGGTGCTCGGCATCTTCCTCGACGACGAGCTGCAGCGCCTCAACGCGTGCAAGAACGCCCTCGCCCTCACCGTGAACTCGCTCGCGTCGGTGGTGTTCATCCTCACCACCCACGTCGACTGGAAGGTGGTGGGCGTGATCGCCATCGGATCCACCGTCGGCGGCCAGATCGGCGCCAAGTTCGGGCGACGGCTCGATCCACGCATCCTGCGCGGCATCATCGTCGTCGTCGGTCTCACCGCGCTGGTCCGATTGGTGCGGGGCTGACGATGGAGTCGATCACGCTGGTGGCGGCCGGTTGGTCGTCGGGCCTCAACGCCTACCTGACGGTGCTCATCCTCGGGCTCTCCGGCCGCTTCGGCTGGGTCGACACGCCGGTAGCGCTGCAGCACAACGGGGTGCTGATGGTCGCAGGTGCAGCGTTCGCCGTCGAGTTCGTGATCGACAAGATCCCGCTGCTCGACAGCGCCTGGGACCTCGTGCACACACTGGTGCGACCCGTCGTCGGCGGGATGGTCGGATCCGCGATCGCCGGCTCGGCGCTCGGCCGGCCGGAGGCGTTCGCGATCGCTGCGCTGCTCGCGCTGACGGGGCACACCGCCAAGGCCACCACGCGTCTCGCGATCAACATGTCGCCCGAGCCGGTCACCAACGTCATCGCAAGCTTCAGCGAGGACGGCATCGTGCTCGGCCTGGTGACGTTCGCGATGGTGTACCCGGTGGTGTCGCTGGTGCTCGGCAGCGTGGCCGTGGTGGGCAGCATCCTGGTGACGCTGCTCGTGTGGCGCCTCGCTCGCCGCGGTGTTCGGCGGGTGCTCAGCATGTTCCACCACGAGGCCGACGAGTACGTCTGACCCTCGACGCGCGGCTACCTTCGCACCGTGGAGCTGCACGTGCGCAAGGTGGTGTCGGTCGTGGAGACCACACGGTTGGAGATGGGTCGACCGGTCGACGGGCTGCGACGAAAGGTCGCCACGGCGGTGGTGTTCCGGAACCCGCTCGCGGGCCGGTACGTCGACGACCTCGACGATCTCGTCGCCCTCGGCGCGTCGTTGGGTGACACGCTCGTCCACGAAGCGCTCGCGGCGCTGGGCGCTCCGGTCGCCGAGGTGAGCGCCTACGGCAAGGCTGCCATCGTGGGCACCGAGGGCGAGATCGAGCACGCCGCCGCTCTCATCCACCCCACGTTCGGCGCCCCGGTGCGCGCTGCGCTGGGCAAGGGCCCCGCCATCATCCCGTCGACGAAGCTGCTCGGCGGGCCGGGCACCCGCATCACCGTGCCGCTCACCAACTGCAGCGACATCTGGGTGTTCGACGACATGGACGCCATCGCCATCGGCATCGACGACTCGCCTCGACCCGACGAGATCGTCGCCGTCCTCGGCCTCGGCGTCGGTGGCCGGCCGTTGCACCGCATCGGGAAGCCGTCGTGACCTTCAAGGCCGTCATCCTGCTCAGCCGCCGGGCCGACATGACGCCCGACGAGTTCCGCCGGTGGTGGCTGCACGAGCATGCACCGCTGGCCGCGCAACTCCCCGGGGCGCGCCGCATCGTGTTCAACCCGTGCACGCCCGACGACGACATCGACGGTGTGTCGGAGCTGTGGTTCGACAGCGAGGACGACTTCACCGCTGCCTACGCCACCGACGTAGGGCGCCAGGTCACGGCCGACAGCATGGCCCACCTCCGCAGCCGAGTGCGGCTGTTCACCACCGAGCACGTCGTGGTCGACGCAGGTACCACATGAGCCTGCGCGTGGTCATCACGGCTGCCGCTGCGGGCATCGGCCGAGTGGTGGCCGACGCGTTCGCGGCGCAGGGCGCGCACGTGCAACTGTGCGATGTCGATGATGTGGCACTCGCCGATGCGGCCGCGTCATCGCCGAACATCACGGCCACGCGTGTCGACCTCACCGATGCACACGCGATCGAGGAGTGGCTACAGGAGGCGCTGCGGGCACTGGGCGGCATCGACGTGCTCGTCAACAACGCGGGCATCAAGGGCCCCACCGCGTTCGTCGAGGACGTCACGCTCGACGAGTGGCGCACCTGCCTCGCTGTCGGCCTCGACACCCACTTCCTGTGCGCCCGCGCCGTCGCCCCGCTGATGAAGCAGCAGGGGAGCGGCTCCATCATCAACATCTCCTCGATGGCAGGCGTGTACGGCTACGGCATGCGCACGCCGTACGCGGCGGCGAAGTGGGCGGTCATCGGGCTCACCAAGTCGCTCGCCGTGGAGCTCGGTCCGCACGGGGTGCGCTGCAACGCCGTCTGCCCCGGCTCGGTGGCCGGAGATCGGATGAACGCCGTCATCGCCGCCGAGGCCGCCACACGCGGCGTCGACCACTCGGTCGTGCAGGCCGAGTACCTCGGTGGGCAGTCGATCAAGCGCTTCGTCGAGCCCGGCGAGATCGCCGACCTGTGCCTCTTCCTGGCGTCACCGGCGTCGAGCATGATCAGCGGGCAGGCTATCGGCATCGACGGACACACCGAGGCCTACCACCTCTGACGACTGCTGACGACGCGCCGGCCGCGCCGGTGGTGCGGTCGATCGTGAGCGGGTGCGCCGCTGCGGCTACGGTCCACTGCGGGCCGGCAACGGTCGTCGACGAGGAGGATCTCACATGGCAGGTGGTGCACTCAGGAGTGCGAGCATGGACGACTTCGACCTTCGGATGTCCGAAGGCGTGCGGCCGCTCTACGAGGCCGTGAAGGCGTTCATCCGCGACGAGGTCGACCCGATCACCGAAGAGTTCCACCGTCTCGGCGAAGGCCGTGCCGATCGCTGGAGCTGGGCGCCGGGTCAGCTCGAACTGCTCGACACGGTGAAGGCCAAGGCCAAGGCGCAGGGGCTGTGGAACTTCTTCCTACCCAACGCCGAGACAGGCCAGGGCCTCAGCAACCTCGACTACGCGTACATCGCCAACGAGCTGGGCAAGAACCGCCTCGCCTCGGAGTGCCTGAACTGCTCGGCGCCCGACACGGGCAACATGGAAGTCTTCGCGCGCTACGGCACCGCCGAGCACAAGGAGAAGTGGCTGAAGCCGCTGCTGAACGGCGAGATCCGTTCCTGCTTCGCCATGACCGAGCC
>PMCN01000048.1:0-9242 GCA_003154135.1 Acidimicrobiaceae bacterium
ACATCCGCAAGATCACCCAGGCCGACAACGCCGAGCTCTTCCAGTGGGCCAAGCAGCTCCAGGCACCGCTGCCGCTCGTGCAGGAGATCGCCGAGACCGGTTGGCTGCAGGTGCCGCTGTTCTGCGCAGGCGGCATCGCCACCCCGGCCGATGCCGCCCTCGCCATGCAGCTCGGCGCAGAGGCCGTCTTCGTCGGCTCCGGCATCTTCAAGAGCCACGACCCGTCGCCTCGCGCCAAGGCCATCGTCGAGGCCACCACCCACTTCCGCGACGCCGACATCCTGGCCAAGGTGAGCCGTGGCCTCGGTGCCCCGATGACCGGCATCGCGATGGACGAGATCAACGGCACCCAGCGCTTCGCCGACCGAGGCTGGTAGCCCGTGCTGCTCAGCATGGAGCCCCCAGGTGGACGCGCACGCGCCGGTCGTCGGCGTGCTCGCGTTGCAGGGGGCCTTCGCCGCACACGAGCTCGCGCTCGCTGAGGTCGGCGTCGCCACCCGTCAGGTGCGCAGCCGCGCCGACCTCGCCATGGTGTCGGCACTGGTGATGCCCGGCGGTGAGAGCACCACCATGTCGCGACTGCTCGCGACGTCGGGTCTGTTCGACGAGTTGCAGCGGCGCATCGACGACGGCATGCCCGTGTTCGGCACGTGCGCAGGAATGATCCTGCTGGCCACGGAGGTGCTCGACGGTCGTCCCGATCAGCGCAGCTTCGGCGCCATCGACATCAGCGTGCGGCGCAACGGCTACGGCCGTCAGGTCGACAGCTTCGAGACCGACATTCACGTCGAGGGCGAGGCGCTGCCGTTCCACGCGGTCTTCATCCGCGCCCCCAAGGTCGTCGCCGTCGGACCAGAGGTGCACGTCATGGCCAGCCACGACGACGTGCCGGTGTTGGTCCGCCAGGGGAGCGTGATGGTGGCGTCGTTCCACCCCGAGCTCGCCGGCGACGCGCGGCTCCATCGCATGTTCGTGCAGCACAACGAGATCAGGAAGGCGTAACCATGTCCGGCCACTCCAAATGGGCAACCATCAAGCACAAGAAGGGTGCCGCCGACAAGGCCCGCGCCAAGGTCTTCAACAAGATCGCGCGACTGCTCGAGGTCGCGGCCCGCGAGGGTGGCCCCGACCCGACGTCGAACGCGCCGCTGCGCACCGTGGTGCTCAAGGCGAAGGCCGCGCAGATGACCAACGACGCCATCGATCGTGCCATCAAGCGCGGCGCCGGTCTCAGCGACGGCGGCACCTACGAGGCGCTCACCTACGAGGGATACGCGCCCGGTGGCGTGGCGCTGCTCGTCGATGCCCTCACCGACAACCGCAACCGCACCGGTGCCGACGTGCGCAACATCTTCTCCAAGCTCGGTGGTTCGCTGGCCGAGCCCGGCGCAGTGGGCTGGCAGTTCAGCCGCCGTGGCGTCATCACCGTCAGCGGTGGCGACGAAGACACCGTGATGATGGCCGCACTCGAGGCCGGGGCAGACGACGTGGCCGACGACGGCGACGGCACCTGGCGCATCACCTCCGACCCGTCCATCGTGTACGACGTGCGCGATGCACTGCACGGCCAGGGGCTCGAGGTCACGTCGGCGGAGAGCACGATGGTGTCGAGCATGACCGTGGAAGTGACCGACGCCGCCGACGCACGTAAGATCCTGCGCATCATGGACGCCCTGGAAGACCTCGACGACGTGCAAGACGTCTACTCCAACTTCGACATCAGCGAAGAGCTGATGGAGGCGGTCGGAGAATGAGCGTCTCGGTCGGCGATCCCGCTCCCTCGTTCACCTTGCCCTCCAACGGGGGCAACGAGGTGTCGCTCAGCGACTTCCTCGGCAAGCCGGTGGTGCTGGTGTTCTACCCGGGCGACGACACGCCCGTGTGCACCAAGCAGCTCAACAGCTACAACAACGACCTCGCCCAGTTCCAGGCGCTCGACGCCACGGTGGTCGCCATCTCGGCGCAGAGCGTCGAGAGCCACGAGAAGTTTGCCGGCAAGCACGGTTTCAAGTTCCCGCTGCTGGCCGACACCGACAAGGCCGTCGCCGGTGCCTACGGCACGCTCGGCCCCATCGGGTTCCCGCGGCGCAGCGTGTTCATCATCGATGCGCACGGCGTGATCCGCTACGCGCACCGCGCCATCGCCGGGCTCACCTTCCGCCCTGTGGGCGAGCTCATCGACGTGCTGCTCAGCCTCCCGCGCTGAGCACCGTGCTGGTGCAGGGCGCTCCTGCGCACACGTCGGTCACCTGACCTGTCAGCAGGAACGTGAGCGCCTGTTGCAGCACCTTGGGTTCTCTGCTGCCCGCACCGTGCGGGTCGCGGCCGTACTCGGGCTCGGTCGGTGCCAGGTTCACCGCCGGCGGTGGCGGCGTGCCGTAGTCCCACATCACCAGCGCAGCGGTGACGGGCGTGCCGGCGTCGAACGCAGTGATCCCCCAGAACGGGGTTGCGTCGTTGCTGCGGCCGGGGGCGAGCGCGGGCTGCACCACTGCGGCGCCGATGGTGCGGGCGAGCACCTCGGTCGAGACGTTGCTCACCTGGTGGTCGCCGAACGCCTCGATGAGCAGCACCTGCTTGGCGGTGATGCCGTCGTAGGGGTGTGCGGTGAGGTGCTGCGCGTACCCGTCGTTCTCGCCGCGGTCCCACAGGAGTTGGATGAGCTGCAACGCGATCTGCCGGTCGATCGGTGCGGTGTAGGCCTTGTCGAACACGGCCTGGAACTCGGGCCAGTCGGCGCTGCGGGGCAGGAGCAGCGAGTAGTCGATGCCCGGTACGCCGAGCACCACTCGCGACCACTCGCTGCTGAGCGCGCTGGCGGCCCCACCGAGGATGCCACCCTGGCTGTTGCCGACGAACACCGTGTGGCCCACGTCGAGCAACGGGGTTCCGTCCGCCGCCTGGAACGCGGCCGAGGTGGTGAAGCCCTTCGGGGAGTTGAGCAGTCGTCCGAGGAACTGCTGGTTGAGCAGACCCTGCTGCATGCGGTCGGCCTGCTCGGGGAAGTGCGACAGATCGCCGAGGATGGCCGCGAGGTTGGGCAGGTCGCCGGAGCTCATCCCGATCTCGTCGGTCGCGCACGCCCCTGCGAGCGACGCCTGCGCCGCGAACGACAGTGCGTCGACCTCGCCGCGGCTTCCCAGGAGACCGTGCCCGTAGACGATGGTGGGCTCGGTGTGCGCGCCCGCCAGTGGCACGAGGCAGTGGAACGGTGCGATGTAGTCGGGAGTGGTCGCGTTGCGTTGCGGCATGCCGTCGCTACCGAGCTGGAAGCGGCTGCCGGGGGCGCCCGTCCCGGTGAGGAAGTTGGGCACCGAGTACGTGCCGTCGATGGTGCGCACGTTGCCGTTGTCGGTCTGCGACGTGACGGTGAACGCAGGCGCTCCGTCGCCCAGGCTCGCGTAGGCGTCGCTGCGGATGTGCAAGGCCCGGCCACTGAGGCTGGCGGAGCTGGCGACGGTGAAGTCCCACGCGAGGTAGAGGCTGTCGACGCTGATGCCGGCCGCCGCGAGCGCGGTGAAGATCACCCGGAAGTTGCCGGCCCGTTCGGGCGGTTCCGGCGTGCCACCCACCGCAGCGGCGAACCCGGTGGACGGTGCGATCGAGGCGCCCGAGGAGTCCTTCAGATGGCGCAGGGCGATGTCGATGTGGTGCCCTTCTGGCAGGCTCACCGCCGGGTGCACCATCAACAGCTGCTTGCCTGCGGGCGCCTGCGCGTCGAGCTCGCCCCAGTAGGGCAGTCGCTGGCCGGAGGTGGTGTCGAGCAGCACCACTGGAGCGTCGGGCGCCAACGACGCACCGACATCGGTGCTCGGGGCGATGCCGGTGGCTGCGACGTCGAGGCCGGGCACCAGCGCCAGCACCGCCGACCCGGGTGAGAAGCCGTCGGCCCGGTCCTGGTCGCTCGGGTCGATGTGCACGCCGGCCGTGTTGGCGGGTGTGCTGTCGGCGGCGATGGCCAGCCGACGCCCCGTCGAGGTCGACGCATCGGGCACGGTGAACGCGTCGTTGGGCCACGGCAGCAGGCACGCGGCCTCGTCGAGCGGGTCGCAGGTGAGCGCCTCGGTGAGCGGGGCGAGGGACGTGGAGGTGCTGGTCGACGCCGCGGTCGCAGGTGCGCTGCTGCTGGTGACCGGCGACCCGGTGGTGCCGCTGCATGCCCCCACCAGTGCGGCGAGCAGTGCGGCGACGAGGACGACCGGGGGCAACCTGTGGCGACGCATGGACATACGCTGCCACACGACGCGAGCGATCCGCGGCTCACTGCCCGACATCCGCTAGCCTCGTACGCGTGTTCGTCCGTGATCCAGCCGCCCCGCTGCGCGAGGGCATCGTCGTGCTGGGGATCGACCCCGGGCTCACGCGCTGCGGCTATGCGGTGCTCCACGCCGCCGGCGCCGCTGTCCGGCCGCTCGCGTTGGGTGTCATCCGCACCCCACAGTCGTCGCCGCTCCCACAGCGCCTCGCGGAGCTGAAGGCCGAGCTCGTGCTGCTGCTCACCGAGTACCGTCCCGATGCAGTGGCCGTCGAGCAGGTCTTCTTCCAGACCAACGTGCGCACCGCCATGTCGGTGGGTCAGGCCAGCGGCCTCGCGCTGGCCGAGGCAGCAACTGCCGGTTGCGACGTGGTGCAGTTCACGCCCAGCCAGGTGAAGAACTCGGTGGCCGGCTGGGGCAACGCCGACAAGGCTCAGGTGCAGCGCATGGTGCAGGCCAGGCTCGGCCTGTCGGCGCCGCCGAAGCCGGCCGACGCCGCCGACGCCGCTGCGCTCGCACTGTGCTACCTCGCCGGCGCGCCCATGCGCCGCCGCGTGCAGCAGGCGGTCACGCGGTGATCGGTTCGCTGCGCGGCACCGTGCTCGAGCGGGGCGACGACGGCACCGTGCTGCTCGAGGTGGGCGGCGTGGGCTACTTCGTCTCCGTCACGCCCCGCACCCTCGCCGAGCTCGAACCCGGCTCGCCCGCGTTCGTGCACGTGCACCACCACATCCGTGAAGACGCGCAGACGTTGTTCGGCTTCCGCGGTCGCGACGAGCGCACCACGTTCCAGGTGCTCATCAACACGCACGGCATCGGGCCTGCGCTGGCGCTCGCCATCCTCGGCACCCACACGCCGTCGGCGCTGGTCGACATCGTGGCCACCAGCGATCTGGCGGCGCTCACGCTCGTGCCCGGGGTGGGCAAGAAGACTGCCGAGCGCCTTCTGGTCGAGCTGCGCAACCGACTCGACCTGCCGATGCTCGATCCGTTGCCGATGGGTGGCGGTGGCAGCGGAGGCGGCAGCACGGTCGTCGGCGACGTACGCGAGGCGCTGGCCGGCCTCGGCTACGGGCCCGACGAGATCCGCGATGCGCTGCGCGAACTGCCGTCCACCGCCGACGCCAGCACGCTGCTGCGCGACGCCTTGAAGCTGCTGGGGGCCAAGCGTGCGTGACGAGTTCCTCGAACCCACCCCGGTGAGCGATCACGAGGAGGTCGACGAGGTCGGCCTGCGCCCGCGACGGCTCAGCGAGTTCGTCGGCCAGCGCGAGCTGAAGGAGCACCTCAGCATCGTGCTCGAAGCCGCGAAGATGCGCGGTCAGGCGGCCGACCACCTGTTGCTCGCCGGCCCGCCGGGGCTCGGCAAGACCAGCATGGCGGGCATCGTCGCCACCGAGATGGGCGTGCACATGCACATCACCTCCGGCCCCGCGCTCGAGCGGGCGGGCGACCTGGCGGCCATCCTCACCAAGCTCGAGGACGGCGACGTGCTGTTCATCGACGAGATCCACCGGCTCTCGCGCACGGTCGAGGAGATCCTCTATCCGGCGATGGAAGACTTCCAGCTCGACATCGTGGTCGGCAAGGGCCCGGCCGCGTCGAGCATCCGGCTCTCGCTGCCCAACTTCACGCTGGTCGGTGCCACCACGCGCACGGGCATGATCACCGGCCCCCTGCGCGACCGCTTCGGCCTCGTCGCCCGCCTCGACTACTACGCCGACGACGAGCTCGAGTCCATCGTGCGCCGGGCCGCGGGCATCCTCAAGGTGCAGGTGTCGGCCGAAGGTGCGTGGGAGATCGCCCGACGTTCGCGCGGCACGCCGCGCATCGCCAACCGGCTGCTGCGCCGCGTGCGCGACTTCGCCGAGGTGCGCGGCGACGGCACCGTCACCGAGGCCACGGCCCGCGAGGGGCTGCGTGTGTTCGGGGTCGACGAGCGCGGTCTCGACAAGGTCGACCGCGCCATCCTCGGCGCCATCTGCAAGCAGTTCGGAGGCGGCCCGGTGGGCCTCAGCACGCTGGCCATCAGCGTCGGCGAGCAGCCCGAGACCGTCGAGGACATGTACGAGCCGTTCCTCATCCAGCAGGGCATGCTCGCCCGCACGCCGCGCGGTCGCATCGCGATGCCCATCGCCTACCAGCACATCGGCATGGCAGTGCCCACCGTCGACCGGCCTGCGGTGCTGTTCGACTGATCGTGTCGTGTGCGTCGGCCGCTCAGGCCGGCAGGTAGAGCCCGAGGAACGCCATCGTCTTGGCCCATGCGGCCTTCGCGGCCGACTCGTTCCAGAACATCTCGCTCTCGTGGTTGTCGAACGCGTGCCCGGCATCCTCCACGTTGAGCACGAAGCCCTCACGGCCGGCGATGGCGGCACCCACCGCGTCGACCCCTTCGTTGGGGATGTAGGCGTCGGCGTTGCCGAAGTGGAACAGCGTGGGGCAGTGCACCTGACCGATCATGTCGAGCATGCCCGGCACCCCCGAGCCGTAGTAGCTGACGCACACCGAGGGCTCGGCGTTGGCCGCCACCGCCCAGGCAAGCGTGCCACCGAGGCAGAAGCCCATCACCGCCGGTGCCCGTTCCACCCCGGGCTCGGCACCGAGGTTGGTCAGCGCCGCGCACAGATCGCCCACGGCGGCGGGGAAGTCGAGCTGTTGCACCTTGCCGAACGCCTCGGTGAGGCCGGCCTGGTCGTGAGCGGCCTCGAAGTTCGGCGAGAAGCGCCAGAACACGTCGGGTGCGCCGACGAGGTAGCCGGCGCCGGCGAGCCGCTCGGCGACAGCGCGGATGTAGGGGCCGACGCCGAAGATCTCCTGGATGAGCAGGACGGCGGCCGTGGGGGCGGTGTCGGGGGACCAGACGTGCATGTCCATCGCGCCGGCGTCGCCACACTGCACCTGTTGGGTTCGCAGGGTCGTCATGGCGCTCATCGTGACACAGGATCACCCGCCGCCGTAGCCTTGTCGCCGACATGAACGACGCGCATCCCACCGACGACGACCTCCGTGACGAACTGCCCCACGATCTCCAGCCCGGGGAGTACGCGGGACCCTACGAGTTCCCCGACAACAGCCGCCGTCGACGGCCCGCGCTCATCTACACGATCATCGCCGCGGCGTGCCTCGCGCTGTGGATCACCGAGCGCCACTCGTCGGCACTGGTGAACGACGGCTTCCTGTGGGCCGCCGTCCTGCTCGGTGTCGTGGCACTGTTCTCGT
The DNA here is from genome assembly GCA_003154135.1 of Acidimicrobiaceae bacterium. GTDB lineage: Bacteria > Actinomycetota > Acidimicrobiia > Acidimicrobiales > Ilumatobacteraceae > UBA668. The sequence goes on from PMCN01000048.1 coordinate 7,479, forward strand.
TCACCTCGGGTTGGCGCATGGAGGTCGACGAGAAGGAGGCGCTCGTGGCCGCGCAGGGCGCTGTCGGCTTCGCAGTGGGCCACGCGTCGGCGCAGCAGGTCTGGCGCGGTGTGCGCAGCCGCCCCACGTGGCGCGTGCTCGTCTACTCGTCCGAGGACCCGCCCCGGCGGCGTGGGCTCGTGCTGGTCGACGCGATCAACGGGCGCGTGGTCGAGCACCTCGTGCAGGACAACCCGATCGAGGACTGGGACGTCTGAACCCCGACCGGCGGCGTCGTGGCCGCGGCCGTCGGCTCAGGCTTCGCCGAGTGCGGTGATGTGACGCAGCAGTCGCCCCACATCGAGCGCGATCGTGCGGATCTTCTCGAGCAGTTCCGGGTCCCATCGGTCGGCGGGCAACGCTTCGATGGCGTCGGCGATGACGGAAGGGTCGGCGCCCGTGTGGAGGAGGCGGCCGGCATCGGCCAGCAGCACGTGCAGCTCGGCCGTGGGTGCAACAGCCTCGTCGGTGGGCTGGTCGCCCTGCGCCTCGTGGAGGCGACGGGTGACCGACCGGAACGCGACGGCGAGGTCTTCGGGGGACGATCCACTCATGCCCACATCCTGCCACCACCCGTGGAGCGGGGTGGGCCACGGAGCAGGCAGTCCGGGGATAACCTGGGATCGATGTTCGACGGCAAGTTCCGTACTCCAGTCGACAAGGCCGTGAAGCCCTTGGGCAACGGGCTTCGTCGCACCGGTCTCACCCCCGACCACCTCACGGTGATGGGACTGGTCGTCGCCGTCGGCGCCGCGGTCGCCATCGGGTTCGGCCAGTTGCGCCTGGGTCTGCTCCTCGTCGTGCTCGCGGCTCTGCCCGACCTGCTCGACGGCGCGCTGGCGAAGGCGTCGAACACCTCCAGCCAGCGCGGCGCGTTCTTCGACTCCACCATCGACCGCTTCGCCGATGCACTGCTCTTCGGTGGCGTGGCATGGCACCTCGCATCCACCGAGTCCGCGCACATGGCGATGCTCCCGTTCGGGGTCATGGCGCTCAGCTCGGTCATCAGCTACATGCGCGCCAAGGCCGAGTCGCTGGGTCTCGATGCCAAGGGCGGTCTCATGGAGCGCGCCGAGCGCATCATCGCCCTGTGCCTCGGCCTGCTGTTCCCGGTGCTGCTCATCCCCATCCTGTGGGTGATGCTCGGGCTCACCGCGGTCACTGCCGTGCAGCGCTTCGCGAAGGTGTGGAAGCAGGCCGCCGTGGCGCCCCTCACTGCGGCCCGCATCGAGATGCGTCGCAGCCGCCGGCAGACCCGCCGGGTGGTCCGCACCGAGCGACGGCACACCCGCATCGCGCGCACCGGTCGCACGATGCATCGTGACTGAACCCGCGTCGCGCAGCCGTGCCGTCGACGCGGCCACCGTCGGCGCGTACCGGTTCGGGTCGCTGGCTGCGCGGCTCATGCCGGGACCGCTCGCATCGGCGGCCGCGTCGTCGCTGGGTTTCGGCGCCAGCATGGCAAGCCCCGCCCGCCGCCAGATCATCGAGCGGCACATCCAGCGCGTCAACCCTGCGCTGAAGGGTGCGTCGTTGCGCGTCGCCGTGCAGCAGGCGTTCGACAGCTATGCGAGGTACTACGTCGAGAGCTTCCGGTTGCCCAGCCTCAGCAAGCGCACGGTCGCCCGGGCCTTCACCGTCGACGGGTTCAGCCGCATCACCGACGCGCTCGCGCTCGGCAACGGGTGCATCTTCGCCTTGCCGCACATGGGTGGGTGGGAGTGG
>PMCN01000048.1:9254-9427 GCA_003154135.1 Acidimicrobiaceae bacterium
CTGCGCAAGGAGCTCGGCATGACCGTGGTGCCCACCGGTCCCACAGCCGGCCCGGCAGTGCTCAAGGCCTTGCGCGAGAACGAGATCGTGTGCCTGCTGTGCGACCGGGACCTCGAGCGCAATGGTGTCGACGTCGAGTTCTTCGGCGAGCACACCACGCTGCCGCCCGGCCC
>PMCN01000277.1 GCA_003154135.1 Acidimicrobiaceae bacterium
TCAAGCTCAGCGAGCTCTGCTACAAGAGCATCGCCTGCGACGTCACCGAGGACAAGAAGCACATCGACCTCTCCAGCGAGCCGCTCATCCTGGTGTGCGCCGCGGGTCTCGTGGGCGGCACCGCCGACGACGTGGCCAAGGAGGTCGCCATCTACAAGGCGCACAAGGCCACGCCCATCGTGGTGGCCACCGACGCCGACGAGCGCTTCGCCGGTGCGGCCGCCGTGCTCACCGTGCCGTCGGTCGATTCCACGCTCGCCTTCGTCCTCTCGGCGATGACCGGTCACCTCTTCGGCTACGAGGCCGCGCTGGCCATTGACGCGTCGGCGCGCCCGTTGCGCGAAGCACGCGAGGTCATCGAGCACGCGCTCGCCGAGTCGACGGAGGGCGACGCGGTGCTGCGCGCGGTGCAGGCCGGTGTGCCGGTGCATGCCGAGAGGTTCCTCGACGGTCTGCGTGCGCACGGGTACGACGGTCATCTCGAGGCGTCCACCGCCGTGCGCCTGGTCGGCCTGTTGCGTGACGTGTCGAGCGAGCATCCGCTCGAGGCGTACCAGCGGGCGACTGGCAAGATCGCCACTCCGAGCGTCGTCGTCGACGATCTCACCGCCGCGCTCACTCGCGCCATCGAAGAGCTCACCCGGCCGGTCGATGCCATCAAGCATCAGGCCAAGACCGTCACGGTCGGCATCAGCCGCAACGACGAGGGCGTGCTCGACCGTGCGCTCGTGCAGGAGCTGCTCACCGCCGGCGCCGGCCGCGACCGCCTCAGCTACCGCACGCTGAAGGTGCTCGCCGACCTCGATCCCGCGGTGGAGGCCGTCGTGGGCTACACGCGGTACGCCATCGAAGGCGACCCCGACCACGAAGCGAGCATCACCATCGTCGACCGCGGTGGTCTGTCGCGCGACGTGCCGAGCCGGGTGGAGGCCAACTCCCAGTTGCTCGGCACCAAGCGCCGGGTGGCCAGCGAGAAGCAGGTGCTCGTCGCCCGCGGCCGCAGCGACGGACGCACCGTCATCCTCGTGCCCGAGGTGAAGGGTGGCACGTGCACCGGCATCACGTTGCTGCACGTGCGCTTCCACGATCGTCTGCCCGCCCCCATCATGCGGGGGGTGCTGCAGGGCTACGACCGCCGCTACGACCGCCTCGTCGACTGGGTCACCGAGACCGAGGGCAGCTTCCGCGACGATCTGCTCGCCGACCTGCCGGTGTCCGACCTCCTCATCCTCCCCATCACCGACGCTGCCGATCACTGGCGCGCGGTGTGAGCCTTCGCCGCGCGAAGATCACGCGATGAGCATCAAGGGCGTGGGGGTCGATGCCGTCGACATCGCGCGCTTTCGCGCATCGCTCATCCGCACGCCCTCGATGCGGCAACGGCTGTTCACCGCCGAGGAGCTCGAGTACGTGGCCCCGAAGGTCGACCAGGTGCCGTCGCTGGCCGCACGGTTCGCGGCGCGTGAGGCCGTGATGAAGGCGATGGGCCTCGGACTCGGCGCATTCGGGTTCCACGAGGTGTGGGTGAGCCGCGCCTCGTCGGGTGCGCCGTCGTTGCGCATCACCGGCCGCGCGCTCGAGCTGGCCGTCGATCGCAGCATCACGCAGTGGCACCTCAGCATCACGCACACCGACTTGGTGGCCATCGCCCACGTCGTGGCCGAATAGCGGGACGTAGGCTGCGCTCGTGCTGCCGATCGTGACGCCGGACGAGATGCGCGCGGTCGACGCCGCGGCCGCAGAACCCACCGAGGTGCTCGTGCACCGCGCCGGCGCCGCTGTCGCCCGAGCGGCGGTGCGCATGATGGGCGGCACGTACGGCCGCACCGTGCACGTCATCGTCGGCAAGGGCAACAACGGTGCCGACGGGCGGGTGGCCGCGCAGCTGCTCGCCGCCAAGGGCGTGCGCGTCCGAGTCGTCGATGCTGCCGATCCGCCGATCGAGCTGCCGCCCGCCGACCTGGTGATCGACGCTGCCTACGGCACCGGGTTCAGGGGCGTGTGGTCGCCGCCCGAGGTGGGCGACACCCCCGTGCTGGCCGTCGACGTGCCCAGCGGCATCGACGCGCTCACCGGTGGCGCCGACGGGCTGGTGCTGCTGGCCACCCGCACCGTCACGTTCCAGGCGTTGAAGCCGGGTCTGCTCGTGCCACCCGGTAGCCAGCTGGCCGGCGCGGTCGAGCTCGCCGACATCGGGCTCGGCGACGCGGTCGAGCAGCACGTGCACGCGCATCTCGTGCAACCCTCCGACGTGGCCGACTGGCTGCCGTCGCGCGGCATCTACGCGCACAAGTGGCGCGCCGCCGTGCGGGTCATCGCGGGCAGCGTGGGCATGACGGGTGCGGCGGCGCTCACCTCGCGCGCGGCGATGCGCAGCGGTGCCGGCATGGTGCAGCTGTCGGGCGTGGGCACGCTGGTGGTCGACGCGCCGGTGGAGGTGGTGCAACGGCCCGTGGCGGGGGCGGGATGGTCGAAGGCGGTGCTCGGCTCGCTCGACCGCTTCCACTCGCTCGTCATCGGCCCAGGGCTCGGCCGCGACGACGTCACCACGGCCGAGGCGCGTGCGGTGGTGCTCGAGGCCGGTGTGCCCACGGTGATCGACGGCGACGGCCTGTTCGCCATGGCGTGGAACGCCGAGGGCGCGGCCAACCTGCTGCGCCGCCGAACGATGCCCACCGTGCTCACGCCGCACGACGGCGAGTACTCGTTGCTCACCGGGGCGCCGCCCATCGCCGACCGCTTCGCCGCCGCCCGTCGGCTCAGCTTCGACACCGGCGCCGTCGTGCTGCTGAAGGGGCCCACCACCGTGGTGGCCGACCCCGACGGCCACGTGCTCGTGGTCACCACCGGCGACGAGCGGTTGGCCACCGCCGGCACGGGCGACGTGCTCGCCGGCATCGTGGGCGCGCTGCTCGCGCAGGGCGTGCCGGCCTTCGAGGCAGCGGCCGCTGGTGCGTGGTTGCACGGTCGCGCTGCAGGGCTCGCCCCGGCGCGCGGCATGGTGGCGGCCGACATCGCCGAGCACCTGCCGGCGGTGTTCGAGGCGCTGCAGTGAACCGATGGGCGTGGGCCGAAGTGTCGGTCGGTGCCATCGAACACAACGCACGGGTGCTCGCCGGGCTGGTGGCACCGGCGCAGCTGTGGGCAGTGGTGAAGGCCAACGGCTACGGCCATGGCGCGCTGTGCGCTGCACGCGGCGCGTTGGCGGGCGGCGCCTCGGGCTTGTGCGTGGCGTTGGTGCAGGAAGGTGTCGAGCTGCGCGAGGGGGGCATCGACGCGCCGGTGCTCGTGCTGTCCGAGCAACCGGCCGACGCACTGCGCGGGGCCGTGCAGCACGGGCTGGAGGTCACGGTGTACAGCACTGCGGCCATCGACGCCCTCGCTGCGGCAGGCGCACACGATCATCCGGTGCACCTCAAGATCGACACGGGCATGCACCGTGTGGGCGTTGCGCCCGGCGATGCGGTCGCGGTTGCCGACGCCATCGCCGCTTCGCCCGCGGTGCGCTTGACCGGTGCGTTCACCCACCTCGCCGTTGCCGACGAGCCCACCGACCCGTTCACGCAGGAGCAGCTCCACCGGTTCGACGCGGTGGTCGGCCTCCTCGCGGACGCCGGACACCACCCCCGCGTGCTGCACGCAGCCAACTCGGCCGGCGCCATCGCCCACCCGGCGGCGCGCTACGGCGCGGTGCGGCCGGGCATCGCGGTCTACGGGCTGCTGCCCGGTCACGGAGTGGCCGCGCAGGTCGCGGCGCTGGGCCTTCGACCCGCGCTGTCGCTTTATGCACGGGTGTCGCACGTGAAGCGAGTGGGGGCGGGCGAACGCATCTCGTACGGTCTGCGCCACACGTTCGCGCGCGGCGCCACGGTGGCCACCGTGCCCGTCGGGTACGCCGATGGTGTGGCCCGTCGTTCGTTCGCCGCCGGGGCCTCGGTGCTCATCGGCGGTCGCCCGCGCCCGGTGGTGGGCGTGGTGACGATGGACCAGCTCATGGTCGACTGCGGCGACGACGCCGTTGCGGTGGGTGACCCGGTCGTGCTGATCGGCCGCCAGGGCGAGCACGAGCTGACGGCCGACCACTGGGCCGACCTGCTCGGCACCATCGGCTACGAGATCGTGTGCGGCATCTCGTCGAGGGTCGAGCGCATCACCGTGCCCTGAGCCAGAGAGCGACCACGCCGGCGGCGCTTGTCGCAACTGTCGCGACAATCGACGCCAGCGTCGTCTGTCTGTGGGCTACGTTCGCGTCGGACCGATGGAGGATCGCCGATGTGGGCGCAGATGATCACGATGCGTGTGAAGCCTGGCCGCGAGGCAGACGTCGAGCGCGCGATGGAGCAGTTGCAGGCTGCGGAGCAACCCGATTCAGGTCTGCTGCGCACGACAACGATGCGCGACGTCAACGACCCGACCCTCGTCTACACGCTTGTCGTCTTCGAGAACGAAGAGCGGGCGCGGGCGCGTGAGAACGATCCGCGACGCCAGGAGGGGTTGCAGGTCGCGAGGGCGACGATGGCGGAGATCTTCGACGGTGCTCCCCAGTTCGTCGACCTGACGGTCGTCTACGACGTCTCACCGTAGCCAGACGGCAGACGCGGTGGGCGCCTGCGTCATCCGGCCGACGATGCCTGCGAGCGTCTCTCAGGTGGCTGCGCGCTGCGACAGCTCGGCGAGCAGCTCGGGCCCGCGCAGGTGCAGCTTGGCGGCGCCCATGCGCAGCCCGGTGCGGAACATCCAGTAACCCCACGCGACACCTGCCAGCCCTGCGGCGTAGCCCCATGTGGCGCCGTCGGCCAGCACCATCGGCGCGATCACCGGGAAGAGCAGCACCGCCAGCGAGCCCATCGCCAGGGCCACGGCGATGCCGTAGGCGCAGCCGTTCTCGCCGGCGGTGCGGGCGAACGGGTTGTTGCCGTCGGGGGCGGGCAACGGCATCGTCGCCGACAGCACCGCGCCGGCGCCGAGGAGGCACATCACTGCGGCCGGTGTGGCCAGCAGAGCCGCCGGTACGGCCGACCACTCGCCGGTCGCGATGGCCACGGTGACGATGCCGGCCACCACCGGCACGGTGATGGTGGGCGTGAGCGCGAGCAGCCGGGCGCGCAGCTGCGAACGGTCGAGGTCGCCCGTGGCGATGAACTCGAGCCAGAGCGACGGGCTGTCGAAGCCCACCACGTTGAACACGCTCGCTGCCGAGAACAGAAGCGCGGTGAGGCCCATGAACACGATGCGTGGATCGGGTGAGTCGAGCCGCACCACCTGCAGCAGCATCAGACCGATGCTCATGACGAGCGTGATCAACATCTGCGAGCGGCGGATGGGCGAGCGGAACTGGTAGCGCCAGGCCTTCGCCATCGCGGCGGTGCTCGGGTCGATCGCCCGCGGCCAGAGACGACCATGTTGCGCCCTGCCGGTGCGGGTGAGGAGCGTGGTGCCCACCAGCAGCCGCCCGCTGAGGGTGGCCCACGAGCGCAGCAACCCGCCGCCGAGGAGCAGCACACCGATTGCCCAGCCCAGCGCGGGCAGCGGCCGGCCGTCGTGCGACAGCAGGAGCGCATGCGCCGCCCAACCCGGTGGCAGCAGCGACATGAGGTGCACGACGTTGCTGTGGTGTCCGTTGTTGCTCTGCAGCAGTGGTCCGATGGTCTGCGAACCCACCCACAGGGTGACGCCCGAGACCGCGGCGACGAGGACGGTGATGTCGCGGCCGCGTCGCGTGTGCTGGGCGAGGCCCATCAGCGCCGCCACCGTGCGTGCCAGGCCCAGGCCGAAGGCGAAGAGGCCGAGCATGGCAAGGATCGCCGTGAGACCTCCGAGCGGGGTGGACCATCCGGCCACCACGCCACCGAGCAGTCCCACCTCCAGCGCCATCGTCGCCGGCGAGCTGACCGCGGCACCGAACATCACTGCGCCCAGCTCGCGCCGTGTGAGCGGGAGCAGCGACAGCGGGCGTGGGTCGACCGTCTCGTCGGCGCCGCCCACCAGCAGCGGTCCGAAGACCCACGCGATGGCGATCATCGAGCACGCAAAGGTGAGCACGGCGGTGCGGTCGGCGGGGCTCATCGTGCGCGATGCCGCGAGCACCGTGAAGCCGACGAGGGCGCCCCCCACCGACAGCACGCATGACACGACGAACAGGAACATGCCTCGGCGCCGCAACGAGTTGCGGGTGATGGTCCAGCGCAGCCGTACCCCGAGTCGCCCGAACCGGATCACTGCTGCAGCCAGTCGAGCCGCCCTGCCGGCCTCGCCTCAGCTCCGACGGCATCGACGAACGCGTCCTCCAGCCGCCGGCCCTGGCACACCTCGTCGATGGTGCCGGCGCGCACGACCCGGCCCTCGGCCACGATGGCCACGTGGTCGCACAGCCGTTCCACGGTGTCCATCACGTGGCTCGAGAACACCACGGTGCCGCCCCGCGAGCGGAAGNNTCGTCGAGGAACAGCACGCGCGGCGCGTGGAGGATGGCGGCCGCGAGCGCGACCTTCTTGCGCATCCCGGTGGAGTAGTCGGCCACCAGCACGCGTGCGTCGTCGGCCAGACCGAGCATCGCCAGCAGATCGGCCGCGCGTGCATCGACCACGTCGCGCGGCAGGCTGCGCAGGAGTCCGAGGTAGGTGAGCAGTTCGATGCCGGTGAGGCGTTCGAATAGGCGCAAGTCGTCGGGCAGCACGCCGATCTGCTGCTTCACCAGCCCGGGCTCGGGCCACACCCACTGCCCCAGCACCTGCACGTTGCCCGCATCGGGCCGGGTGAGGCCCACCATCATGCGGATGGTGGTGGTCTTGCCCGCGCCGTTGGGGCCGACGAGCCCGTAGAACGAACTGCGGGGGATGGCGAGGCTGATGCCATCGACCGCGACCTTGGGGCCGAAGCGCTTGTGCAGGCCCTGCGCGAGCACGACCGGCATGTCGACAGGCGGCACCGGGGAGGGGAGGTTCATCGCCTTCAGGTCTAGCATTGCCCGGGATGTTGCAGCTCTGCGCTTCGTCGCTCGCCGATACTCACGCCATCGCGGCAGCCCTCGCCGGGCTGACGCGTTCGGGCGACCTCATCGTGCTGGCAGGCGAGATGGGGGCGGGCAAGACCGCGTTCGCGAAGGGCTTCGGAGCGGCGCTCGGCGTCACCGAACCGATCACCTCGCCCACGTTCACGCTGGTGCACAGCTACGACGCCGGGCGGCTCACGCTGCACCACGCCGACATCTACCGGCTCAGCACGCACAACGAGGTCGCCGACCTCGCGCTCGCCGAGCTGCTCGAGTACGACGGCATCGTGCTGCTCGAGTGGGGCGACGTCGTGGCCCAGTCGCTCGGCGAGCACCTGCTGGTGCACCTGGCTGCCGTGCCCGACGACGACGATGCACGCCGCATCACGCTCAGCGGCACCGGTCGCGCGTGGGCCATGCGCTGGGAGCGCGTCGAAGTCGCCACCCTGGGGTTCGCATGCTGATCCTGGGCATCGAGACCGCCACACAACAGGTCAGCGTCGCCATCGGCGGGCACGAAGGTGTGCTCGCCACGTTCGAGGTGAGCCGCGGGCGCCGGCACGCCGAGACGCTGGTGCCGGCCATCGAGTTCCTCTGCCGCCAGGCCGACATCGAACTGCAGGAGTTCGGCGCCATCGCTGTCGACATCGGGCCGGGACTGTTCACCGGCATGCGCGTCGGCCTCGCCGCGGGCAAGGCGTTCGCCCAGGCGCTGCGCGTGCCCATGATCGGCATCAGCTCGCTCGACCTGCTCGCGTTCCCGCTGCGCTACGCCGACCGCACCATCGCTGCGGTGATCGACGCGCGCAAGGGCGAGCTGTTCTACTCGTTCTACCGACCCGTGCCCGGTGGTGTGCAGCGCGTCACCGACCCGCGCGTCGGCACGCCCGACGACCTCGTCGCCGACCTCATGGCGCGTGGGCAGAGCGTCATCTGCGTGGGGGACGGCGCCTTGCGCTATCGCGAGCTCATCGACGCCGACGGTCGCTGCGAGTTCGCCGAGCAGTTCCTGTCGCATCCCTCGTCGGCCCCGCTGGTGCAGCTCGCACACGCGAAGGCGTTGCGCGAGGAGTGGGTGAACCCGTGGGAGATCCAGCCGATGTACCTGCGCGCGCCCGACGCGCAGATCAACTGGCCCACACGCGAGGTGGCGGGATGAGCGTGCTCTCCCGCTTCCTGGGTCGCAGCGATCAGCCCGGCATCGTGGTCGAGCCGCTGCGGCGCCGGCACGTGGCCGGCATGATGCCCATCGAGAACGCGTCGTATCCGAAGCCGTGGAGTGCGGCCGTGTTCAACAGCGAGATCGAGATGATGCGCCGCGGCGAGCGCTGCTACGTCGTGGCTCGCGAGGGCAACGACGTGGTGGGGTACGGCGGGATGATGTTCGCCGTCGACGACGCGCACGTCACCAACATCGCCGTCGCCCGTTCGCACCAGCGACGTGGCATCGCCACCCGCTTGTTGGCGGAACTGGCGTGGGCGGCCATCCACCACGGCAGCACCGCCCTCACGCTGGAGGTGCGGTTGAGCAACACCGGAGCGCAGGCGCTGTACGAGCGCTTCGGGTTCGAGTCGGCGGGCATCCGCACGAAGTACTACGAGAACGTGGAAGACGCGATCGTGATGTGGTGTCACGGCATCCGCGAGCAGGCATACCGCACACGTCTGCGTGAGCTGAGCCCGGAGGCCGCACGATGACCATCGACGAGAACACACTGGTGCTCGGCATCGAGACCAGCTGTGACGAGACTGCCGCGGCGCTGGTGATGGGCGGCTACGACGTCGTGTCGAGCGCGGTCAGCACGCAGGTCGACCTGCACGCGCAGTTCGGGGGCGTGGTGCCCGAGATCGCCAGTCGCGCCCACAACGAGCTGATCATCCCGGT
>PMCN01000037.1 GCA_003154135.1 Acidimicrobiaceae bacterium
GCAGCTCGGCCTCGTCGAGCACCTCACCCGAGTAGATGCTGGTGAGTGGCACCTCGGCGGTGGGGATGGCCCACAGATCGTCGCGCTCGATGGCATAGGCGTCGTCGGCGAACTTGGGCAGCTGACCGGTCGCGGTGAGCGTGGCGGTGGTGACGAGCGACGGTGGGCGGATCTCCTCGAACGCATCGGCGTTCATGTCGAGCGCGTACTGGCACAGGGCCCGCGCCATCGTGGCGCCGGCGCCGCGTTGCATCGTGAACATCGCGCCGCTGATCTTCGTCGCCCGCTCGTTGTCGAGGATGCCGAGCGCCGTCGCGGTCTCCCAGTGCGGCACGCGCTGGTGCGCGCCGAACTCGGCCGGCATGCCCACGGGGCCGACCACCACGGGGTTGTCGGCATCGGTGAGCCCGTCGGGCGCGTCGGGATGCGGCAGGTTCGGTATGCGCAGCAACAGGTCGCGCAGCCTGGCCGCCAGCTCGTCGGTCTCGGCAGCGAGGGCCTTCTCCTGCTCGCCCAGCGCACGGCTGGCGGTCTGCAGCGCCTCGGCTCCCGGCGTGTCGCCGTCGCGGCGCTTCTGGCCGACCTGCTTGGACAGCTCGTTCACCTCGGCGCGCACGCCGTCGCGGCGCGATTGCAGGTCGCGGCTGTGTGCCTCGACCTCGATGGCCTCGGCCACCTGGGCGAGCACGTCGGGTTGGTGACGGCGCGCCAAGGCGGTGCGCACACCCTCGGGGTCGAGACGCAGGAGCCGGGCATCGATCACGTCTCGCAGGCTAGTGGAGGGCTCGACCCGAAGTCATTTGAGTAGGCCCGAGCGGATAGCGTCGACATTCGTGGCAGCGGTGGAAGTGTCGGGGTTGACGGTTCGTTACGGCGACCTCGTGGCCGTCGACGACGTGTCGTTCAGCGCCGAGGCGGGCAGCATCACCGCCGTGCTCGGTCCCAACGGCGCCGGCAAGACCAGCACCATCGAGGTGTGCGAGGGCTATCGGCGCGCCGCCGCGGGCAGCGTGCGCGTGCTGGGCCTCGATCCGTCCACGCACCAACGGCAGCTCGGCGAACGCATCGGCGTGATGCTGCAGGAGGGTGGCGTCTACCCCAGTGGTCGCGTGCTCGACACGGTTCGCCACTACTGCGCGCTGTACGGCAAGGGCGCCGATCCCGCACAGCTCGTCGAACAGGTGGCGCTCACCGCGCGTGCGAAGGCCACCTGGCGCCGGCTCTCCGGCGGCGAGCGGCAACGGCTGTCGCTCGCGCTGGCATTGGCCGCGCGGCCCGACGTGGCGTTCCTCGACGAGCCCACCTCCGGGGTCGACGTCAACGGACGCGACACCATCCGGGGCATCGTCCGCACGCTCGCCGACACCGGCTGTGCCGTCGTGCTGGCCACCCACGAGCTCGACGAGGCCGAGCGGCTGGCCGACCGCGTGGTCATCTTCGACGGCGGTCACGTCATCGCCGACGGCACGCTGGCCGAGTTGCGTAGCGGTTACGACGAGATCCGCTTCCGCAGCAGTCCCGATCTCGACCTGCACGCGCTGGCCGCCTCGATCGGCCTCGTCGCCAGCCGCGTGGGCCACGACGAGTACGTCATCGACGCACCGCCGCACCCGCGCCTCGTTGCGCAGCTCACCACCTGGCTCGCCGAGCAGGGCCACCCGCTCACCGACCTGCGGGCCGGGGCGCAACGCCTCGAAGACGTGTTCCGACGGCTCACCACGCCCGACTCGGGTGACCGGCCGTGACCCGCTTCGTCTCCCAGCTCCGCACCGAGTTGCAGCTCACGCTGCGCAACGGCGAGCAGCTCCTCCTCACGCTCGGCATCCCGGTGCTGCTGCTCGTGTTCTTCAGCCTCGTCGACGTGCTGCCCACCGGGACCAAGGATCCGGTCGACTTCCTCGCGCCCGGCGTGCTGGCGCTCGCGGTGATGAGCACCTCGATGGTGAGCTTGGGCATCGGCACCGGATTCGAGCGCGGCTACCACGTGCTCAAGCGGTTGGGCGTCACACCACTCGGCCGCCCCCGGCTGGTCGCCGCCAAGATCGCGTCGGTGGGCGTGGTGGAGCTGGTGCAGTTCGCGGTGCTGGTGCCGGTCGCGTACGCCCTCGGCTGGTCACCCGTGTCGCCACGGTGGGGGCTCGCCGTCGCAGCCGTGCTGTTGGGCACGATGGCGTTCGCCGGCATCGGACTCACGCTCGCCGGCCGCCTGCGTGGCGAGATCAACCTCGCCGCACAGAACGGTCTCTACCTCGTGCTGCTCCTGCTCGGCGGCATGGTCATCCCGTTCGGCAAGCTGCCGTCGGGCATCCGTGCGGTGGCACATGCGCTGCCCTCGGGGGCGCTGGCCGACGTGCTGCACGACACGCTCGCCAAGGCCGGCACGCAGCCGGGCACCAGCTGGGTGGTGCTGGCCGCATGGGCCGTGATGGCACCGGCGGTGGCAGCTGTCACGTTCCGCTGGGACTGATCACGGCTCGACCACACGCGGCACGTCGAGCACGAACTCGGCGCCCGCGGTGAGTGGCGTGGCCACCAGCGCACCCCCGTGCACCTCGGCGATGCGCCGCGCGATCGACAGCCCCAGCCCCGCACCGCCGTCGTCGCGAGCTCGCGCGTCGTCGAGACGGGTGAACGGCTCGAAGATGCGCTCGAGTTGGTCGGCCGGCACGGGCGGACCGTCGTTGCGCACGCTCACGCGGGCACACCCGTCGTGCGTCGACACCGACACGTCGACGGCATCGCGCGCATGGCGACGAGCGTTGTCGAGCAGGTTGCGTACGGCCCGCACGTAGAGCGACCGGTCGACGTCGACGGCGAGCGGGGCATCGACGTGCACCGCGATGCGCTCGTCGCCACAGCGCTGCACCTCACCGGCGACCAGCCGCCCGAGATCGAGCTGCTGGCGGCTGAGCGCACGTTCGCCGCCCTCGGCCCGCGCCAACGCGAGGAGCTCGCCCGCCATGTCCTGCAGACGTTCCAGCTCCACCATCACCTCACCGGCGGTCTCGGGCCAGTCGGTGCGCGCCGGGTAGGCAAGGCCCACCTCGAGCATCGTGCGCGCCGACGCCAGCGGGCTGCGCAGCTCGTGCGACGCGTCGGCCAGGAACTGGCGGCGCGTGGCCTCCGCGGCGCTGATGCGATCGAGCATGCCGTTCAGCGTGTCGGCCAGGCGGTCGAGCTCGTCGGCGCGACGGTCGGGAGCGAGGCGTTGATCGGGGCGGCTGCCCTGGATGGCATCGACCTCGCGGCGCATCTTGTCGACGGGGCGCAGCGCCCGACCGGTGAGGAACCACGTGGCGGCTGCGGCCAGCAGCACCAGGACGGGCAGGGCGGTCCACAGGCTGATCGCAAGGTTGCGCACCGCCCGGTCGCCCGAGTGCAGCGACGATGCGGTGAAGATGGTGAGGTTGCCAATGCCCGACGGCACCGTGCGGGCCACCACCCGGAAGCGATCGTGGCCGTCGGTGCCGAGCCTGGCCGCGTCGGTGGTGTGCGCCTCCTGCACGCCCAGCGCCGGCGCGGGGAACACGTCGAGCCGCACCGTGGCAGCAAGGCCCGGCGACACGGCCACCATCGTGCCGCTGCCGGTGACCACTTGCACCTGACCGGTGTTGACACCCGTCGGCTTCAAGACGGTGGGCAGCGAACCTCGTTGGATGAGGTCGGCGACGAGGTCGATCTGATCCGTGAGCCCATGGTCGGCGTCGTCGAGCTGCGACGCGCGCAACCAGTGCACGAGCATGAACGACGACCCGGCCAGCACGACGGCCACCACCATCGTCGACAGCAGCGTCACTCGCAGCCGCAGCGAACCTGCCTTGGCGCGCACCTACGGCACCCGCACCCGGTAGCCGCCGCCACGGATGGTCTCGATGACGTCGACGTCGAGCTTGCGGCGCAACGCGTGCACGTGCACCTCCACCACGTTCTCCGGGCCTTCGTAGTGCTCGTCCCACACGTTGGCGAGGATGTCGCGCTTCGACACCACCTCACCGGCACGACGCACGAGGTACTCGAACACTGCGAACTCGCGCGTGGTGAGCACCACCTCGCGGTCGCCGACCGAGCAACGCCTGGCCGCGAGGTTGAGCCGCACCGGACCGACCACCACGTCGGTGCTGAACTGACCGCGGGTGCGGCGCACGAGCGCTCGCAACCGCGCCACCAGCACGACGTAGGAGAAGGGCTTCGACAAGAAGTCGTCGGCACCCGTGTCGAGTGCCTCCGCCTCGTCGAACTCGCCGTCCTTGGCGGTGAGCATCAGGATGGGCGTGTTGATGCCCCGCTCGCGGAGCGCGGCGCACACCCGGTAGCCGTTCATCCGCGGCAGCATGATGTCGAGCACCACCGCGTCGTAGGCGTGCTCGGTGGCGTACCACAAACCGTCGAGACCGTCGTGCGCGACGTCGACGGTGAAGCCTTCGGCCTCCAGCCCACGCTTGAGCGCGCCCGCCAGGCGCACCTCGTCGTCGACCACCAGCACGCGCATCGCCGCCCATTGAACCACCGGCGACGGCGCAGTGCCCCGGCGTTGCTGAAGCAACTCTTCAGCAGTCTTCAGCCACGCCTCAGCGAGTCGCGGCATGCTGTTGCCATGACACTGCTCGACGACGATGCCGAATCCCCCCTCGCGCAGCACACCGTGGACGAGACGTTCCCTCCCGACGTCGACCACGACGGGCTGCTCGGCGGGGCGGGCGACGACGTCGTCGTCGAGCCGGTGTCATCCTTCGGCCCGCCGCTCCCGCCTCCCTCGACGGTGGTCAGCCCGCCCCGCCGCCGTGGTTCGCTGGTGGGAGCGGCGGCGCTGTGCATCGTCCTCTCGGCTGGTGTGTCGTACACCACCGTGCGCCTCACCGAGCACGGAAACACCGGCACCGTGTCGGTGGTCGCGCCCGCCAAGGGCGGCAGCACCACGGCAACAAACACGGCAACGGGCACGGGCACCTACGACCTCCACGCACTGCTCGCCAAGGTGGAGCCGGCAGTGGCCGCGATCGAAGTGGCCGACGGATCGAGCGGCACCCCCACACCCGTGGCCGCAGGTTCGGGTGTGGTCATCTCCACGTCCGGCCTGATGGTCACCAACGCTCATGTCGTCCACGCCGCCGACCAGTCGGGCAACGTGCTCTCCAAGCCGGTGTTCACCGTGAAGATGGCCGACGGAACGGTGCGCTCGGCGAAGGTGCTGGGCGCGTCGACTGCGTACGACGTGGCCCTGCTGCAGTTGGAGGACACCTCCAACCTCACCGCCCTGCCGCTCGCCGACGCCAGCTCGCTGCAGGTGGGCGACCCGGTGGTGGCCATCGGCAACGCGCTCGACCTCGGTGATGCCCCCACCGTCACCACCGGCATCATCTCGGCTCTCGACCGCACGCTGCAGGAGAGCGCGTCGGTGACGTTGCGAGGCCTCATCCAGACCGACGCAGCGATCAACCATGGCAACTCGGGCGGCGCGCTCGTCAACAGCTCCGGCCAGCTCATCGGCATCAACTCGGCGGGCATCACCGACGCCCAGAACATCGGGTTCGCCATCTCGGTGGGCACCATCGCGCCGCTGCTCGATCAGCTCAAGGCCGGCAACGACGTGCAGGCCGCGCCCATCGGCTACATCGGCGTCGTGCTCACCGAGACGCCGAACGGCATCACCGTGGCCACGGTGCAGGCCGGCACGCCGGCCGCCGACGCAGGCATCAAGGCCGGCGACGTGATCACCAAGGTGAACGCCACGCCCGTGTCCACGGCCAACCAGCTGGCGAACGTGCTGCAGAAGCTGTCGCCCGGCACCAAGGTGAGAGTGACCGTCGAACGCGACGGCGCCACCAAAGTGTTCGACATCACCCTCGCCACGCGGCCGACGAACTGATCACGAACGCTGGTCGGCGGCCGGCTCGCTGGGGGCCTCGGCCCGATCGAACGCCTCGACCACGTCGCCGTAGGTGAGCGGCGCGGGGCGGCGGTAGCTGTTCTCCTCGTCGCGCACTACCCCGAAGCGCCGGAACCACATGAAGATGATGATGCCCCACAGGAAGAAGCCGCCGCCGATCTTCATGATGACGGCGGCCGTCTGCTGGTCGTTCATCACGTCGATGTTCCACACGCGCACCGGCTGCTCGGCGTAGTGGCGGTACACCGGGCCGTCGGCGAAGGTGAGCCAGCCCGACGGCAAGGTGGGCACGACGCTCTGCAGGAAGAGGTAGATCATCTTGCCGCCGTAGCTCATCTGCAGCTCGGGCAGTGGACCGATGACCGGCATCCACATCAGCAGCGCAGTGATGACCACCAGGAAGTGCAGCCCGAAGTGGAGCGGGCCGTTCACGGTCGCCGTGTTCACCATCACCGGCACGTGCAGCACCATCACCACGCAGTTGAAGATGACCGCAGCGATCACCGGCTTGCACAGGAACGCGACCACCCGGTACGTGCGCCCCTTGCCGATGATGGCGCGCAGCAGCCACTCCGGCGTCGCGAAGAGGATGAGCGGCGGCAGGAAGTAGCTGAGGATCATGTGCTGGAACATGTGCACGCTGTAGAGGTAGTCCTCNNCCGATCTGGTGGATCGGCCACGTGCTGGCCACGAACAGCAGCACCATCGAGCCCACGAAGCAGCGCAGGTGGCGCTTCGTGATCACGGGCTCGCCGGGGGCCACCGCGTGCGGTCCGATCTCGCGCACCATGTAGATGTACGCGCCGACGAGGAACACGACGAGGACGTAGACCTCGTAGTTCGGCTGGAACCGCCACGGATCCGGGTAGGTCGTTGCGGCGGCGAACATGATGCGACTAGCCCCGGAAGAACTGGAACGTGAACAGCATGATGCCGAACACGAACAGTGCGAGGCCGAGCCCGATGTAGAACATCACGCTGAACAGCTTGTTGTCGAACTTCAGGTGCATGAAGATGAGGATGATCATGAAGAACTTGATGGTCATCAACGTGAGCAGCAACGGCGTGGCGAACGAACCGAAGTTGAGCCAGTAGGTCGACGTCTCGAGCGCGGTGAGCCCGGCGAGGATGATGGCCACTCGGATGAAGTAGCCGTCCTTGGGGATGTGATGCTTGTCGTGGCCCTGGTGCGCGGCTGCATCAGGCTCGTCGACGTGTTCGATGGTTGCGCTCATGGATGCCTGCCTCAGGACGGGATGAGATAGACGAGTGTGAAGATGATGACCCACACCACGTCGACGAAGTGCCAGTAGAGACCGATCATCTCGACCACCTCGGCCTTGTCACCGGTGACGCGGCCACGGCTCAGCATGAGCGCCAGCGACAGCAGCATGATGACACCGATGGTGACGTGCACGCCGTGGAAGCCGGTGAGCGTGAAGAAGCTGGAGCCGAACAGGCTGGTGGTGAAGCCCAGGCCTTCGTGGTAGAAGGCGGTGAACTCGTACACCTGGCCGCCCACGAAGAGCGAGCCCAGCAGCGCGGTGATGACCAACCAGAGGTTGGTGTTGCGGTAGTCCTCGCGCTTGGCCGAGTTGACGGCCAGCACCATGGTGAGCGAGCTCATCAGCAGGACGAAGCTGCTCACCGAGGTGAGCGGGATGTCGAAGATCTGATCGGGGCCCGGGCCGCGGCCGTGGCGGCCGCGGTACAGCATGTAGGTGGAGATGAGGCCACCGAACAGCAGGCACTCGCTGCCGAGGAAGAGCCACATGGCCAGCTTGTTGTTGCTGAGACCGGTCGCGGTGGCATGGGCACCATGACCGGCCCCATGATCGGCACCATGACCGGCAGTGGTGTCGTCGTGCGCGGGGGGCACGTCGTGAACGGCGATGTCAGACAATTGACGCCAACTCCTTGGTCGATTCGCCACCGTCGGCCGGCGGGTCGTAGTCGCTGTCGTCGGCCACCGACGGCTCGAGTGCCCAGCCGAAGATGGCGAGGAGCAGCACGGCCGCACCGATGACGCAGAGCACACGGTTGAAGATCACGCCGTAGGCGATGATGGGGAACGCAAAGGCGAGGATGATGGGCCAGTACGACGGCGACGGCAGGTGGATGTGCGTGTCGGCGTTGGCCACCTGTTCCGCCATGATCTCCTCGGCCGTCTTCACCTTCACCAGCTTGGGTCCGTGCTCACCGTCGACTTCCTCGTACTTGCGGTGGAAGAACTCGTCGAGCGAGTGCACGGTGGGGACGGCGTCGAAGTTGTGCTCCTTGGGCGGGCTGGCGGTCATCCACTCGAGGGTGCGGGCATCCCACGGGTCGAGTGGGGCGGGAACCGCCTTCTTCCACACGTAGACGATGTTGATGACGAACACGAGCACGCCGAGAGCGAGGACGAACGAGCCGACCGTGGAGACCTTGTTCCAGAACGCGAGGTTGAAGAATCCCTGACCGGTGAGCTTGCTCGGCCACACCACCATGCGTCGCGGCTGTCCCTGCAGACCCAGGATGTGCATGGGTCCGAAGGTGAGGTTGACACCGAAGAACATGAGCCAGAAGTTCCACCTGCCGAGGCGCTCGTTGAGCAGACGGTTGAAGACCTTCGGCCACCAGTAGTAGAAGCCGGCGAACAGCCCCATCACCGCGCCACCGACGATGACGTAGTGGAAGTGGGCCACGATGTAGTACGTGTCGGTCTGCTGCGTGTCGGACGGCGCCACCGCGTGGGTGACGCCCGAGAGGCCGCCGATGGTGAACAGGACGATCACACCGATGGCGAACATCATCGAGGTGGTGTACCAGAGCTTGCCGCCCCACAGGGTGAGCGTCCAGTTGACGATCTTCACGCCCGTGGGGATGGCGATGAGCATGGTGGCCACCGAGAACACGGCCACGGTCACCGGGCCGAGGCCACTGGCGAACATGTGGTGCGCCCACACACCCCAGCCGACGAAACCGATGGCGACGCCCGAGAAGACCACGAACTTGTAGCCGAACAGCGGCTTGCGGGCGAACGTGGGCAGCACCTCGGAGATGATGCCGAAGCTGGGCAAGATGATGATGTACACCTCTGGGTGACCGAAGATCCAGAAGAGGTGTTGCCAGAGCAGTGGATCGGCGCCTTGGTTCACGTCGAAGAACGTCGCCCCGAAGTTGCGCTGGAAGCTGAGCAGGAACAGCGCCACGGTGATCACCGGCAGGGCGAACAGCAGCAGGAACTGCACCACCAGCACCATCCACGAGAACACCGGCAGCCGCATCATCTTCATCCCGGGTGCCCGCATGTTGAGCACGGTGACGATGAGGTTGATCGCACCGACGAGCGAGGCGATGCCGGTGAGCTGGAGACCGAGCACCCAGAAGTCGACGCCATGGCTCGGCGAGAACAAGGCGCTGCTGTTGGGCGAGTACATGAACCAGCCGCCATCGGCCGCACCGCCGAGGATCCACGACGTGTTGAGGAAGATGCCACCGAACAGGAACAGCCAGAAGCCGAAGGCGTTGATGCGGGGGAACGCCACGTCACGGGCGCCCACCTGCAGCGGCAGGAAGTAGTTGGCGAACGCGGCGGCCATCGGCATCACGAAGAGGAAGATCATCGTGGTCGCGTGCATGGTGAACATCTCGTTGTAGAGACCCGCACTGAGCACCGTGTTGTCGGGAGCCGCCAGCTGCAGCCGGATGAGCAGCGCCTCGCAGCCGCCGACGAGGAAGAAGAACAGCGACACCGCGCCGTACATGATGCCGAGCTTCTTGTGGTCGACGGTGAAGACCCACGACTTCCACCCGGTGGTCGAGACGGGGCGGCGGTACGAGCCCAAGGCCTTCGACGGGGTGACGAAGGCAGACACGCCGCCGGCGGGGCCTACCGTCGCAGGGACGGCAGAAGGTCGTTCGATGATGGCCATCTGTGGTTCCCTTACTTCCGCTCGAGGAGGAATGCGACGAGCTGGTCGATCTGCGCCTCGGAGAGGTTCAGGTTGGGCATGCCGCGGTAGCGACCGCCGGTGGAGGCCAGCTGGGTGGGATCGGAGAACATCGGCTTCATCGCCGGCGCGTTGCGCAGCCAGCTGCGCAGGTTGGCCTCGTTGAAGCAGACGGGCGTGGTGGCCCCGGCGGGGGTGTCCATCCACACGCCCTGCAGGTACAGCGCACCGAAGTCGGCAGGCTTGGCGTTCCAGAGCTCGTTGCGGCACTTGTCGCTGATGAGGTCGAAGGTCCAACCGGCGAACGCCGTGCGGGTCATCAGGTTGGTGAGGTTGGGCGCCGCACCGGACACCTCGTACAGATCGGGTTCGGCCAGGCTCGGGGTGCCGTCGGGCTTCAGGATGCCGTTGATCTGGTGACACTTGCTGCACTGGGCGAGGAAGGTGGCCTCGCCGGTCGCGGCGAGCGAGCCGGGATCGGGCGCCTTGTACGCCTGGAGCTGGTTGTCGACCCACGTCTTGAAGTCGTTGGTGTCGAGCGCGACCGCCGCCTGGCGCATCCGCGCATGGCTCAGGCCGCAGAACTCGGTGCACTGACCCGTGTAGATGCCGGGCTGGCTGGCCTCCATGCGCAACGTGGACAGGCGCCCGGGCACGGCGTCGCGCTTGCCGTTGAGCCGCGGGATCCAGAAGCTGTGGATGACGTCGCGGCTGGTGATGCGGAGCAGGACGTTGGTGTGAGCGGGGATGACCAGTTCGCCGGCGGTGACGATGGGGGCGGTGATCTCGACGCCACCGCAGTTGCCCGCCGTGTAGTCGTACTCCCACCACCACTGCTGACCGGTGACGTTGATGACGCACTGGCTGTCGCTCTTCTTGTCGAGGGCGAACACCGTGACCACCGTCGGGACGGCGATGGCCGCGAGGATGATGGCCGGCAGGATGGTGAGCGCGATCTCGAGCTTGGGGTTGCCGTGGGTCTGCTCGGGGATGTCCTGCCCGCGGTCCTTGAACTTGATCACGCAGTAGGTGATGACGCTGAGCACGATGACGCCCACGATGCCTGCGATGTAGAACACCGGCCGAGCAAGGTTGTCGATGCGCTGCGAGTTGCTGCCGGCCGGACGGAACGTGTCCTGCGGAGCGTTCTTCGCGCAGCCGCCGAGCACCACGCCGACGCCCACCACCAGGGCAGCGATCGGCCAACGACGACGGTTCTGGGGCGTAGCCGACAGGCTGCTCACATTGTCTCCACTCCGGTGCATGTCAGGGCACCAGCAGTTTGATCTCTTGGCCGTCGAGGCCGGGGATGATGAAGGCGTACGGGCTGGAACTGGCGAGGGCCGGCTTCACGACCCGGAAGCTGAGGAAGGCCTGCCCGCCCTGGCGCAGCTTGGTGGTGCAGCTGGCCTGCTCGTTGCCGGGCGTGCCGTCGCTGGCCTTGAACGTACCAAGGCGGGCGGTGAGACGCCTCGCGGTCGGGCTGTCGTTGCGGAACAACACGTTGACCTCGGCGCTGCGGGGCACGGTGAGCTCGTGGAACTCGACGTTGGGGTACCCGTTGACGAAGGCGACGAGCCGGTTGTCCTTGGTGAGCACGATGTTGGCGGCCACCGAGCTCTTCATGGCCACTGCCTGCGAGGCGCGATGGTCGATCTCGGCCGTCTGCGCGGCGCTGGCCGTGCCCAGGCACACCGCCGAGGTGAGCTCGGGATGCTGGTCGATGGTGCGCTGGCCCTGCACGGCCGAGACGACGCCGACGCCCAGCAGCGCCACCGCGCCGAGCGTGGCGACGCCGGCCACCGTGGTCTTGGCGAGTCCGCGCTTGGAGGCGAGGAGGAAGCCGGCGAAGAGCACCACTGCGCCGATCACGATGAAGATGATGCGGCCTGCACTCTTCGGCGCGGTGAGCATGATGCGCGAGAAGCCGTACACCACCACGCCGAGCACGAGTGCGCCGAGGATGGGGAACTCGAGCGGGTTGAGCAGCCGGCGCCGGATGGAGGCGTTGTACGACGCCGAGGCGCTGGCACGCTCGCTCCAGGCCTGCACGAGCCACTCGACGAGTGCTGCGAGGAGGACGATGACCGACACCTTGAACACGACCGGGCGGCTGACGAGACCCACCACGATGCCACCGGCGCCGAGGGCTGCCACCAGCGGCCAGAGGCTGCCGTGCGGTGCAGGCTGGGCGGCGGCCGCGGTGTGCTCGACGCCCGGTTCGAGCGCGGGCACGTTGGCATCGCGCGTGTAGAGGTTGATGCCGGCGAGGAAGGCGAAGACCACCGCGAGCGTGGTGAGACCGACCGCCCCCAACCAGCCCTCGGCACCGCCGGTGGTGGCCGCGAACACGACCGCACCCGCGATCGAGAGCCCGGTTGCCCCGAGGAACAGTTTCGAACCAGTGGTGAACATCGGCTCCCCGTTACTTCGCTACGTAGACCACGAGCCACAGCACCGTGAACACGGCGCTGAAGGCGTACCAATACAGGGCATGNNGTGGCGACGCTGAACATGATGCCGATGACGGCGAGCAGCACGGCCACCCCGGTGACCGTGTAGAACATCACGTTGAACGTGCCGCCGTTGGCCGGCAGCTTCAGCGTGGCGTAGATGAACGCCTGCGCGTTGACGAAGGCGAGGCCGAGCAGCGCCACCAGGCCGAGCGCCAACGCGGTGTGCGGCTTGTCGTCGCGCTTGGCCGAGTAGACGGCCCACTGGGCGAAGACGCAGATGGGGATGAGCGCGAGGAGCATCACGTTGGCGGGCACCATCGGGATGGTGACCTTCTTGGGCACCCACCGGCCGTCGACGGCGTGCACGGCCACGTAGCGAAGGCGCAGCCACAGCGCCAGCAGACCGCCGACGAGCGCCGCGGCGGCAGCCGATGCCAGGGCGGTGCCGACGAGGACCTGGCGCCGCGGCGCCGGATCGGGAGCAGCAGGAAGTGCGTGCATCAGGCGTCGCTCCGGGAAGGCTTGAGGTCGAGCAGCGGTTCGGCCGACTTGACGATGAGGATCTCGGCGAAGTTGTCGGCGGGAGCCGGCGAGGTGGTGGCCCACTCGAGCGTGCCACCGTCCCACGGGTCGTCGCCCACGCGCTCGCCCGACAGGAACGAACGAAGTGCCAGCGCCACGAAGGCGAGCACGGTGACCAGCACCACGACGTGCCCGGCGAAGCTGAGCCCGTTCCACAGGCCGTGCGGGCCGGAGTAGCTGAACGTGACCGCCGAGTCGCCGCGCCCGACTGCCGGGAAGACGGCGCCGGGCTGATCGGCGAAGCCGGCGATGAGCATGGGCACGCTGGCGAGCAGCGCACCGACGAACCCGACGAGCGCGAGCGGCAGCGTGGCGCCGCGCGGCATGCTGCGACCCCAGAGCTTGGGGCCCCAGTAGGCCACGGCGCCCATCGCGCCGAGGACGGTGCCGTAGACCAGCGCCAGCCAGACGCCCTCTTCGAACACGGTGCCAGTGAGGCCGGCGTCACCGATGTGGAACAGCGCGCTGGCCGTGGTGCCGAGCAGCACGAGCAGCGCGCCGAGCAGTGCGAACACCAGCGGGGCCGTGACCTTCGGTTTGGTGCGCAGCGCGGAGACCGTGAGCGCGACCGCGAGGAACACGCCCAGCAGCGGCAGCACGTGCACGAGCGCATAGGGCAGCAGATCGGACACCCTGTCGCCGCCCGACAGATCGCGGAAGGGAGCGCGGATGACCACCGGCGCCTGCACCGCGGCTCCGAACATCGCGGTGCCGACGAGGCCGACGGCGGCGAGCAGCGGGCCACGCGGGCGCAGGCGGCTGCGAGTGGCGGTGGCCACGGTGTCGGCGAGCAGGCCGAGCACCGGGATGGCGAACAGGATGGTGGTGGGCTGCGTGAAGCCGAAGCCCACCCACTGCGGCAGCGCCCGGTTGCCGCTCAACTCGCTGAGCGACGGGTACTTGTGGGCCACGTAGACGACGAGGAGGAGGCCGATGACGATGGGGAGCACCACCACCAGGCCGAGACCCATCACCAGCACCGACCAGGAGAACAGCGGCACCCGGCGCATGTTCATGCCCGGCACCCTGGTGGTGAGCACCGTGGCGACGAGCGAGAGCGTGCTGGCCAACAGGCCCGCCATGCACAACGCGGCGGCGAGCGTGAACAGGTCGACGAAGCGGGCGTTGCCGCCGCTCGGGCCACCGTTGCCGACGAGGGAGGCCACCGTGAGCGCGGCACCGACGAGCCATGCCCAGAAGCCGAGGGCCGCCAGTCGAGGGAAGGCGATGGCGCGTGCGCCCACCTGGAGCGGCACGACGGCGAGCGCCACGCCCACGACCAGGGGCAGCATCACCAGGTAGGTGAGGCCGAACCGGTACAGCGAGAACATCTGGGTGAGCGAACCGAGCTTGAACGTGGTCTTCGCCGCGTCGATGCGCTCGAACGCGAGGAGTGCGGCCAACGTGACCGACCCGACGCCCGTGAGCGCGGCCGTGCCGAGGTACAGCCGACCGATGCGCTTGTGATCGGTGGTCGTGATCCATTCGGCCACTGTCGTCAATCCCGCGCCCGCCGGGGCGGCGCTGTCGGCGTGGGTATCGATGGTGGTCATAGGCAACGAACTCGTTTCGTCCCGGGCGCGCGGACGGCAGGGCCCTCAGATGACAGGTCGGTTGATGGCATTACAGGTTCGACATTACCCACAGGGGCCACGTCAGTAGGAAATCCTCAGGTCACGTGGCGCAAGAGGACGTCGAGGGTCATCGCTGCGAAGAGGAGGGTGACGTAGGTGATGGAGTAACCGAACACGCGCATCGAGCGCTGGGGCGTGGGTGCCCGCCCGAGATCGATGGTGCCCCAGAGGAACAGCGCACCCAGCACGACGGCGCTGATGCCGTACAGCAGACCCAGGTGGCCCACCGGCCACAGCACCATCGTGGCCGCCACCATGACCACGGTGTACAGCACCATCTTGCGCACCGTGACCTCGAGCGTGGCCACCGCGGGCAGCATCGGCACGTTGGCGGCGCGGTAGTCGTCGGCGTAGCGGATGGCGAGCGCCCAGAAGTGCGGCGGGGTCCACAGGAACATCACCGCGAACAGCACCACCGGCGCCCATGCGACGTTGTTCTGGACCGCGGCCCAGCCGACCAGCACGGGCATGGCCCCGGCGGCACCGCCGATGACGATGTTCTGCGTGCTGGTGCGCTTCAGCCAGAGCGTGTAGACGAAGACGTAGAACAGGGTGGCCGACAGCGCGAGCACCGCGGCGAGCAGGTTGGCCCACCGCCACAGCACGCCGAAGGCGATCACCTCGAGGGCGATGGCGAAGACGAGCGCTTCTCGCGGCGCGACGAGGCCGGTGACCAGCGGGCGGCCCTGCGTGCGCGGCATGAGCTTGTCGATGTCGCGGTCGACCACCATGTTGATGGCGTTGGCACCGCCGGCCGCCAGCGTGCCGCCGACGAGCGTGACGAGCACGAGCGACGTGCGCGGCCAGCCCTGCTGGGCGAGCACCATCGTGGGCACGGTGGTGATGAGCAGCAGTTCGATGATGCGCGGTTTGGTGAGCGCGATGAAGCCGCCGATGCGCGTGGTGGGGGTGCGGCGCGACCCGTGGGCCACTCCCCCAGGCGCGAGCCGGGATGGCACGAGAGGACGAGCGCCGACAGCCATAGCGGGATCATCGTAGGGGGAGGCCGATGGCTGCACCACTCGCGGCAGGAGCGGCCGGGCAGAATGTCACGGTGCCCCCCGTGACCGCACCCACTCGAGTCGACCAACCCGACGTCGACGAGACCACCTCGCTCGACCGTCCGTGGATCGTGCTCGTGTGGAACGACCCCATCAACTTGATGAGCTACGTCACGATGGTGCTGCAGAAGGTGTTCGGCTACAGCCTCGAGAAGGCCACTGCACTGATGCTCGACGTGCACCACAAGGGCCGGGCCGTGGTGAGCTCGGGCACGCGCGAGAAGGCCGAGATCGACGTGTTCCGACTGCACGAGCACGGGCTGTGGGCCACGATGCAACAGGACGACTGACCCCGGCCATGGCCCCGACCACCCCATCCATGGAGCCGGTCGACGGCTGGTACACCACGCCCGCCGGCAGGCGCGTCGCGGCCGAGGCGGTGAGCTGGCAGGCCACGCGCAGCGGCGGACCAGGGGGTCAGCACGCCAACACGTCGGACACCGCGGTCACCGTCACGGTCGACGTCGCGCGCTGCGGACTGCCGACGGTGGTGCTCGATCGCATGCTCGCCGCCGTCGGCGACACGATCACCGCCTCGTCGTCGCAGACCCGTTCGCAGTGGCGCAACCGCCAGGTCGCCTGGCAGGAGGCGCTCGCACGACTCGACACCGCTGCCGCACCACCTCCGCCGCCTCGCGCTCGCACCCGGCCCAGCCGCGCTGCCCGCGAGGAGCGCCTCAGCGAGAAGCGTCGCGCCGGCGAGCGCAAGCGCGAACGCCGCCGCCCAGGCAGCGACGACTGACCGCGACGGTGCGGCCCGGACGCGACAGTGCCCCCGCCAGAGGCGGGGGCACTGCTGTCAGATGAGCGGGACAGGTCCTGGGGGAGACCCGCCCGGCGCTCGTCGGGCTGTACTCGTCGTACCGGTCAGGCCTTGTGCTCGACTGCGAGCACCACGTCCTTGGCGTGCTTCGACGTGAAGGCGTGGACCAGGCCGGCGATGCTGAGCACCAGCAGCAAGGCGAAGGCCAGCATGCAGATGGTGCCGGCGAGTGCGGCGCGGTCACCGAAGATGCTGAAGCCGTAGCTGGTGAGCAGCAGACCACGCAGGGTCTCACCGGTCAGCAGCGTGCCGCGCAAGCCCTTGGCCGTGTCGAGTGCCTTCTGGGCGGCGTCGATCGTGGGCTGGTCGCCACCCTTGGTGGCGGCGGCGAGCTGGTCGACGAGCGACTTCGACGTGGCGGATCCGTCACCGGCCATCACGAAGGTGCCCATCGTGGCGTAGGTGGCCCCGTCGTAGCCGGCGCCCTTGGCAGCGGCCTTCATGTGCGTACCGATGTACTCGTTGGCGTAGCACTCGGCCATCTTGCCGGTGGTCATCAGCTGGCCACCACCGTGGGCGGCGTCGCCACCCTGGCCGTACTTGGTCAAGCAGGCGACCTTCGACATCTCGGCGTCGAGCGTCTTGGTCGGCTGGAAGTAGATCTGCTGTGCACCGAGCTGGTCCTTGACGTAGGACTTGGCGAAGTCGGCCTGGTTCTTGAGCACGAGACCGAGCACGAGCAGGAGCACTGCGAAAAGTGCTCCACCTACTGCGAAGACGATGTCGAGCGTGCGGCGTTTCATTGGATTGTTCCCTCCCTGGCGGCGAATCATCGGGATCACCGACACACGCATCGTCCGCCAAACCCCTGTTCGCCAACAGAGCACAATGGCCATGGAGGGCTGGGGACCTTCGCGGGGAATATCAGGGGACCGGTAGCCTCGATTCGTGGCGCTGTTCTCCCGATCCCGGCGCCGCGACGCGCTGTCACCCGAGGTGCTCACGGCCCTCATGCGCACCTGGTTGCCCGCCATGGCACGCCTCCAGCCCGACGAGCGCGAACGCCTGGTCGAGCTCACCGACGTGCTGGTCGCAGGCCTGCGGTGGGAGGCCGCGAACGGCTTCGAGGTCACCGACGACATGCGAGTCGCGGTGTCGGCGCACGCCGCGCTGCTGGTCCTGGGCTTCGACGACGGCCTCGACAGCTACCTCTCGGTCACCTCCGTCATCATCCACCCGAGCACCATCGAGATCCACGGCACGCGGTCGGTGGGCGGCGGCATGCTCACCGACACCGCCGACTCGGTGATCGGCGAAGCGCACCATCGGGGTCCCATCCTCGTGTCGTGGGACGCAGCGGCATCCCAGGCGCGCAACCCGCAGTGGGGCGAGAACGTGCTGCTCCACGAGTTCGCGCACCGGCTCGACATGCTCGACGGGGTGAGCGACGGCACTCCCCCGCTCGCCGACGCCGACCAGCTGCGGGCGTGGGTCGGCGCGTGCACGCCGGCGCTGCAACGGGTGCGCGACGGCGAGTCGACGGTGCTGCGGCCGTACGCGGCCACCAACCCCACCGAGTTCTTCGCCGTGGCCACCGAGGTGTTCTTCACCCAGGCGACGCGACTTCGCGAACACGAGCCGGCGCTCTACCGGGTGCTGCGCGACTACTACCGCCAGGACCCCGCCGGCCGCTGAGGTGTCGACGGGCGATCAGTGGCCGTCGCCCGCGACCGCCGTGCCGGCATCGAGCCGGCCGTCGACGATGCGCACCGTACGGTCCGCGTAGTCGGTCATCCGGGTGTCGTGGGTGACGATGACCGCTGCCGTGTTGCGCGCCTTCATCTCGCTGCGGATGAGCTCCATCACCTGTGCGCCGATCTTGCTGTCGAGCGCCGAGGTCGGCTCGTCG
>PMCN01000246.1 GCA_003154135.1 Acidimicrobiaceae bacterium
TCGAACCGACGACCTACGCCTTACCATGGCGTTGCTCTACCGACTGAGCTAGGAGGGCAGTGGCGCGCGGCAATGCCGCAAGCCGACGAACGAGCATAGCGGCAGGTCCCCCCGCGCGGCCACGGGAATCGCGCTTTCACGCGACTACTCTCGCCAGGCGTGGCACCCATCTCGTTGCGCCTCGCCGTCGCCGCCGACGCCGAGCAGATCCGCACCATCTACAACCACGAAGTGGTGCACACGGCGGCCACGTTCGACCTCGTCCCACGCAGTCTCGCCGACCAGCAGGCGTGGCTCGCGGCTCGCAGCGGCGCCTTCGCGGCCATCGTCGCGGTCGACAGTGCCGGCGGCGATGTGGTGGGCTTCGGGGCGCTGTCGCCGTACAAGGAGCGGGCCGCCTATCGCACCAGCGTGGAGGACTCGGTGTACGTGCGCCGCGACCGCAACGGAGAGGGCATCGGCAGCCTCCTGGTGCAGGAGCTGCTCTCGGTGGCGGCCTCTTCGGGCTTCCACGCCGTGTTCGCCCGCATCAACGCGAGCGGTGAGGCATCGATCGCGCTGCACCGCAAGTGGGGCTTCGAGCTCCTCGGCGTCGAGCGTGAGGTGGGCCGCAAGTTCAACCGCTGGCACGACGTGGCCCTGATGGAGCACCTGCTCATCTGACGTGCCGGGCTAGAGCTCGAGGCCCAGCGCCTCGGCTTCGTCGGCGAGCGCCAGCCAGGCCTCCTCGGCGTGGTCGACGGCCACCTGTACCGCCGCCAACCGCTCGCCCAGCGCTCCGAGCTCGCGATGGTCGATCGCCTCGGCCAGGTCGGCAGCGACGGCATCACGTCGCTTGGCCACCGTGGCCAGGTCGCGCTCGGCCTGTCCGAGCTGGCGACGCACCGTCGACGGACTGCGGTTCCCCGCCGTCGGCTTCGGCCGCGAGGCCGAGGCGACAGCCTGGGTGCTGGCCGGCCTGCTGGTGGCGGTACGGCTGGTGGCCGGCGCCGCGTTGCGCTGTGCCAGCCAGGCCGCCACCCCGCCACGCACCCATGCCGCACCGCCCTGGCCGTCGAGCGACAGCAGTTCGTCGGTGACCCGATCGAGGAACGACCGGTCGTGGCTGACGGTGACGACGATGCCCGGCCAGTCGTCGAGGAAGTCCTCCAGGGCGCGCAACGTATCGAGGTCGAGGTCGTTGGTGGGTTCGTCGAGGAGCAGCACGTTGGGTTGCTGCACGAGCGTGAGGAGCAGCTGCAGCCGCCGCCGCTCGCCGCCGCTGAGCGTGCCGATGGGCGCGAACTGGGCGTCGCCGTCGAACCAGAACTTCTTCATCAGCACGACGTCGGCCACCGAGGGCTCGCCCTTGTCGCCGGCCACGGCCTCGCGCACACGCTGGGCGAGATCGATCTCGCGGCCCAGTTGGTCGTAGTAGCCGATCTTCACGGTGGCGCCACGCTCGACAGTGCCCTCGGTGGGTTGCAGCCGGTCGGCGATGAGATCGAGGAGGGTGCTCTTGCCGGCGCCGTTGGCGCCGACGACCCCGACACGGTCGCCCGGCTCGAACTCGGCCGAGACGCGATGGAGGACGGGCGTGCCGTCGGGCCACGCGAACGACACCCGCCGCACCTCGATGCCCTTCGAGCCCAGCCGCTGCGAACCCATCGACAGGGTGAGATCGCCGGAGCGGGCGGCAGCCTGCGCCTTGCCCTGCACCAGCGCGGTGGCGGTGGCGATGCGGGCCTTGGGCTTGGCGGTGCGGGCCGGCGCACCGCGGCGCAGCCAGGCCAGCTCCTTGGCCGCCAGGTTCTTGCGCACGGCCTCGGCCACCTCGGCGCGCTCCTCGCGCTCGGCGCGGCCGGCGAGGTAGGCGGCGTAGCCAGAACCGGCGTGCCACCCCTCCGGCACGTGGAGGTACGCGGTGCCGCGGTCGATCTCGAGCACCTTCGTGGTCACCTTGTCGAGCACGTGGCGGTCGTGGGTGACCAGCACGAGCCCGCCGCGGTAGACCGCCAGCCAGTCCTCGAGGAAGCGGATGGCATCGAGATCGAGGTGGTTGGTCGGCTCGTCGAGGATGAGCGCCTCGTATTCGCCCACGAGCAGCCGCGCCAGCGCGACCCGCTTGGCCTGCCCACCCGACAGCTCGTCGGTGCGGGCGTCGAGCAACGCAGCCATGCCCAGCCGGTCGAGCATCGCCTCGCCCTGCCACTCGCCACCGACCGCGTCGCGAACTGTTCCCGCGGGCAGCACCGGCTGCTGCAGCAGGAAGCCGACCCGGGCGCCACGGCCCCAGCGCACCTCGCCCGTTTCGGGCTCGAGCTCGCGGGCCAACATGCGCAGCAGCGTGCTCTTGCCGCAGCCGTTGATGCCCACCACACCGACGCGGTCGCCGTCGCTGATGGTGATCGACACGTCGCGGAACAGCGGTCGATTGGGCCGTGAGGCCGAGAGGAGCTCCGCGTCGATGATGATCATGGTGAAAGAGCGATCGCCAGGCCCGAAGGCCTGGCGATCGACGTGGTGGGCCGGGCAGGATTCGAACCTACGTAGGACGACGCCGGTTGATTTACAGTCAACTCCCTTTGGCCACTCGGGCACCGACCCATCAGCGGTGTGTGAGGTTATCGCCATCACTACCATTGCCGCATGCCCAGTTTCGATGTCGTCTCCGAAGTGGATCGCCAAGAAGTGCGCAACGCAATCGATCAGGCCCAGCGTGAGGTGGGCACGCGGTTCGACTTCAAGAACACCGACTCCTCCATCGACCAGAGCGAGCTCGTGCTCACCCTGCGCACGGTGAGCGAGGATCGGCTCAACGCGCTGCGCATCGTCGTCGAGGAGAAGCTCGTCAAGCGCGGCGTGTCGCTGAAGGGCCTCGACTACGGCAAGGTGGAGGAAGCCACGCAGAACACCGTCCGCCAGGTGGTCACCATCAAGGTGGGCATCGGCAGCGACAAGGCCCGCGAGATCAACC
>PMCN01000196.1 GCA_003154135.1 Acidimicrobiaceae bacterium
GCCACGCCCGGCACGGCGAGGCCCGTGTCGCCCAGTGCGAGGCCGCAGATCGCGCGCACCTGCTGCTGGAACTGGTCGGTGACGCACGCGTCGAGCGTGTAGTGCCCCGTGTTGTGCGGTCGCGGAGCCAGCTCGTTGACGAGCACGTCGTTGCCGACCACGAACATCTCGACGGCGAGCACGCCCACGAACTGCAACGCCTCGGCGATCCCGGCGCACAGCTCGCCGGCCTGGTGATGGCCGTCGCCGGGTAGCACAGCGGGTACCGACGAGGTGTCGAGGATGCCGTGCACGTGCACGTTCTCGGCGACGGGGTAGTAGGCCACCCGGCCGTCGGCCGTGCGAGCGAGCACCACCGACAGCTCGCGGTCGAGTGGGAGCTGCTGCTCGAGCACGCAGGGCACGGAGCCCAGTGCAGCCCAGGCGGCAACGAGGTCGGCGGCGGCCGCCACGCGCACCTGGCCCTTGCCGTCGTAGCCGAGGCGGGCGGTCTTCATGATCGCAGGGAACACTGCGGATGCCTCGGCGTCGGCGAGCGTGGCGGCGGAGTCGATCACGCGGTACGGCGCGACGTTGACGCCGATGTCGGCGAGGAACTGCTTCTCGGCGATGCGATCCTGCGTGACCGCGATGGCCTCCGGCGAGGGCCGCACGAGCGTGCGGTCGACCAGCGTCACCATCGCCGTCGCCGGTGCGTTCTCGAACTCGGTGGTCACCACCGCGCAGGTTGTCGCGAGCTGTTCGAGCGCCGCCGGGTCGTCGTAGTCGGCCACCAGGTGCACGTCGGCGACCCTGCCCGCCGGTGCGTGCGGATCGGGTTCGACCACGGTGGTGCGGTAGCCCATGGTGCGCGCAGCGATGACGAAGTAGCGGCCGAGCTGGCCGCCGCCGAGGATGCCGAGCATGGCCGGCGGCGTGATGACGTCGTGGTCGGGAGCGTTCATGCGGGAGGCAAGGTGCTGGACGCCGCGTCGTGGCGCCGGCGTGCGCGGTACTCGGTGAGGGCGAGCGCGAGCGCCTCGTCGTGCGCGGCGAGGATGGCGACCGCGAACAGCGCGGCGTTGGTGGCACCCGCTTCACCGATGGCGAACGTTGCGACCGGCACCCCGGCCGGCATCTGCACGATGCTGTACAGGCTGTCCTGGCCGCCGAGGTGACGACTGGCGACGGGCACGCCGAGCACCGGCACGGTGGTCTTGGCGGCGAGCATGCCCGGCAGGTGGGCAGCGCCGCCCGCACCGGCGATGATGACCCGCAGGCCGCGCCCGTGAGCGTTCTCGGCGAAGGTGAACATCTCGTCGGGCATGCGGTGCGCCGACAGCACCTGCGCCTCGTGGGCCACACCGAGCTCGGTGAGCACCTCCACCGCCTTGCTCATCGTCGGCCAG
Organism: Acidimicrobiaceae bacterium; assembly: GCA_003154135.1. Classification (GTDB taxonomy): domain Bacteria; phylum Actinomycetota; class Acidimicrobiia; order Acidimicrobiales; family Ilumatobacteraceae; genus UBA668. Next base: position 1,389 of record PMCN01000196.1, read on the forward strand.
TCGCTGGCCGAGCCCATCACCACAGCCACCAGAGGAGTGCTCACGCGCCCAGTCTGCCGTACCGCCGCCCGCACCGCTCGCTACAGCGACGCGCCGACTCGCTCGCCGTCGATGACCGCGGCGTGTGCCCGGCGCGGTGCCACGCAGTCGCCCACCCGTTGCACGCTGACCCCGGCGGCCTTCAGATCGAGGTAGAGCCACTCGACCGGGTTGGGCGGCACGGCGAGCACCACCCAGTCGGGCCGGCGCGTCTGGTTCACCCCGGTGGGGTGGTGCAGCAGCGTCAGCTCGCCGTCGGCCATGCCCATCGGCACGAGGTCGGTGCTCTGCACGATGCCCTTGGCGAGTGCGCGCATCCACCAGTTCTCCATGTCGAGCGTGATGCCGAGGTCTTGTCCGACCACCATGCCGTTGGTGACGATCTCGACGGTGCACCCGCGGTCGGCGAGCACCTCCGCCACCGACGTGGAGTGGTGGAAGCCGATCTCGTCGACCACCACGACCGACTGTCCGTGCTGCGGGCCGCCGTCGTGCACGCTGCCGTCGAGCACCGCACGTACGTCGACGACGTTGTGCGCGTCGCCCGGTACCCACCACGGCCGCTGGGGCTCGGCGCCCGTGGCCACCACGACCTCGTCGGGCGCCCGCTCCTGCACGAGGCCAGGCCACACGCCGACGCCGTACTCGATGGTGACGCCCAGCCGTTCGCACTCGTTGAGCTGGTTGCGGATCATGTCGCCGAGCTCGGCACGGTTGGGCACGCTGGCCGCGATGCGCACCTGACCGCCGGGCTGGTCGCTCTGCTCGAACACGGTGACGCGATGGCCGTTGCGCGCCGCGGCGATGGCCGCCTGCAAACCCGCCGGCCCGGCGCCGACCACCATCACGTGCTTCGGCGTGGTGGCGAGGTGCACGTCGCTCACGCCCTGCGACTCGCGGCCGGTGCGCGGGTTCTCGATGCACCCGAGCCAGCGGTTGAGACCCATGCGGCCGACGCACTCCTGGTTGCAGCTCAGACAGAGGCGGATCTCGTCGGTGGCGCCTTCGCGAGCCTTCGCCGCGAAGTCGGGGTCGGCGATCTGACCGCGCACGATGCCGACGAGGTCGCAGTGACCCTCCTCGATGGCGCGCTCGGCTTGCAACGGGTCCTTGAACCGGCCCACGCCCACCACCGGCAGGTCGACGGCCTTGCGCATCGCTGATGGGATGAACAGCGCGTATCCCGGCGGGATGTGCATGCTCGCCTCGATCATGAACAGGCTCGCAGTGGCGACGCCGATCGACGTGTTGATGTAGTCGACCTGGCCCGTGGCCTCGGCGATCTGGGCGATGCGCACCGCGTCGTCGATGGTGGTGCCACCGTCGATGAGCTCGTCGCCGCAGATGCGCACGCCCAGCGCCATGCGGTTGCCGATGACGCGCCGCACGGCGTTGACCACCTGCACCAGCAGCCGTGCGCGGTTCTCGATGGTGCCGCCGTACTCGTCGGTGCGCGTGTTGGTGGCGGGGGAGAGGAAGCCGCGAACGATGGAGCTGTGGCTGCACTGCAGTTCGATGCCGTCGAACCCACCCTCTGCGCAGTGCTCGGCGACCACCGCGTAGCCGGCGATGATCTCGTCGATCTCGGCCT
>PMCN01000087.1 GCA_003154135.1 Acidimicrobiaceae bacterium
GGCGACGCCGAGATCCGCTACGCGATCAACGGTCTGCTCAGCCTCACGCCCGACGCCAACCCGGTGCTCGGCGAGACGCCCGAGGTGCGCAACCTGTGGAGCGCAGCGGCGGTGTGGATCAAGGAAGGCCCCGGCATCGCCCAGCTCGTCGCCGAGTGGATGACCTACGGCTACCCGCACATGTGCGACCCGCACGGCAGCGACATCAGCCGCTTCTACCCGCACGAGAAGACCGAGTGGCACATCAACGCCCGCTGCAACGAGCACTTCAACAAGACGTACGGCATCGTCCACCCGCGTGAGCAGTGGGCCAGCCAGCGCGGCCTGCGGCGCAGCCCGTTCTACGCCCGCGAAGAGGCGCTCGGCGCCACGTTCTTCGACGCTCGCGGTTGGGAACGGCCGCAGTGGTACGCGAGCAACGAGCCGCTGATGGAGAAGTTCGCGGACTCGTGCGCGCCGCGCACCCACGAGTGGGATGCGCGCTGGTGGCACCCGGTGGTCAACGCCGAACACCTGCAGATGCGCGAGAGCGTCGGCATGGTGGACCTCACCGCGTTCAACGAGTTCGACTTCGAAGGCCCGCGTGCCTGCGAGTTCCTCAACTGGGTGTGCGTCAACCAGGTCGACGTCGCCGTCGGCCGCAGCATCTACACCCCGCTGCTCACCCCGCACGGTGGCTTCCGCGGCGACCTCACCATCCAGCGCCTCGGCACGAACCACTTCCGTGTGATCACCGGCGCGTTCGACGGTGGCCGCGACCACTACTGGTTCAACCGCCGCTTGGCGGAGTTCACCGGCGGCGACGGCTCGGTCACCTTCACCGACCGCTCGCAGGGCATCTGCACGCTCGGCGTGTGGGGCCCCAACGCCCCGGCCACGTTGGCGAAGATCGTCACCGACGACACCACTGCTGCCTACGACCTGAGCCAGGAGGGCTTCCCCTACGGCGCGGTGCGCGACGTGCTCATCGACGGCGTGCCGTGCACGATGTTCCGCATCAGCTACGTGGGCGAGAACGGCTGGGAGATCTACACCCGCATGGAGCACGGCCTGAAGCTGTGGGACGCGGTGGCCGACGCCGGCAAGGAGTTCGCCATCATCCCCGTCGGCATCGGCGTGTACGCGGTGACCGGTCGCATCGAGAAGGGCTACCGCTTGATGGCAGCCGAGCTGGAGAGCGAGTACAACCCGGTCGAGGCCGGCCTTGCCCGCCCGAAGGTGAAGAACGCCGACTTCGTGGGCAAGCAGGCCTACCTCGAGGCACGCGCCGACGCCGAGGCCAATGGTCCGGCGGCGGTGATGTGCACGCTGTCGATGGACTCGCAGCGGTGTGCCGACGGTTACGACCGCTTCCCCACGGGAGGCAACGAGCCCATCCTCACGCTCGCCGGCGACCGCATCCTCGACCGCAAGGGTCGCGTCTCACGGGTCACCACCGCCGGTGCCGGCCCGTCGCTGGGCAAGTACCTGTTGCTCGCCTACCTGCCGCCCGAGCACGCAGTGGTAGGCACCAAGCTGCAGGTGATGTACATGAACGAGAACTACCCCGTCACCGTCGACGTGGCCGGAGCCACCCCGCTCTTCGACCCCACCGACTCCCGGATGAAGTCGTAGTCATGCGAGTGCTCGTCTGTGTGAAGCGGGTGCCGGCCCCCGGTGCTCGCATCAGCATCACCGCCGACGGACAGGCGGTCGACACCGCGTACCTCGCGTTCACCACCAGCCCGCACGAAGAGTGCGCAGTGGAGGAAGCCGTGCAACTGGTCGAGCGCCACGGCGGCGAGTCGACGGTGCTCACGCTCGGGCCTGCAGAGGCCGACGAGCAGCTGCGCTATGCGGCCAGCATCGGTGTCAACAAGGCGGTGCTGCTGCCCATCGACACCGCCGACTGGGACCCGCAGCGAACCGCCGCCGCGATCACCGCCGCCATCCGCGACCTGGAAGCGGCCGACGGCCCGTTCGACCTCGTGCTGTTCGGCAACGAGAGCGCCGATGCGGGCAACTTCCAGATCGGGGTGCGAGTGGCCTACGCCCTCGGCCGCCCGGTGGTGAACGGCATCAAGGGCATCGAGGTCGAGGGCGACGCGCTGCGTGCGCGCCGCGAGAGCGACGCCGGTGTCGAGGTCTATCGCGTGCCGCTGCCCGCCGTGCTGGGGGTGAAGGAGGGCATCAACCTCCCTCGCTACCCGACCCTCAAGGGCCGCCTCGCTTCGAAGAAGGTGGAGGTCGTGCAGATCCCGCCGCACGCCGAGCCCGGCGGTCAGCAGATGGTGACGCTGTTGCAGGCGGCCGAGCAGGTGAGCCAGACCGCCATCCTCGGCAACGGGCCCGATGCGGCATCGGCCGTCGTCGACCTCCTGGAAGAACTGGGGCTGCTGAAATGACCGTGCTCGTCGTCATCGAACACGACCGCGGGACGATCAGCCCCGCATCCCTGGAAGCGCTCGCCGCGGCCCGCAGCATCGACAGCGACGTGCACGCGCTCACGCTGGGAGCTGCAGCCGACGGCGCCGTCGCGACGCTGGCGGCGCACGGTGCGGCCGTGGTGCACCAGGTGCACGACGACGTGCTCGCCGACTTCGGCCCGGAAGCATGGGGCGAGGCTGTCGCGCAGGCGGCCCGTGCGCTGCAACCCCAAGGGGTGCTGACGTGCGGCACCGATCGCGGCAACGAGGTGATGGCCCAGGCCGCCGCGCGGCTCGACCTGCCGATGGTGGCGAACTGCATCTCGTTCGCTCCCGGCGACATGTCGAGCATCACCCGCGTGCGCTGGGGCGGTTCGCTGCTCGAGCAGTGCTCGCTCGACGCGTCGACCAAGCTCGTGACGGTGTCGCCTCACGCGTTCGAGGCCACTGAAGCTGCGGCCGCGGGCGCCGTGTCGGTGCTGTCGCTGTCGCTCGACCCGTCGCTCGCTCGCACCGTCGTGGCCGAGCGCGTCGAACGCGCCGCGGGTGTCACCCTGGCCACCGCACCGCTCGTCGTGGGCGGCGGTCGTGGCGTCGGGTCGGCCGAGGCGTTCGCTCCGCTGGAGGAACTGGCGGCCGCACTGGGCGGCGTCGTGGGCTGCTCGCGTGCCGTCACCAACAACGGCTGGCGCAACCACACCGACCAGGTGGGCCAGACCGGTACGCGCATCGCGCCCGACCTCTACATGGCGTGCGGCATCAGCGGGGCCATCCAGCACTGGGTGGGCGCCATGGCGTCGAAGAAGATCCTGGCCATCAACACCGACCCCGAGGCCAACATGGTCACCAAGGCCGACTACGCGGTCATCGGCGATCTGCACAAGGTGGTGCCCGCGATCACGGCCGAGATCCGGCGACGTCGCGGGAGCTGACTAGTCTGCGGCAATGGGCAACGACTCGCTCCCTCCGCCGCCTCCTCCTGGCCAACCGCCGCAGGTGCCGCCCACTCCGCCGCAACCTCCGCAACCTCCGCAACCTCCCCAGCCGCCGCAACCGCCCCAGCCGCCGCAGCAGTTCCCTCCGGCTCAGCCGTACCCGGGTCAGCCGTACCCGGGTCAGCCGTACCCCGCACAGCAGTACCCGCCCACGCAGCAGGTGCCGCCCACGCAGGCGTACCCCGCCCAGCCGTACCCCGGTCAGCCGTACCCGGGCCAGCCGTACCCGGGCGGCCAGCCGCCGGTGCCGCCGAAGAAGAGCAGGACCGGTCTGTACGTCGTCGGCGCCATCGTGGTCGTCGGTGGCATCGTCGGTGGCGTCATCGCGTTCAGCGGTGGCAACGACAACAAGACCGTCACCCTCGGCGGCACCGACACGAAGGTGACGTCGGTGGTCACCACCACCTCGGCCGTGGTCGAGCCCACCGCAGCGGCAACCACCGAGCCGGCGCTCGTCATCACCGCTCCCGCCACCACGCAAGGCCCGGCGACCACCGTGCCCAGCGGCACCGACGTCCCCGCCGACGTGCAGCACGTCAGCGACAAGACCAACACGTTCTCGGCCTACCTGCCCACTGCCTTCAACACCGACGTCAACCCCGTCACCACGAGCGGGGTGACGTTCTCGCAGATCAGCGGTTCCGCCGACCTGAGCAAGTACGGCGCCGACAACGACACGTTCGGCATCACGCTGCTCACCGCACCGTCGTCGCAGTTGGCCGATCCGGCACAGCTGGTGCAGAACCTCGATCCTGGCGCCACCGTGTGCACGTCACGACAGACCGAGAGCGCCCGGCCCACGTCGCAGGGACCCGTCGAGGTGCTGCGGCTCGACGGCTGTGGCGCGACTGGTGCCTCGGCGAAGGTCATCATGGCCATCGTCATCCCGTCGACCAACAAGACACTGATCGCCGTGGCCCAGGGCCCGGGTCCCTCCGACGGCAGCCTGCTCACGTTCACGCAGGCCGTGCTGGAGACGGTGGTCTACGGGTGACCACACCCTGAGCAGCGAGGCGCCGTACATGGGCGAGGGGCTCGCGCCGCGGCGCAGCCTCGCACTCGCCACCTGGGGACTGTTCGTCGGTCTCGCCCTCTTGATGCTGGCCGGCGGCCTGTTCGGCACGCTCGTCGGCGTGCGCTCCGAACGCGTGGGCCTGCCCACCGTGGTGAGCAGCCTCATCAGCGCCAGCTACTACGTCGGCTTCCTCGTCGGGTCGAGGCTCACGCTCGGCGCGCTCGGCAAGGTGGGGCACATCCGCGTCTACGCGGCGCTGGCCTCCACCCTGGCGGCGGCGATGATCGGAGCGGGGATCACGCACGAGGCTGCGTGGTGGGTGGTGTTGCGGCTGATCACCGGTCTGTGCACGGCGGGGCTCTACGTGGTGGCCGAATCGTGGCTCAACGACCTCGCCACCAACGACAACCGTGGCCGCCTGCTCGCTGTCTACGGCGCGGTCACCATCGCCTTCTTCGGCATCGGCCAGATCCTGCTCTTCACGTTCAACCCGCTCACCGTCGGCGGGTTCGCGATGGCGGCCATCCTCACCTCGCTCGCCGTCACCCCGGTGGCGCTGAGCGAGGAAGCGGTGGCGCCGGACGTGGAGGAGTCTGAGCACATCTCGTTGCGCGAGCTCGCCGAGGTGGTGCCCACCGGCGTGTTCTCGTGCCTCCTGGTGGGCGTCGCCCATGGCGCCATCTCGGGCATGGCGGCGATCTATGCGGCCAGGGTGGGCATGAGCGTCGGCCGCATCGGCCTGTTCGTCGCGCTGCCCAGTCTGGGTGGTGTGCTCCTGCAGTGGCCCATCTCGGCAGCGAGCGACGACATCGACCGACGAGCCGTCGGCATGGTGTCGGCGACCGGCGCGGCAATCGTTGCCGCGCTGCTGCTGCTCGGCAGCCCCGACCGGCCGATGGCCCTCGTGCTGGTGACGCTGCTCGGTGGCATGAGCTACCCGCTCTACTCCATCGCCGGCGCCTACACCAACGACTGGATCGAGCCCGAACATCTCAGCGCCGCCGCCTCGCAGCTGGTGACGCTCTACGGCATCGGTGCCGTGGCGGGACCGTTCGTCGCCGGTGGCACGATGGCTGTCGTCGGGCCCAAGGGCTTCTACTGGGCCCTCATCGGCCTGCACGTGGTGGTCGCCGCGTTCTTCCTCTACCGCGTGCTGGCGTGGCGCTCGCCGCTGGCGAAGCGGCCATGGAGCGAGGTGTCGTTGCCGGCTCGCGCGTTCTTCGTGCCGGCCACCATCATCGCCATGGGCCGCCGACGCCGTCGCCGGCGCGACGCCTGACCCTGACGCCTGACCNNGGTCAGCCGAGCTTGGCGAGCATCGACTGCTGCCAGGCGGCGGTCGCCTCCACGTTGTTGAACGTGAACAGGTGCAGACCCTCGATGCCCAGCTCCTGCGCCTGCTTGGCCAGCGGGAGGATGAGCTTGTTGGGGTCGTAGCCGCCCGGCTTGAACAGCCGGCCCAGCACCCCGCCGTTCTTCTTCACGAAGCGCATGCTGTTGCCGATGCCGAGGCGCATGCCCATCGTGAACAGCTTCGTCCGGTCGATGACGCCCGGTACGCCGACGTGCAGCGGCAGCTTGAAACCCGCGGTGCGCTCGGCGGCGGCCCATGTGGTCCAGGTCTTCAGGTCGAAGCACATCTGCGTGCTGGCGAAGCCCGCCACTCCGGCAGCCTCGAGCAGTGCCTGCTTGGCGTGCAGCGCCTCGTGGACGACCGTCGTGTCGATGAGCGCGTGGCCATCGGGGTAGGCGGCGACACCGATGCGGTCGAGCCCGTGGTCGGTCTCGAGGAAGTCGTCGAGGAAGGCCACGACGCCGTCGTACGGGCCCACTGGTTCGGGCGCATCGCCGGCCACCAGGAACACCTCCTTCAGGCCGTGGTCGCGGCAGAACGCGCCGAGGCGGGTCACCGCGGCGGCGTCCTCGACGAGCCGGGCCGAGATGTGCGGCACCGCCACGTGGCCCAGATCCTGCAGCCGCAACGCGAGGTCGAGCGTCGCCTGCTGACCCTTGGTGGGGCTGCACGTGACCGACACCGTCGCACCCGCGGGGATGTGCGGCAGCTGCGCCTCGAGGTTCTTCATGGGGACAACCTCGTACCGTGCATCGGCGATGAGGGTTCGCTGGGTCGACATCGTTGTCGTCCGCCTTTCTGGGTGTGTGACTGGTCAGCCGAACTCGTCGGGCAGTTCGGCCTTGCGTCGGGTGATGTACTCGAGGAGCGCCTCGTCGACGGCCGAGTCGAGGTCGGGCGCTTCGTACTCGCCGAGTCGCCGCTTCCACACCGCGTTCGCACGCTGTGCGGCGTCGAGGCCGCCCTCTTCGCTCCACTGCTCGTAGCTGGCGTTGTCGGCGGTGTCGCTGCGATAGAACGCCGACTCGAAGTTCGCCAACGTGTGAGCCGTACCGAGGAAGTGGTTGCCCGGAGGGTTGCTGCGCATCGCGTCGAGGGCGAGGCCGTTGTCGCTGGTGTCGAGACCCTTGACGAAGGTGTGCATCATGCCGAGCTGGTCGCAGTCGAGCACGAACTTCTCGTAGCCGATGGCCAACCCACCCTCGAGCCATCCGGCCGCGTGGAGCACGAAGTTGACGCCGCCGAGCACGGTGGGCTGCAAGGTGTTGGCGCTCTCGTAGGCGGCCTGCGCGTCGGGCAGCTTGCTGGAGGTGAGCGAGCCGCCGGAGCGGAACGGCACACCCAGTCGACGGGCCAGCGCGGCAACAGTGTAGAGCACCAGCGCGGGCTCGGGGGTGCCGAACGTCGGTGCCCCGGTCTGCATGCTCATCGAGCTGGCGAACGAGCCGAACACCACCGGTGCGCCGGGCCGAACGATCTGCGTGAAGGTCATGCCGGCGAGCGCCTCGGCAAGGGTCTGCACGGCGACACCGGCGCTGGTGGCCGGCGACATCGCCCCGGCGAGGATGAAGGGGGTGATGATGGTGGCCTGGTTGTTCTCGGCGTACACCTGCGCGGCAGCCAGCATCGTGCCGTCCCACACCAGCGGCGACGACGCGTTGATGAGGCTGGTCATCACGGTGCGGTCGTGGAGGTCGCCACCGAAGCCGATGCGGGCCAGCTCCACGCTGTCGGCCGCCCTCGATCCGGCGGTGACCGAGCCCATGAACGGCTTGTCGCTGTACTTCAGGTGCGAGTACACCATGTCGAGGTGGCGCTTGCTGACCGGGATGTCGACCGGTTCGCACACCGTGCCTCCACTGTGGTGGAGGTAGGGCGACATGTACGCAAGCTTCACGAAGTTCCGGAAGTCGGCCAGTGTCGCGTAGCGCCGGCCGTTGTCGAGGTCGTGCACGAAGGGCGAGCCGTAGTTGGGGGCGAAGACCGTGTTGTTGCCACCGATGACGACGTTGTTGATCGGGTTGCGAGCGTGCTGCACGTAGCTCGCCGGTGCGTTGCCGGCGACGATCTCGCGACACATGCCCCGCGGGAAGCGCACGCGTGTGCCGTCGACCATGGCACCCGCCGCGGCGAACATCGGCAGCGCAGCGGGGTAGTCGCGCACCTCGATGCCGACCTCTTCGAGCACCGTGTCGGCGGAGTGCTCGATGACGGCGAGCGACTCGTCGCTCAGGATCTCGAAGGGCCGCATCGTGCGTGTGAGGTACGGCACTCGCTCGATGACGTGCGACGCGCGCAGCGCAGCGCGACCGGCGCGGCCGCCCGAACGGCGCCCCGCCGAGGCTCCTTGCACGGTGGGTGTGTCGGTCATGACTCCTCCTTGTCGCCGCGGGCGCGGCGCCGGCGACTGTTGCGCTCGTTGCCCGAGCCACTCGTGATGGGGTGGGGAAGGGTGACCACCGCCGACAGGTGCGGCGAGGGTGCAGTGGCGTGGGGGAACGCCATCGCGGCGATGAACTGCGATTGGAACTCGGGCTCGGTGGCGGTCTCGATCTTCACCACGCCGCGCACCGCTGCCTCCATCTCGCGACGGGCAGCTACCGACAGCAGCGCACGCACGGCGCCTGCTCCGGCAGCGTTGCCCAGGGAGCGCACCCGGTCGACCGGGCAGTCGGGTACGAGACCGAGCAGCAGCGCGTAGACGGGGTCGATGTGGCTGCCGAACGCGCCGGCGAGCCGGATGTCGCGCACCTCGCTGATACCCGCGTGATGGAGCAGCAACTCGATGCCTGCGCGCAGAGCGGCCTTCGCCAACTGGATGGCGCGCACGTCGTTCTGCGTGATGCCCAGTCGCACGCCCGGCGCGTCGTAGACGATGTAGCTGAACGTGCGGCCGTCGGCCACCACCCGCGGTGTGCGGTCGGCCAGTGCGCCCTGCACCACGCCGTCGGTGTCGATGATGCCCGCCAGGTACATCTCGGCGATCACCTCGATGATGCCGGATCCGCAGATGCCGGTCACGCCAGTCTTCTGAGCCGCCGCGGCGAATCCCGGGTCGTCCGACCACAGGTCGCAGCCGATGATCTTGAAGCGCGGCTCGAGCGTCGTCCGGTCGATGCGCACCCGCTCGATCGCGCCCGGCGCCGCGCGCTGGCCGCAGGAGAT
>PMCN01000136.1 GCA_003154135.1 Acidimicrobiaceae bacterium
TCGCCGACGATCGGCACGTCGGGCTTGCGCACCTTGCCCTGCTCGGCCGGGTCGATGTCGACGTGGATCACCTTCGCCTCGGGTGCGAATGCGCTCACCTTGCCGGTGATGCGGTCGTCGAAGCGTGCGCCGAGCGTGATGAGCAGATCGGCCTTCTGCATCGCGGTGATGGCCGTCGCGTTGCCGTGCATTCCGGGCATGCCGAGGCAGAGCGGGTGGTCGTCGGGGAAGGCGCCGCGCGCCATGAGCGTGGTGACCACGTGGATGCCGGTGAGCTCGGCGAGCTCGCGCAACGCCTCCGCGGCGCGTGCCTTGAGGATGCCGCCACCGGCATAGATGATGGGCCGCTCGCTCGCCAGGATGAGCTTCGCCGCCTCCTTGATCATGCGCGGGTGGCCCTTGGTGTTCGGGCGGTAGCCGGGCAGGCTGTCGGCCACCTCGGCGTCGGTGGGCCAGTACCACTCCATGGTGTTGGTGAGGCAGTCCTTGGGCACGTCGATGAGCGTGGGCCCGGGGCGTCCGGTGGTGGCGATGTGGAAGGCCTGGCGCACGGCCATCGGCAGGTCCTGCGCGCTCATCACCAGCTCGTTGTGCTTGGTGGTGCTGCGCGTGATGCCGACGGTGTCGCACTCCTGGAACGCGTCGGTGCCGATGGCCGAGGTGGGCACCTGGCCGGTGATGCACACCATCGGGATGGAGTCCATGTACGCATCCATCAGCGGGGTCACCATGTTGGTGGCCGCCGGGCCGCTGGTCACCAGCGCCACGCCGGGGCGACCCGTGACGTGGGCATAGCCCTCGGCCATGTGGCCCGCACCCTGCTCGTGGCGCACCAGGATGTGGCGGATCGACGAGTCGAGCAACGGGTCGTAGGCGGGGAGGATGCAACCGCCGGGCAGGCCGAAGATGGTCTCGACCTGTTCCATCTCCAACGCTCTGATGAGGGCTTGTGCCCCGGTGATCTTCATGAGTGCTCCTGGACTGGGTTCGGGCTGAAAAACGAAGAAGCCTCCCGCATGGGAGGCTGGACGCACGCGGATATGGAGGCGTGCGTCTACACGAGGATTACTACGACGACGGAGGCGAGGTGGGCACGCATCGACCACAGTCTGTCACTCGCGCCACCCGGTTCGCAACCCGACGCGCGATTCATTGCAGACGCACCATCCACTTGGCGGCATCGGCGTCGGCGACGGATGCGAAGCCGAACCGGGCGTAGAGGTCGTGCGCCGTGCTGGTGACCAGCACTTGGCGGCGCACCAGAACGAGATCGGGATGTTCGAGCGAGGTGGCCACCATCCACGCGCCCAGGCCACGGCCACGGTGCGCCTCGTCGACGAACACGTCGCACATCCATGCGAACGTCGCCCGGTCGGTGACGTAGCGGCAGAAGCCCACCTGCGCGCCGTCGGGCGCGTACACACCGAAGCACAGCGACTCGTCGATGGCCCGGTCCTGCACCGCACGCGGCCGGCCGACCGCCCAGTACGACTGCTCGGCCAGCCAGCTCGACACCCACGCCCGATCGAGACGCCCCGTCGAATCGCTCAGCGCGTAGCCGTCGTCGCGAGAGACCTCCATGAACTACTCGCCTGCTGCGCTGGTGTATGTGTCGCGCAGTCGCTCGAGCACCGCGATCTCGGCGGCGCCACCGGCGATGGCCGGCCACGCCCGCCGAACGTCGACCTCACACTGCAGCACATCCTCGATGTCGGCCGACGTCAGGGTGCGCCGTGGCACCTCGCCCGCACCCAGGCCGACAACCCCACCCGCGATGATGCCGAGCTGCGCAGTCGGAGCATCGGAGAGGTCGGCGGCCTCAGCGTTATCGAGCGCGCCGAGGAACGCCCGCAACGCATCAACGGTGTGCCGATCGCGCGCCTTCATCGCAGCGGTGAGCATCGCGCGCACGTCGCGCCGCACGGAGTCGGCGGGATGTTGGTCGGCAGCGTCCACGATGCCCGACGTTACGCGTGATGCTCCGCGCCTGTGCTCGAGTTTCTTCGAAGAGGTGACTGTTTCTGCTTGACAGACGAACTGGTGTTCGCTATAGTGCTTGATATGGAAGCAGCGCTCGGCGTTCTTGAACAGAGCATCCAGATCCTCGCCGCCGGCGACCCTGCGCTCGCGTCCGATGCCGACATCACACGCGGCGCGCTCGGTCTGCAACGACAGATCGACCGGTTGAAGGGGCTGCACGCACTCGTCATCGCCGAAGCCGACCGTCGCGAACTGTGGCGCGATTCCGGCGCCCGCAACGTGGCCGACTGGGTCGCGGGGAAGACCAACACCTCCGTCGGCGACACCAAGGCGCGTGCGGCGTTGGGGTCCGCTATGCGCAAGTCGAAGAAGTTGGAGGATGCCGTGAGAAACGGCGACGTCACGGCCGCCTCTGCCCAGAACGTCGCGAATGCGGTCAACAATCCTCCCGACGGTGCCGGAGCGGCCGCCGACCGCTGGACGGAGATCCACCGGCAGGAGAGCGACGCTCAGGCGGCAGAGCGTCGCCACCTGGCGCGCTCGGTGCGCTTCGGGCAGCCGTCCGACGGGATGGCCGAGACCGTCGTGCGCCTTCCAGAACGCGAACACGCCGAGCTGCGCGCCACCCTCGGCGCCATCGCCGGCAAGCCCTGCCAGGACGACGACCGCACCACCGAGCAACGCCTTGCCGACGGGTTGATCCAGCTCTGCGCCGCCTACGCGAAGGGCGACCTCACCGGTGGCCGAGAGGGCGCCAACGTGCTCATCACGATGACCGCTGCCACGTTCGCCGGTGCCGACGACGAGCCGGCCACCACCGCAGGCGGCGACCACATCCCCGCCCACATCGCCCGCCAGATCGCCGAGAACGCCGCCCTCCAACGCGTCGTGAACGTCGGCGGGCGCGTCCTCGACCTCGGGCGCGGTGTCCGCTTCGCCACCACCGACCAGTACAGAGCATTGGTCGTCCGCGACGGCGGCTGTCGCTGGCCCGGGTGCCACATCCCGGCTGCGTGGTGCGACATCGACCATGTCGTTCCNNACTCCGGGTCGTGCTCCCCGACGGCACCACCATCGATTGTCGGATACGAGCACCACTGGCAGCATGAGTCGATCATGAACGCCCTCCCTCGCATCACCGACGAGCAACGCCGGGCCAGGCTGGCGGTGCGCCATCGCCTGGCTGCAGGCGCGGGTACCGACGACGTGGCGGCGATCGCCGATTCGGTGGTGGCGCTGCACAGCAGCGACCCGGCCAGCGTGTACCTCAGTGCGGCAGCGCGCATGCGCACGCCGGCGCTGCAGCCCACGAGCGATGCCCTCTACGAGCAGCGCAGCCTCGTGCGCCACCACGGCATGCGGCGCACCATCTGGGTGTGCACACCGACGGTGGCGCGGGCCATGCACGCAGCATGCACGGCCGACATCGCCGAGCGGGAGTGGCAGCAGCTCACCAACTGGGTGGGCAACAGCGGCATCGATCCGGCCGAGCAGTGGTTGCGTCAGGCAGCCGACGACACCGTCGCGGCGCTCGAACGGCTCGGTCCGGTCAGCGCACGCCAGCTGGGCAAGGCGGTGCCCGCGCTCACCACCAAGATCACCACCGGTTCGGGCAAGTACGTCGTCGAGACGGCCGTCCACTCTCGACTGCTGCTCGTGCTCGGCTTCGACGCCACCATCGTGCGCACCTCCCCCACCGGCAAGTGGGTGAGCAGCGAGTACCTCTGGACCGCGATGGATCGCTGGCTGCCGGAGGGCCTGACCGGCATGGACCCCGCTGCAGCCCGCTCCCACCTGGTCGGCCGCTACCTGCGTTCGTTCGGGCCGGCCACCACGCTCGACGTGCAGTGGTGGACCGGTCTCACGGCCGGCGCGACGAAGGCAGCGCTCGCCGCGCTGGCGGCAGTCGAGGTGCAACTCGACGACGGCACCACCGGTTGGGTGCTCCCCGACGACACGGCGCCAGTGGAGGCGGCAACACACTGGGTGGCGCTGCTGCCCGGCCTCGACCCCACCACGATGGGGTGGAAGCACCGCAACTGGTACCTCGGCGAGCACGGCGCGCTGGGCCGGTCGTTGTTCGACCGCAACGGCAACGCGGGGCCCACGGTGTGGGTGAACGGGCGGGCCGTGGGAGCCTGGACCCAGCGTGCCGGCGGCGACATCGGGTACGAGCTCGTGCAACCGATCGACGCTCGCGCACGCAGGGATGTCGACCGTGCGGCCGAGCAGCTGCGGGTGGTCATCGGCGCCGATCGCGTCGCCCCGCGGTTCCCGGCTCCGTTGCAGAGATCGCTCACCCAGCGCTGACCAACAGCGCGGCGACGAAGGGCGCGACGGCCGGGTGGATCGCGCCGCCGCGGCGGGTGACCGCACTGATCGTGCGGCTGAGCAACGGCTCGTCCATCGCCCGAGCCAACCGGTGCGCTCCGTGCTCGGCCTGCGTCGTGGGCAACACGGTCCAGCCCAGCCCGAGGCGCACCATCTCCACCAGCACCTCGGGCTGGTGCGACTCCATCTCCACCACGACGGGTGCGCCGATCTCGCGCAGCCGCCGGTCGATCGCCGTGCGGGTGCGCGAGTTCGGCGGGAACAGCAGCCACGGGCCCCACTGCGCCGGCGGCACGCCCGCGGCGACACCGGGAGGCGCGTAGACAGCCAGGTCGTCGCGCAGCAGCGGTGTGGTGTCGAACGGTCCGATGCCCTCCGGGTCGACGCACACGGCGACGTCGAGCTCGCTGCGCTCGAGTCGGTCGAGCAGGGCACCGGTGGGCGCGACCGTGAACCCGACCTCGAGCTGCGGGTGCGCCAGCCGGAACCGGCGCACCGCGTCGCGACAGTGGTGCACCGCGGCGATGTCGATCATCCCCACCCGCAGCCGCCCCACCTGACCGGCACCGACGGCTCGCAGCCACCGGGTCACCTGGTCGAGGTCGGCCAGCACGCGCTCGGCACACTCGGCGACGATCGCCGTGTGCTCGTGCGCCACTCGGCGGCGCCCCTCAGCGGCGAACAACGGCACCCCGAGGCGCCGTTCCAGCTCGGCGATCCCCTGCGACAGCGCCGACGGCGTGACGCCCAGCGACGCCGCCGCTTCGGCCCACGTGCGGTGCCGGGTGATCGCCACGAGGTAGCCCAGCTGGGCGGTGGAGAGGTTGTCCATATTGTGAAGTATCGCTGAACCGAACTGCACGTTCACACCACGTTGCTTTATTGTTGATGAACATGACCACTCCTCCGTCACCCGTCGTCGCCCCCGCCACCGGCCGCCTCGGCGTGCTCACCGTCGGCCTGGGCGCAGTGGCGTCCACCCTCATCGCCGGTGTCGAACTGGTGAAGCGGGGCATGTCGTTGCCGGTCGGCAGCCTCACGCAGATGGGCACCATCCGCCTCGGCAAGCGCACCGACAACCGCACCCCGCTCATCAAGGAGTTCGTGCCGCTGGCCTCGCTCGAGGACATCGTGTTCGGCGCGTGGGACCCGTTCCCGGACGACGCGTACGTCGCGGCCACCCGCGCAGGCGTGCTCGAGGGCGGCAAGCACATCGAGGCCGTCAGCGAGGCGCTGCGCGACGTGCGTCCGATGCCCGCAGCGTTCGACCGCGAGTACGTGAAGCGCATCGACGCCGACAACACGATGCACACCATCAACAAGCGCGACATGCTCAACGCCATCCGCGACGACATCAACCGCTTCCGCGAGGAGAAGCAGGTCGACCGCGTGGTCATGCTGTGGGCCGCCAGCACCGAGATCTTCATCGAGCCCGGCCCGGCGCACCAGAGCCTCGAGGCCTTCGAAGCGGCCATCGACGCCAACGACCCCACCATCGCGCCGTCGATGCTCTACGCCTACGCCGCGATCCTGGAAGGTGTGCCGTTCGCCAACGGCGCCCCCAACCTCACCGTCGACATCCCCGCGCTGCGCGAGCTGGCCGTCGAGAAGAAGGTGCCGATCAGCGGCAAGGACTTCAAGACCGGCCANNCTCGACGACCCCGACAACTTCAAGACGAAGGAGGAGAGCAAGCTCGGCGTGCTCGAGCACATCCTCGACCCCGCCACCTTCCCCGACCTCTACGGCGACGTGTACCACAAGGTGCGCATCAACTAC
>PMCN01000127.1:0-342 GCA_003154135.1 Acidimicrobiaceae bacterium
ACAACGGTTTGGTGTTCACCACCCGCCTCGCCCACGGCGGCAACACGAGCCGCAACGGGTTCGAGACCGAGCTCGTCCGACTTCGTGTCCGCCAGAAGAACTCGCGCCCCAACCACCCCACCACCTGCGGCAAAGTCGAACGCTTCCAACAGACGATGAAACGCTGGCTCGCCGCCCGACCTCGAGCCGCGACGATCGCCGCCCTGCAGCAGCTGCTCGATCAGTTCATCGACAACTACAACCACCGGCGCCCACACCGTTCACTGCCACACCACTCGACCCCCGCCGTCGCCTACACCGCCCGCCCCAAGGCCGGACCCGACACCGACGCGGGCAGCGACT
>PMCN01000127.1:435-13093 GCA_003154135.1 Acidimicrobiaceae bacterium
TGTCCTGGATGTCTCGCGACATCACATTGGTGGCGCGGGCTGGATTTGAACCTGCGACCTTCGGGTTATGAGGGCGCCGGTCATCGTCTGCGTCAGTTGGCGGCCGAGGGTGTTCGTCGTGTTCATGCGGGAATTCCGGTGGCCTCCGGTCGGCGCTCGTCGGTACTCGTGGGCGTGTGTTGGTGAGATTCGCGTTGACAATCCGTTGACAGCGTCCATCTCGCTGTACCCACCAGCGCCGACGGGTGCAGATGACTCGGCTGCGTCAGGCATCGCTGTCGCGGCCGAGGTGGATCGGAACGCGACGGTCTTCGTCATCGAACACGGCGACGAGTTCGAGCGTCTGGGCGCGCGGGGCGGCAAGCCGATCGGACGCGCCGGGCCTAGCGACCACTGGATCGCGGAGTTCGGAGAACTTGGTTCGTGCCCGAGGGCCTGGAGGACGTGGTCGACTGCCTGTGAATCGAGGTGTCCGGCGCTCGCTGTGTCGCGGTCCGTGCGCGAGCTCAGGACCGGTGCGGGCGGGTCGGTGAGCGCGTTCTTGGCCGATGGCGACTGCGGTGTCGGCCGCGACTGTTGGAGGTGCGCCTTCGTCGCCGTGAAGTGCGACATCGCTCGCGTTGAAAGCTGGTCGTAGTGCGATCAATGGGTGGCTGGTCGTGGGCGTCCCAGGGTGTTGTCGACGGTGCCTGTCGGGTTCGGGACCAGCCGGATCACTGGGAAGGCTCGATCGGTCTGGGCACGCATGCCCGGGTACAGGCCGTTGTGCCGGTCGAGCGACAGCCATACCGGCGCAGCCTCGTCGGCGGTGAGGAATTCGGCGCGGACGTCACGGTGGGCGCGGCCGATCTGCACCTCTGCTGACGGCTCGGCGCGAAGGTTGTGCACCCATGCCGGATCCTGGTCGCGGCCGGCGTTGGCACCGACGACGAGGTAGGTGCCGTGATCGTCGAGGTAGACGAGAGGGACCGTGCGCCGTTTGCCCGAGTGGCGGCCGATGGTGGTGAGCAGCAGCACGGGCCGATCGCCGGCGTCGCTGATGATTCGGCCACCCTTGCCGCCGTGAGTCAGCCGGTAGGTGCGGATGTGGCCACGCATCGCGAGACGGCGGAACGGGCCGTTGTCGAGACGGAGCAGGCGCTCGAGCTCGGTGCTCATGACGCTGCTTCTGGGTTCTCGAACAGGTCGGAGATGGTCGACCACACGTCGGGATCGAGCCGACCGGCGAACACCGCGCCGATCTTCTGGAATGCAGGTGCGGGAAGTGCGACTCGCCCCGCTGCGATCACCGCGCGGCGCGCTGCGGGCGGGATCGCGGCGAGCATCAGCAGCTGCAGCTCGACGACGTCGCCGGGTGGTGAGATCGACAGGAACCGGGTGCGACAGGCGCGTAGCTCGTCATCGGTGCACGCGCGCCACAGGGCTGGGAGGACATCGGTCTCTTCCTGTTCCAGGTGATCGAGGTACTCGGCGGTGAACCGCCGGACTGCCGTCGCCAACTTCGGACCGCTCTCGGCGTCGACACCGTCGTCGATAGCGGTGCCGATGTCGGCGAGCAGCGCCGCGAAGTGGTCGTGGTCGGCCTGCGACCGGGCGACCAGATCGGGCGCCTGGTCGGCGAGCAGCGGCATGATCGCCTGGTCCTCGTGATGGGCGTGCAGTGCGAGCAATCGGCTCATCGTCTGCCAACGTTCGATCGCCTGGCTGGCGGCGTCGGCGTCGCTCCAGTCGGTTGCGCCGAGCGTTGTCGTCGATGCGAACAGGCCGGCGCGCAACCCGGCGTGGGCGTAGCTCAACAAGTCCTCACGAGCAGATTGCATCGGCTCCTCCGTCGATCGTGGCGTTGCCATGACAGTACGAAGGTCAGCGCGGCGCGGTCCTTCCCCGATGGCGGGGACATGTGCTGCCCGCGCTTCGTCAATGAAGAATCCGTAGGGACCCGGATCGGCTCCGGCCAGCCGTCTGGGGAGGTAGTCGCGACGATCGACCAGCTGGGCGAACTCCGCCCGGCTGGCGACACCCGCCTTGGCGAGTACCCGGCCCACCAGCTCGTCGGCCGTGTCGACGCCGATTCCCAGGCCGTGGGCGATCTGTCGGCGGGTGGCACCGCGTAGCAGCGATGTCGCGACCTGCGCCTCGCGCGGCGTGAGTTCCAGTCGGTCCACGACCAACGCGGCGAGCACCAGCGGTCGTGGCTGCTCGACGACGACGGACACCAACTGCCCGTCGTTCTTGAGCCCGGTCCCGTGCAGCACGATCACTCCATCCGGGCAGAGAACGGTCAGGCTCTGCGCACCACGCCGGCGTACGGCGGCCGCCACCGATGCCAGCGAGGACCGAGCCTGTTGCTCGTCGATCTGCGACAGCAGTGCCTCCGCCGCCGGCGTCGTGTCCACCACGGCGTCGTCGCGATCGATCAGGATCAGTCCGGGTGGCATGTCCAACTCGGCCCGGTCGAGCGCGGAGCGAAGCATCGCCCGCCGCGCCGCCCGGGCAATGAGCGGTGCTGCAGCAGCTGCAGTGTCCACCTCGACGTCACCGAAGGGGACAGTGCCGAACAGCCGGTAGAACGTGATCGTCCCCCACACGTTGCCACGGTCTGCCAGTAGCACCCTCAGCTCGTCCGTCGCCCCCAGCGGTCGCATCACCTCTCGCACTCGACGAACCGCTGACAGCCCGTCGACGCCCACGTCGAGGGTCAGGCCGGCGGCGGCCCGGCCCGAGGCATAGAGGTCGACGATCGTGTTCGGCTCGCCCGCCTGCTCGCAGTCGAAGATGTGACGCTCCCGCTCCAGGTCCTGCGGCAGTTCCAAGGGACCCTCACCCATCTCGGCGATCACCCGACACGACGTCCAGAGCAACGACACCGGATCGACCGTGCACCACGCACCACCGTCTGCGCCCACAGCGGGGCGCACGACATGATCGGCCCGGCGCACCACCTCATCGAGCGACTCGGCGCAGCGGATCGACCGAGACAGCTCTTCCCGTACACGACGCGCTCTCGTCGGCATCCCACGACACTACGCCCGCATGACCCCGAGCTCACCAACACTGCGCCAACGAGCGTTGGCCTGGTCGATGCCCGCGTGTGGCCGGAGTTCGAGCTCGACGAGGGACACCGGTGCGCGCTCGAAGCTGCCGCCCACGCTGAGCGCGCTCTCGTGCGTCGGCAGGTCACGGTCGACGTCGATGCCGAGTGGCACGAACAGTTCGGCATTGGCGATGGAGATCGGCGATCCGAATCGAGGACACCGAACTGTGCGGTCATCCTGCCGGCGCGATCAGCGGGACGACCGGGCGGGGCACGGGTGAGCCGTCGACCTGGACCGGCTCTCCGAGATCTTGGTGTGGGTATTCCCACGTCGCTCCCATCGCAGCGAGCGTCAGCTGAGCGCGACGAACAGTGGAGCGACCACCACACCCCGTCCGACGATCCATCAGCTTCGACGCGCAGCACGACGAGCCGCTCAGGCGCGCCGGTCTCGGCCACCACTGCGTCGCGGAGCTCGAAGAACTTGGTTCGCGCTATTGGATCAATCCTTCCTCATCGAGCTCCCGCAGGCACTCCTCATACAACTCCGGCCGATCCCACGGAGGTTGCAGTGGGTTGCACCGTGCGCGGGGCGACGACTGCGCGCCACGGCGATGTTGGCGCCGACTTTCGCATGTCCCGGCGGGGGCTTCTCGCGGATGTCATTAGGGTGTTTGTGTGACAGTGGTGGTCGGGCGCGACGTGGAGCGGCGCAGGCTTGAGGACCTGGTGTCTGCGGCGACGAGTGGGTTGCGGTCGTTGACTCTGATCGGCCCGGCGGGGATTGGCAAGAGTTCCTTGTTGGAGTGGGCTGTTGATCGGGCAGAGGCCGGCGGTTGCGAGGTCTGGCGAGCTCGCGCGTGTGCGTCGGAGGTGACGTTGCCGTGGGTGGTGTTGACCGATCTGTTGCGGACGTGCGGACCTGACGCGCTGTCGGCGTTGCCGCCGCCGCAGCGGCTCGCGCTGGAGGTTGCAACTTTGCGTGTGGAAGCGGGAGCGGTCATAGCGGATGGGCGGGCTGTGTCGATGGCGTTGCTTGCGCTGGTGGAGTTGCGCTCGGAGGTGGCTCCGGTTGTGATCGCGATCGATGACGAGCAGTGGGTCGACCCGGCGACGGCGGCTGCGCTGAGGTTCGTGTTTCGCCGCCTTCGGCCGGCAACTCGTTGTCTGGTGTTGACCGCCACGCGGGGCGAGGGCAGTGATCGCGTCGTGACCGGCGCGTTCGTACCCGACATCGGTCTTGTTCACACGATCGGCGGCTTGTCGGTCGCCGCCATGTATCGGTTGTTGCAGCAGCGGCTTGGAGTGGCGCTGCCGCGCCCGACGATCGTTCGCATCCATGCCACCGCGGCCGGCAATCCTCTGTACGGAATCGAGTTGGCGCTGGCGTTGCAGCGCGATGAGATCGACCTTCGCCCTGGACGGCCTTTGCCGTTGACCGTCGGTCTGCGCGCCCTGGTCTGGGATCGTGTTGCCCAGCTGAGTTCGGGAGCTCGACTGATAACCGCGGCGACGGCTGCAACCTGGCGGCTGGCGGTGGCGGGGTTGCCGCCGGCCGAGCTTGCTGAGGCACTTGGCCACGATGTCGTGGTGGTCGAGGACGACATATTGCGCCCGAGGCATCCGTTGGTTGCCGAAGCTGCATACCAGGGCTTGAGCGATGAGGAACGCCGCGGCCTTCACCGCTGGCTTGCGGAGGCATCTCGCGACGTGGTCGAACGGGCTCGTCATCTTGCCCTGTCATCGCCCCTTCCAGATGCCGACGTGGCGGCCGCGCTCGATCGGGCCGCCGGCGTTCTGGTCGAGCGCGGCGCGTTGCTTGCAGCGGCGGAGCTGGCGAGCTTGGCGGTCGATCACACCGGTCTGGATGATGAGCTCCGCGTCGTGAGGCTGGGTCGTCTCGGCGACCTGCTCTTTAGGGTCGGCGACGTGGGACGTGCTGTGGAGGTGCTGCAACTCGCACGCGACGTGCTTCCCGAAGGACCTGCCCAGGCGTGCATGCGAGTTCGGGTTGCCGAAGTGCTGTTCGAGACGCACGGCGTTCTTCCCGCGATTGCTGAGCTGGAGGCGGCACTCCCGGCGGCCGATGGGTACCCCGCGGTGCTTGCGGAGGTGCATCTGACGTTGGGCGCCATCCACTACGACGATGTCGGCGCAGCCGATCGTCATGCCCGTATCGCGTTGGCGTTGCTCGAGTCGATACCAGATCCTGACCCTGCGCTGTTGGCCGGTGCCCTGTCGAATGCGGCGGGAGCGCAGTTCCGAGCCGGGCGTGGTGTCGATCACGACGCTCATCAGCGGGCGATCGAGCTGGAGCTGGCGTTTCCGAGTCGACGTCTATCGGATCGCGCGGATGCTGGCTATGCGGCGGTCCTCAAGTACGCAGATGAGCTCGATGACGCAGAGCGGCGTTTCGACGCGCTGGAGGCGGAAGCCAGCGCATCGGGCGATCTGTCGTCGTTGGCGTACGTGTACGCGCATCGGTCGCAGATTCCGCTGTGGCGTGGAGATCTCGCCACAGCGCACCGGATGGCTGAAGCGCACCTCGCTCTCGCCGAGGAGACGGAGATGGCAGACCAGCGCGCCCAGGCGTTGTACCTGCTGGGGCTCGTTGCTGCGTTCCAGGGCGACGCTGCGGAGGCGTCCGCGTTGCTCGGCGAGGCGCTCGCGGACGCGGACCGTGCCGACGAAGACTGGGGTCGCCAACGGGCTCACGGTGCGCTGGGCTTCCTCGCCCTGTCGTTGCGGGATCTGCCCGGCGCGTTGAAGCATCTTTCGCGATGGCATCAGCTGAGCACCGCCGTTGGATTGCGTGAGCCGGGGCAGAGCCGCTATCACGGCGACTACGCCGCTGTGCTCGTCGAGAGTGGAATGCTCGCCGAGGCCGACACGTTTCTCGATCAGCTGGAGGATGCGGCGCAGCGCAGTGGCCGTGTCTCTGCCGCTGCCTATGCTGCGGTCGGCCGGGCGCTGGTCTCGTCGGCGCGGGGTGACTCGGCGTCGGCGATCGCCAGTGCGCAAGAGGCGCTCGTGGTGTACGACCGCCTCCCGCTGCGGTTCGATCGTGCTCGCGCGTTGCTCGTCGCCGGGCGGATCCAACGGCGGGCCAAGTCGAAGTTGGTCGCCCGTCAGCTCATCGAGGAAGCATGCTCCGAGTTCGATCACTTTGGCGCCGCGCTGTGGTCAGCTCAGGCTCGCAGCGAACTCGCCCGCATCAATATCCGAGCGGCCGCGCCGCTCAATCTGACCGAGACCGAGCGCCGCGTCGCCGAATTGGCCGCACGCGGCATGACGAATCGCCAAGTCGGCGAGGCCCTGTTCCTCGCTCCGAAAACGGTGGAAGCCAACCTCGGGAGGGTGTACCGGAAGCTGGCTATCTCGTCACGGGCCGAGCTGGGGGCGTTGATGGGCAAGGATTCCGCGAGATGACTGCGGGAATCCAACCGCCACGACGATGCGGTCGTAGCTCACGCCAGCGAGTGCGTTGAGCTGGATGACAGTGTCTTCGCAGTCAGCCACGAACTGACACACCACCATCTCATCGACGGCGACGAGTGAGCTGCCGAGGTAGCGGACGGCCGCTCCGTCATGAGTGAGGGAGACCGCTGCCGCGGCCAGTCGCTGTGAGGCCTGACGAACATCGTCGTCTCTCACGCCAGGCCAGTACCGCTCCACCAGAAACTCTGTCACGCCGCCACCGTAAGGCGTGTTGTTCGGTGAGGAATCGGGTGGTCGCCCCTTCTTGGGATGTGCACGATCGCCCGCTCAGATGGGCCATGTCGAGGGGATCACCCGATTCCGAGATCGCTCAGCACGCATACCTTCGACGTAATGACCAACGGACACATCCAGCGCATGCTCGTGGTGAGCATCACCGTTTGTGACAAGACATGAAGGAGCCGGGGACATGCGGGCAGAAGGTCAGCTGATCGTGCGGCGTCTCTTCGACGAGGTGTTCAACGCCAGAGCCTACGAGGTCATCCCAGAGCTCGTCAGTGACGACTTCGTCGAACACGCCATCGCACCGTTCGGCGCCGAGCCGCCCGGTGCCGTCGCAGGCGTTGCACACATGCAATCCGTGGTCGAGTGGCTGACCGCTCAGTTCCCCGACATTTGCATGTCGGTGGAGGCCGTTGTCGGTGAGGGTGATTTGGTGTCGGTCCGAGTTCGGGCGGTGGGGACCAACCTCGGGCCCTTCAACGGTGTCATGCCGCCGACGGGACGGACCTTCGATGCAGAGCAGTGCCACTGGTATCGGATCACCGACTACCGACTCACCGAGCACTGGGCCGTCCGCGACGACCTGGGCGCCATGCTGCAACTCGGGGTCGTCTCACGGCCAGGTCCACGATGAAGCGGGGCCTGCTCGCTCTGAGCGCGGCGACGCTGCTGGCCACCGCGTGCGCATCCACCCCGATGTCGACACCAGCGACGAGCTCGACATCCTCGACCTCGAGCCCCACGACATCGACATCGCCATCGACGACGACCGCGACGACATCCACGTCGACCGCGACGACGGCCTCGACGACGGTGAGCTCCGAGAGCTCACTTCCCGCACAGCCGGCGGGCGACCTCTACCAGCCGCCGAGCCCGCTGCCACCAGGTGCGCCGGGGCAACTGATCTGGGCCCGACCAGTCGACACCATCACCTTCTCCCCACCGCAGACCGTCTGGCTGATGCTGTACCACTCCCGTGACGAACGCGGCAACGATGTCGCCGTCTCCGGCTTCGCCATCGTGCCGACAGCACCCGCCCCTGCCACGGGACGAGCCGTCTACGCGTGGGCCCACGGAACGACAGGCCTAGGCGACCAGTGCGCACCCTCACGATCGCTGCGCGACAACATCCCGCCCTACGCCGGCGAACTGGTCGGCGGGAACGCACTCGTGGTCGCCACCGACTACGAAGGCCTCGGAACACCCGGCACACACACCTACCTCGCCGGCCGCCCAGAAGGCCAGGCCGTCCTCGACTCCATCCGCGCCGCATCCTCGCTCCCCACCGCCGGCCCGCTCGGCGACATCGTGCTCGCCGGACAATCGCAAGGTGGAGGCGCAGCACTGTTCGCAGCCGAGCTCGCGCCCGCCTACGCGCCCGAGCTCCACGTACGCGGCGTGCTCGCCGTCGCACCCGCAGCCGAGCTGAGCCAGATCGCGACCGCCGTGCAGACATCACCGTTCAAGGGCCTCCTGCTGATGGCCGCTGCCGGTCTGCACGCCGACGACACGAGCTTCGACCCATCGACGTTCCTCACCCCGACAGCCAACGCCGACCTCCCACAAGTCGCCAACGAGTGCGTCGACGCAACGATCGCCCGCTACGCGAACACACCGACCTCCGACATCATCATGGCCGATCCCGCCCAGGTGGCTGCCGTCGCCACCGTGCTGGATCGCAACTCCCCCGGGCACATCGACCCAGGCATCCCGATCCTGCTCGTCCAAGGCGAAGCAGACGAACAGATACCCGTCGCAGTGAGTGCCGTCCTTGCCGCGAAGTACTGCGCGCTGCACGCCGTGGTCGAGCGACGCACCTACCCCGGAGCCACACACGACGGCGTCCTCGACGACGCCCACGACGACGTCGTCGCATGGCTCAACGACCGCTACCTCGCCAACCCCGCCCCCAGCACCTGCTGATACCCCTTGCACGACGAGCGGAATGCCAGAGACTGGAGGACCAGTATCAGCGCGAGCGGGCGGGAGGATGACAACGTCCGTGTTCCTCGATTTCCGAGGTTCTTGACGGAGATCCCGCACACCGGAAGCGTCGAACGCATGGATCTCCCCGCAGTTGTGGGTGCGTTGCTCAACCGTCAGTTCGTCCGAGCAGGTGGCGAGACGCCCGACACGTAACGCTCGCGCTGAAGACCTTGCACCACAGCGTCAGATCAGCCACGCTGAAATGCCATGAGCGAAGATCATCACGTCAACAAAGCTGCCATTGCGGCGCACTTCACTGCGCTCAATTCGGGTGATTACTCGACCCTCGTGGCAATTCATGCGCCGTTTGGGGCCTAACCACGCGCATGCGCCGTTTGACCTTTCGGAGTGGCCGACCGAGGGCGTTCATTTGGTCCCGCAGAGGTGCAGGGAACATTCGAGTGGCTCCGGTCCTCAGTCCCGGATCTTCGAGCCGAGGTCGAGGTGCTTGTCGCGGAAGGCGAGAGCGTCATTGCATGGGTGCGGATGTCCGGCACCCAATCCGCGCAAATCGGAGCGATTGCAGCAACCGGTAAGCACGTTGAGTTTCACCACGCCCACCGCTTCCGGCTCCGCGACGGTCAGATCGTCGAGCACTGGGCAGTGCGAGATGACCTTCGAGCCATGCTTCAAACTGGTGTCGTGACAGCTCCCGGGGCATCGACCTGATCCGTCCGGACTACTGCGCTCAGCGACGCCTTGCTCCACTGGGTCCCCCAGAGCAGGCGACTGGCGCTGGTCCGATCGATAGCGAGCGCAGGGGGCAGTCCTCGGATCACCGCCATGCGGCCAATCGGGCCGCGGCCCGCCGCCGCTGACCGCACCGGTCTGCTGGACTTCTCGGTCCGCGCGACGAGCAAAGCACCCTCGTACAGCGACACCAGGACCGTGCCGAGGTCGTCGACCGAGCGTTGGCTGTGGCCCTCGCGCCGTGCGGCACGGGCGATCGTCTTGGACCACCGCAGGAACACCTCGGCGGCCATCGAGCGCAGCCGTCATCGTCGTTGGTCGCCGCGGGTGTGCCGATCGGACATCCTCGCTCAAACCTCGAAGCCTCAGGGGCCGGTACAGCGAGCTTGAACTCCTCCGCAGAAAGAGGAGCAGCCGTGACCTTCGGGTTCTCGACCTGAAGCAACCGCGGACCCGGCACCTTGGTGGCGCTCGTCGGCACCAGTAGGTGCTTGTTCTGCCGCTCGGGCAACCTGAACGAGCCGCAGCGTGGGACATCGGCCGATCGCCGCCTCCGTGCACGCACGAGTGCAGCCACACGCCGACGAGCGCCTACGGCATCGGCGTGTTGACAAACCGTTGACAAGGCCCAAGCACAGAGGCCCTCCCCGCCGAGCAGAAAGGGCCACTGACCTGGTCTTACTTGGTGGCGGGGGCAGGATTTGAACCTGCGACCTTCGGGTTATGAGCCGTGGAACGGTGCTGTCGCCCTGTGATGCCCTGTGCCGTTTGGTGCCATCTAGCAGGTCTTTCGCGGTATTCGAATGTCACCTGGTGGCTGTGGATAGCGCCCTGTGTCGCCTGGTCCGTTAGAAGTTCCGTTAGAAGTGTTCCGGAAATAGACTTGTTCCGGCTGTACCGGAACACGTATAGTCATGGAACGGAGATCGACCTCGACAAGGACTCGTCATGGCAACACCACGGCCATCTGAAGCACGCCTGCTTCGTCAGGTCGTGCGCGATATCGAAGCGTTGCTCCCGACCGACTGGACGATGACGACGCTGGCCAATCTGGCGCGACGAGGTCGACCCGACCTCGTCGCCGTCGTGAAGGCTCCGGACGGTGCCGAGGCATCGCTCATCGTGGAGGCGAAGCGCACGCTCGTGCCTCGTGATGCCGCTGACGTGGTGATGCAGCTGAACTCGTACGCCGAGCAGGCCGGGCTGACGGATGCCACCATCGTCGTGGTCGCCCCGTTCCTCAGCGAAACGGCGCGAGAGCAGATCGCAAGGCTCAACGCGAACTACATCGACAGCACGGGCAACATCCTGATCCGTGCGCGGCGGCCGGCGTTGTTCATCAAGCAGGACGGCGCCACGAAGGACCCCTGGCCCTCCGACGAGACACTTCGCACTCTCAAGGGTCGAGGCGCTGGCCGAGCGTTGCGCGCGCTGCTGGACTTCCAACCGCCGTATGGAATTCGCGAACTTGCCGCGCGAACCGAGGTGCCACTCGGCTCCCTGTCACGAACGGTCGACCTGCTCGCCCGCGACGGGCTGATCTCCAAAGCTGGACGGGGTCCGATCGCCGATCTCGACTGGGAGGGAGTCATCCGGCGGTGGGCCAAGGACTACGACGTAACCTCCACGAACCAGGTGAACACCTTTCTAGAGCCGCGGGGCCTCCCTGCGCTGTCCACCAAGCTCGGCAAGCTGAAACGCGGATACGCGGTGACGGGCGCCTTCGCCGCCCAGCGCTTCTCGCCCGTCGCGCCGACTCGCCTCGCCGCGATCTACGTCAACGACGTCATCGGCTGGTCGGAACGGCTCGATCTGCGCCCCGCCGACAGCGGCGCGAACGTCTGGCTCCTCGAGCCCTACGACGACGTGGTCTTCGATCGAACAACGAGCCGGGAAGGCACGGTCTGCGTGAGTCCGACCCAGCTTGCCGTCGACCTTCTCACGGGCCCCGGCCGAGATCCGTCGGAAGGCGAGGAGCTCCTCGCATGGATGAAAGGAAACGAACGTGCCTGGCGAACTCGATGAGCAGTACATCCGCGCGAGGGCCGCGTTGCTCGACGCTGCCGAAGCGTTAGCGCCTCACCTCGATTCGATCATCCTGGTCGGCGCCCAGGCCATCTACCTCCACACTGGCGCGGCCGATCTGGTCGTCGCTGAGTTCACCACCGACGCCGACTTCAGCGTCGAGCCCGCTCTACTGGGCGACGAGCCTCTGTTGGCCGAACTGCTCGAAGCGCGCGGTTTCACACCAAGAGAACATCCCGGCGGATGGCGAACCCCGGCCGGCGTCTACGTCGACATCATGGTGCCCGAGGCCCTCGCCGGACCCGGCACTCGAGGCGCCGACCTCGGTGCACACGGGCGTCGGGTGGCGCGACGCGCGCTTGGGCTGGAAGGTGCCCGAGTCGATCGCGAACTCCTCACCATCGGATCGCTCGACGCGGCCGACGATCGCAGCGTG
This sequence comes from Acidimicrobiaceae bacterium, assembly GCA_003154135.1. Taxonomy (GTDB): domain Bacteria; phylum Actinomycetota; class Acidimicrobiia; order Acidimicrobiales; family Ilumatobacteraceae; genus UBA668. Next base: position 12,327 of record PMCN01000127.1, read on the forward strand.
ACAATGAACGTCGCCGGCCCAGGTGCATTGATCGTGGCGAAGGCCCACAAGATCTGGGAGCGAACGACGAACGACGACCGAGTGCGCGACAAGGACGCGCTCGACGTCTACCGACTGCTCCAAGCCATCCCGACCGACGACCTCGCAGGACGACTCGCCCGCCTCCGAGACTCGCAGGAGGCGGGCGAAGTGACAACCGCCGCGATCGAGCAGCTCCGGGTCCTCTTCGGCGCCCGATCTGGCGCGGGAATCGAACTGGCTGTTCGGGCAACCAGGACGATCATCGACCCCGAGGAGCTCACCCTCACCCTCATCACGTTGACCAGCGACCTCATGGGCGCGCTGTGACCGAGCACAGGTGAATCGACCTGTCTGGATCGCCGATCTGTCTGCGCCAGACAGATCGGCCTTTCAGACAGATTGCAGATCCTTCAGCCGCGGGTGGCGAAATCGGGCGGCGGCGGGGCTACCCGAACGGTCACAATCGTGGTCATGGACCGCGCCTCCACCTATCGAGACGAGGTTCGGCGCGTTCTCATCGCCGGCGACACCCACGGAAACACCAAGTGGGTCCAGCACCTGGCACGTGTCGCTGCCCGAAGTGACTGCCCGGTCATCATCCAGGTCGGCGACTTCGGCTACTTCCCCGATCACCGCGACGGGCCGCGCTTCATCTCCGACGTCGACCGGGCTTGCGCGGGCAACAACGTGGAGCTGTGGTTCATCGACGGGAACCACGACGACCACACCTCACTCGCCGAACTCGA
>PMCN01000045.1:0-3355 GCA_003154135.1 Acidimicrobiaceae bacterium
ACGTCCCACCAGTGCACCTGGGTGGGGTCGTAGAAGTGCTCCTGCAGGAAGCGGGTCGGGACACCGCCCCAGAAGAGCGCCTTCTCCGCGGCCAGCGGCTGCGTGACGTGGGTCGCCACCCCGAGCTTGTCGGCGATACCGCGGCTGTAGTCGTAGATGACGAGGAATCCGACGAAGGGGATCCAGTCGGTGAGGATGCGCACTTGGCTCCGTGCGGGGCGACCGAGGTTCGCCGCGAAGAGCGCGCCAAGGATCCAGAGCGTCTGGCTGATCCGGTCCAGGGGTACGCCCTGGGTGAGGCAGAACGTGGCGAACGCCACTCCCCACACAGTGAGCCCGATACCGCGCGGTGTACGCAGCCAATCCCCGAATCGGCGAACCACGTGGGTCGAGCCAGTCTCGTCGACCACGGAAGGGCGAACCTCGATCAGCTAGACGGCGGCAACGGCGTTCTTGCCGAGCACGACGATGCCGCTCGGCGACACCGTGTAGAGCTCGCGGTCACGAACGGGATCGACCCCGATGACTGCACCGTCGGGGATGACGACGTTCTTGTCGAGGATGGCACGCCGGACCACGGCGTCCCTACCGACGACCGCACCTGGGAGCACAACGCAGTCCGACACGTGAGCGCCGTGTCCGATCCGCACGTCCGACGAGAGGACGGAGTGGTTGACCCAGCCGCCGGAGATGATCGAGCCGGCCCCGACGATGGACTCGATCGCCGTCCCGCCCTCGACGAACTTGGCCGGCGGCCACGGCTGCATGTGCGAAAGGATCGGCCAGTGCCGGTTGTAGAGGTTGAAGATCGGGTGCACCGACACGAGGTCCATGTTTGCGTCGTGGTACGAGTCGAGGGTCCCGACGTCGCGCCAGTAACCACGGTCGCGGTCGGTCGCCCCCGGCACCTCGTTCGCAGCGAAGTCGTAGACGTGCGCGGTGCCCATCTTCGTCATCATCGGAATGATGTTGCCGCCCATGTCGTGCACGGAGTCCTCGTCGCCCGAGTCGGCCTTGAGCGCCTCGATCAGCTTGTCGGTCGAGAACACGTAGTTGCCCATCGATGCGTACGCGATGTCGGGCTCACCGGGGATCGACGGCGGATCGGCCGGCTTCTCGTGGAAGGCGACGATGTCGCGTCCGTTCGGGCCGGTCTCGATCACCCCGAACTCCGAAGCCTGATTGCGCGGCACCCGGATGCCCGCGACCGTAACGCCCGCGCCGGACGCGATGTGCGCCTCGACCATCTGCGAGGGGTCCATGCGATAGACGTGATCGGCACCGAAGACCGCGACGTAGTCGGGCTTCTCGTCGTAGACCAGGTTGAGGCTCTGGAAGATCGCGTCGGCGCTGCCTTGGTACCAGCGCGGGCCGAGGCGCTGCTGGGCCGGCACCGGCGTCACGTAGTTGCCCAGCATCGTCGACAGCCGCCAGGTCGTCGTGATGTGGCGGTCGAGCGAGTGCGACTTGTACTGCGTNNGGCACCGCGGGTTTGGCCCGGTCGGCCGTGAGGGGCATCAAGCGCTTGCCCTCGCCGCCAGCGAGGACGATTCCAAGTACACGCCTGCGACTTCGCATGGCGTCACCTTAGAGTGCTTCCGTGCGTATTGCCCTCTTCACTCGAGAGTTCCCCCCGGACATCTACGGAGGAGCGGGGGTGCACGTCGACTTCCTCACCCGTGAGCTACGGCGGCTGGTCGACGTGGACGTCTCCTGCTTCGGTACGCGCCGTCCGGGCGCCGCGGCCTACCAGCCGCCGGCTGAGCTCGCTGACGCCAACTTCGCGTTGCAGACGGTCGGGGTCGACCTCGAGATGGCTGCCGGCGCTGCTGATGCCGACCTCGTCCACTCGCACACCTGGTACGCCAACCTCGGGGGCCATCTCGCTGGCCTGCTGCACGGAGTGCCTCACGTCATCACGGCGCATTCGCTCGAGCCTCGCCGGCCCTGGAAGCTCGAGCAGCTCGGCGGTGGCTACCGCGTGTCGTCCTGGATCGAACGGACCGCGTACCTGGGCGCGGACGCGGTGATCGCGGTCAGCCACGGCATGCGCGCCGACATCCTCGACTGCTACCCCGAGCTCGACCCCGCCCGCGTTCACGTGGTCGGTAACGGCATCGACACCGCGCTCTACTCGCCCGACCCGAACACCGACGTGCTCGACCGGATCGGGGTCGACCCGAGCCGCCCCTTCGTGCTGTTCGTGGGGCGGATCACCCGGCAGAAGGGCGTCAGCCACCTCGTCGCCGCTGCGCACGCGCTCGACCCGGACATCCAGGTCGTGCTCTGCGCCGGCGCCCCCGATACCCCCGAGATCGGCGAGGCAACGCGCGTCGCCGTCGAGGAGCTGCAGGCCGCGCGTTCGGGCGTGATCTGGGTGGCCGAGATGATGCCTCGCCCCGAGGTCGTCCAGCTGCTCACGCACGCCACCGCCTTCGTCTGCCCCTCGGTCTACGAACCCCTCGGCATCGTCAACCTCGAGGCCATGGGCTGCGGGACGGCCGTTGTGGCGTCCGACGTCGGGGGCATCCCCGAGGTCGTCGTCGACGGCGAGACCGGCCTGCTGGTGCACTACGACGAATCGGACCCGACCGGCTTCGAGCGAGACATCGCTGCTGCGGTCAATGCGGTCGTGCGCGACCCCGATCGCGCTGCAGCGATGGGGGCGGCCGGACGTGCGCGAGCCGTCGGCGAGTTCGGCTGGGATCGGATCGCGCTGCAGACGATCGAGGTGTACCGCTCGGTGCTCTAGCTGGGTTCGGCTGCGCCGACCCGGTCGAGGATGTGCGCGGCCAGCACGTCCGGCACCTGCTCAGGCACCCAGTGGCTCACTCCGTCGAGCGGCACGAATGCGTAGTCGGCGGTGACGAAGGCGGCACAGCCCTCGGCTGCCAGCCGTCCTATTGCAACGTCGTCGGCGCCCCANNGGCACCTGCATCGGGACCACGTAGGCATCGATCTCGGCCGGGTCGAGCCCCGAACCGGCGAACATCGCGCGCAGCCGCTGGGCGTCGTCGTCGAGCAGCACCCGTTCGGCAAGCACCGGCGTTCGGAACAGATCCATGTACGCGGACCGGGCCTGCTGGTCGGGGTCGATCCGCAGCGCCGCCCCGACCGCCCCCGGGTGCGGTACCGCGACGGCCGTCAGCGTGCGCACCCGCTCGGGATACCGCGAGGCCAAAGTCCACGCCACGACCGCCCCCCAGTCGTGGCCCACCACATGAGCCGAGTCCCAGCCAAGTGCGTCGAGGACCCCCAGCGCGTCCTGCAGCAGCGCGTCCAGCGCGTAGTCGGCGACGGCGTTGGGCCGGGCACCAGGGGCGTAGCCGCGCTGGTCGGGAGCGACGCAGCGCAG
>PMCN01000045.1:3372-6905 GCA_003154135.1 Acidimicrobiaceae bacterium
GCTCTCGCCGTGTCCGAACGCCGGACCATGCGCCGCGAGATCCTGCTCGTGTTCGCGCTGTCGCTCGGCGCAAGCGCCGTGTACGCCATCGTGGCGCTCGGCGCGAAGCTCACGTCGGGACAGCCCTTGGGTTCGTCTTCCACCTCCATCAACAACTCGAAGGCACCACCGACCAGGCCGACGCTCGACCTGATCTACCAGCTGCTGTCGATCGGGTTCGCGCTGGTCCCGGTGCTGTTGGCGTGGCACTTCATCGGCGTGGCAGGCGAGCGGGCTTCGGTCGTTCTCGGCATCGACGCCGGCCAGCCCGGACGCGACCTCGCGCGCGGTGCGGTGCTCGCGGCCTTGGTCGGCGGCACCGGCCTGGGCGCGTACGTCATCGCACGCCACCTCGGCATGAACGTCTCGGTCGTCGCGAGCGGGTTGCCTGCCGTGTGGTGGCGATTACCTGTGCTGATCCTGTTCGCCTTCGAGAACGCCGTTCTCGAAGAGGTGCTGCTGGCCTACCTGTTGAGCCGGCTCGATCGGCTCGGCTGGAAGCCTTGGCCGGCGGTCGCTGTGAGTGCCGTGCTGCGCGGGTCGTACCACCTCTACCAAGGCTTCGGCGCGTTCCTCGGCAACGCCGCCATGGGCGTGCTTTTCGGGCGCCTGTATCAGCGCTGGGGCCGGACGATGCCGATGATCATCGCCCACGGACTGATCGACAGCGTCGCGTTCGTGGGCTACGTGCTGCTCGCCGACAAGCTGCCCTGGCTGCACTGACCCTCTCCTGGGTGATTGCGCCCAACGGTTACCAGGCACATGCTGCGAACGTGACGGGGACGTGGACGTGGAACCCGGTGACCGACGAGGTCACCTGGTCCGGTTCCATCGCCCCGATGTACGAGTTGGCGCACCCTCCTGTCACATACGCGGAGCACATCGACGCCACCCACCCGGGCGACCGTGCCGCCGTCGACGCCGCCTGGCGACGGGTCGTCACGAGCGGGCAAACCGATCGCCAGGTCTACCGTTCGCGGTCCGGAATCCTGCTCAGCGCGCAGGCACGGCTCGTGCGGGTCGACGGGGCCCCGTTCGTCGTCGGGACCATCCGCCAGCTGAACAAGCCCCACCCGGACGAGAGACGGTTCGCCGACCTGTTCCGGCAGATCCCGGTCGGGGCCGCACTTCTCAGCCCCGCGGGCGTCTTCGTCGAGGTGAACGACGGATTCTGCGCGATGCTCGGGTACCGCCGGGTCGACCTGCTCGGCACCGAGTACCACCGGCTGGTCCACCCGGACGAGGTCATCGAGTCGACCGAGGCCCGCACCCGGGCGCTGGACGACCGGACCGCTGACCTCATGACCGAGCGCCGCCTCGTACGTGCCGACGGGTCAGAAGTCTGGGTCCGGGCCGTCACCCGGCGGTTCGAGGACGGGGACCTCCCCTTCTTCCTCACCGTCTTCGAGGACATCACCTCACGGCGCGCAGCCGAGAGCCGACTGACCGACCTCGCGCTGCACGACAGTCTCACCGGGCTGCCCAACCGTCGACTGATGCTCGACCGACTCGAACTGGCGCTGGCGCGATCACGTCGGGACGGGCGCGACGTCGCGGTGCTGTTCCTCGACCTCGACCACGTGAAGCGCGTGAACGATGCCCTCGGCCACGAGGCGGGCGACGACCTGCTCATCGCCGTGTCCAAGCACCTGGTCGCGGCCATCCGCGAGACGGACACCGTGTCCAGGCTCGGCGGCGACGAGTTCGTCATCGTCTGCGAGAACATCGAAAGCGTCGCCGAGCTCGAGGAGCTGGCCGCCCGCGTGCTTGCGGCCGTACAGGTGCCGGTCGATCTCGGTGGGGAGCCGATCGTCGTGACCGCCAGCATCGGCGTCATCACCCCGTCGTCCGTCACGGACCGACCGCAAGACCTGTTGCGTGCGGCCGACGCGGCGATGTACCGAGCGAAGCAGTCAGGGCGGGCCCGGTTCACCCTCGAGGTCTCGGCCGCCGACCCTGGCGGCGAGGACCAGATGAGTCTGGAAGCCGAGCTGCGTCGCGCGATCGACGCGGACGAGCTCGTGCTGCACTACCAGCCGATCGTCGCGCAGGACGGGCGGCTCGTCTCGATGGAGGCGCTCGTGCGCTGGCGCCATCCGACGCGCGGTCTGCTCGTGCCTGAAGACTTCCTGTTCCTGCTGTCGCAGCCGGCGCTGGGTGCAGCGCTGACCGAATGGGTCATGGGGCAAGCGCTGTCTGATGCGGCGGCCTGGCCCGCCCAGGTGTCAGTCAGCGTCAACGTAGGGGTCGACCAGCTGCGGGCTCCTGGGTTCGCCGCCGCAGTAACGGCTCAGCTGCTCGAGGCTGGCCTCAGCGGTGAGCGGCTGGGGATCGAGGTCCTCGAGGATCAGCTCGCTGACACCACCGAGATCTCCGTCGAGGTGGAGCCGCTGGTGGCCGCCGGCGTCACCTTCGCGGTCGACGACTTCGGTACCGGGTACTCGTCGCTCGCGTACCTCAAGCGGCTGCCGATCCGGGTCGTGAAGATCGACCGCTCGTTCATCCGGACGATCTGCGACGACGCTGCGGACGCGTCCATCGTGAAGGCCGTGCTCGACGCGTGCCGAGCCACCGGCCGGATCTCGGTCGCCGAGGGGGTCGAGACGGTCGCGCAGCTCACGTTGCTGCGAGCCTTGGGCTGCGACCTGATCCAGGGCTCCCTCGTGACGATGCCCGCCCCGCTCGAACTCCTCAGCACCATGCTCGCCGCCGGCCATGCCGCCCTCCCCTAACCACGTCCCTAACCACGTCGCCCCTTCCCCCGCCCATGCCGAACCCCGACCCGTGTTGACCTCGCCCATGTTGATCTTGAGCAAGACAGGGTCCGTTCCGGCGTGTCGACCCCGTGTTGCTCAAGATCAACATGGTTGGGGGGAGGGGGTTAGGCGTAGCCGAGGTCGTCGAGCGCGTCGTCGTCGATGCCGAAGTGGTGGGCCACCTCATGGACGACGGTGATGCGCACCTCCTCGACTACCTCCGCCCGGGTCGAGCAGCGGCGCAGGATGGGTCCGCGGAAGATGGTGATCCGGTCCGGGAGGACGCCCGCGTACCAGCTGTCACGCTGGGTGAGCGGGATCCCTTCGTACAACCCGAGGAGCCCGACCTCGCCGCCTGGAGCCTCTGCTTCGACCATCACCACGACGTTGCGCATGGCCCGCGCCAGCGCCGGCGGGATGGTGTCGAGGGCTTCGCCGACGAGCGCTTCGAAATCGTCCGCGGACACCTCGGACGAGGGCTTGTGGTCCATGTACGCCATCCTGCCTCCCCTGGGATCCGGCCGCTCCTGGCCGCTTTGGAGAACCGCCTGGCAGTCCCGTACTCTTGGCGATCTGCTCCAACGCTCGGCCCTCATCGTCTAGTGGCCCAGGACACCGCCCTTTCACGGCGGCAGCACGGGTTCGAATCCCGTTGGGGGTACGGATCGGCTAGGCTCACGGCTCGGTTGTCCCAGTTGTACGGCCTCATCACGAGGCCCCGTAGCGCAGTTGGTTAGC
>PMCN01000009.1:0-3750 GCA_003154135.1 Acidimicrobiaceae bacterium
CAGTGCGGCCCGACTTCGTGTTCTGGGCGGAGGCGTACTGGGACCTCGGGCCGATGCTCGTGGAGCAGGGCTTCGACGCGTGCTACGACAAACGTCTCTACGACCGGCTGGTGCACGGCGCACCGGCCGCCGATGTGCGTGCGCACCTGTCGGCGCCACTCGACGAGCAGCGTCACACGGTGCGCTTCGCCGAGAACCACGACGAGCCGCGTGCTGCGGCGGTGATGTCGCCGGCGCAGCACCGAGCCGCGCTGGTCACCGTGTGCACCACGCCCGGTGTGGCACTGCTGCACGAGGGCGAGGCCGACGGCCGTCGGGTACGGGTGCCTGTCACGCTCGGCCGCCGTCCCGAGGAACCCGCCGATCTCGAGCTGCGCGCCTTCGTCGGCCGGTTGCTGCGCGCGGCGGCAGGTGGCGTGCGCGACGGCGAATGGCGCCTGGCCGACGTGGGGGGTTGGCCCGACAACCGCAGCGCCGACCACCTCGTCGCATGGACCTCCACCTGGCCCGACCTCACCGAGCGCTGGCTGGTGGTGGTGAACCTGTCGGAGTCACGCGCCGACGGCGTGGTGCGACTGCCGTGGCCCGACCTGGCCGGCGCGACCGTGGTGTTCGACGACCTCCTCGCCGGCGACCGCTACGAACGCGAGGGCGGCGAGCTGGTGGAGCACGGCCTGTACGTGGCACTCGACGGTCACGGTGTGCACCTGTTCACTTGCGCAGCAGCGTGTCGAGCCGACGCGCCGCCAGCGTGACGGCGGCGGCCGAGAGCACGCTGAGCACCGCGATGTGGCCCAGCATGCCCGTGGTCCACACGCCGGCGTTGGCCCCGCGCACGAGCGCCACGCCGTGGTACAGCGGTGAGAGCTGCACGATCCATTCCCACCTGCCGTAGGCCGACGTGGGGAAGAACGTGGCCGAGAACAAGAAGAGCGGCATCATCGCCGTGGTGACGATGTCCATGTCGCTCCAGCCGCGCATGAACGTCGTGCACGCGAAGCCGATGCTGGCGAACGTGAGGCCGATGAGCATGCACGCCGGCAACGCCAGGAGGCACCACCACGAGTGCGTGAGGCCCAGCGCGGCCATCACACCGAGGAAGAAGATCGCGTACAGCTGGCCGCGCATCAGCGCCCAGCCGATCTCGCCGGCCGCCACGTCGGCGGGTCCCATCGGGGTTGCGAGCGCGGCGTCGTAGATGCGGTCGTAGCGCAACCGGTGCAGCACGTTGCCGGTGGAGTCGAAGATCGCCCCGTTCATCGCCGACGACGCCATGAGTGCCGGCGCCACGAACGCGTCGTAGGGAACCTGACGGCCGCCGACGGACACACTGCCCACCAGGCTGCCGAGGCCGGCGCGCATGCTGAGGAGGTAGAAGAGCGGCTCGAAGAACCCGCTGACGATGATGAGCCACTGGCGCCGGTAGGCGACGAAGTGACGTTCGATCATGCGGTGCGGCCGCCGAACGACGAAGCCGGGCGGCACCACGCGGAGCAGGAGCGTGTTCACGGGTACAACTTCCTGCGCAGCCGGCGAGTGGCGACGAACACGCCCGCCACGCCCCATGCCAGCACGTAGGCCATGTGACCTGCCACACCCCGCCAGTCGACGTGACCGGTGGTGAAGCCGCGGGCCACCACCACGCCGTGCCACAGCGGCGCAGCCTTCGCCATCCACTGCACCAGGGTGGGCAGTTTGGTGATGGGGTAGAACGCGCCGCCGAAGAGGAACAGCGGGATGACGACGAAGCGTTGGATGCCGGCGAACGCGCCGTCGTACTCGGAGTTCACGGAGTACGCCATGATGGGCATGGCGAACGACACGCCCACGGCCATCGCCACCACGACGGTGGGCACCAGCCCCCACGAACGCGTGTGGTGGAAGCAGGCGAGCACCGAGGCCACCGCCGCCGCCGCGAGACCGCAGCGCGCTGCCATCCACGTGGCGTGTCCGAGCACGATGTCGCGTGCCGAGAGGGGGGTGGCCGCGATGCCGTGGTACGACCGGTGCCACTTCAGACCACCCATCACCGGCCACATGCTCTCGCCGGCTCCGAGCGACATCGCCGACGTGATGAGCAGTCCGGGCGCGACGAAGGCGACGTAGCTCACCCCGCCGAGCGAGCTGGTGGCACCGGTGTTGCGGTCGACCAGCGAGCCGACCCCCACGCCCAGGCCGAGCAGGTACAGCATCGGCTGCACGAACGTGGACAGCAGGTTCGTCTTCCACAGTCGGCGGTAGATGGCGAGGTGCCAGCTCGCCACGCGCAGTGCGCCGGGGGTGGCCATCTGCGCCATGTCAGTCGACCAGGCTCCGCCCGGTGAGCAACAAGAACACGTCCTCGAGACCGGCGCGACGCACCAGTGCGCTCTCGGGCTGCAGCCCGCGCGAGTGAGCTTCCACAAGCGCGGACTCGCCGTCGTCCGCGTACACCAGGATGCGGTCGGGCAGCACCTCCTGCCGTGTGCCGATGCCTGCGACGTGCACCGACTGGGCCTCGTTGGTGCCCGCCGGGAAGCGCAGCTCGAGCACCTCCCGCGTGGCGTACTGCTCGATGAGTGAACGCGGCGAACCCTCGGCCACGATGCGGCCCTGATCCATCACCACGAGGCGATCGCAGAGCTGCTCGGCCTCGTCCATGTANNGGTTCGTCGAGCAGCAACAGGTCGGGTCGGTTGATGAGCGAGCGAGCGATGCTGAGCCGTCGCTTCATGCCGCCGCTGAGGGTGTCGACCACGCTGTCGGCGCGCTCGGTGAGCTGCGCGAACTCGAGCAGCTCGGTGGCGCGCCGCTTGGCCTCAGCGCGGGGAAGGTCGAAGTAGCGGCCGTACAGCCACAGGTTCTCCTTCACCGTGATCTCGTTGTCGAGCGTGTCGAGCTGGGGCACCACGCCGAGCCGGGCGCGGATCTGCGGACCGTGCGTGGCCGGGTCGAGCCCGAAGAGGCGCAGCGTGCCCTCGGTGACGGGCGAGACGCAGCCGATCATGCGCATCGTGCTGCTCTTGCCGGCGCCGTTGGGGCCGAGGAAGCCGAACGCCTCGCCCTGCTGCACCTCGACGTCGATGCCGGCCACGGCAGTGAAATCACCGAAGCGCTTGACGAGTTGGTGGGCGACGATCAGCGGCTCGGGCATGGCGCCCCGACTGTACCGGCGCGCCCACGTCCCCTCCCCGCCATTTCCACCCGAGTGCTCACTCGCGTCCCGGGGTGCGAGTGGCCACTCGGGTGGCGCTCACCCACTCGGGTGGCGCTCACCCACTCGGGTGGCGGCCACCCACTCGCACCGGGCGGAGCGCGACAGAACCCCGCCACGGCGGGCGGGGTTCTGCAGTCGAACGGGTGGGTTGCTCAGCCGGCGGGCGGCGGGGGCGGGGGCGGCGGGGGAGGTGTCATCCCGCCGGGCGGGGGCGGCGGGGGCGGCGAGCCCATCGCGCTGGGCGCAGCAGCGGCTCCGCCACCGAACTGGCTCTTCAGCTTGTTGATGTCCTTCAGGTCGTTGATGTCGCCACCCGACTCCTTGAAGGCCATGAACGCACCGGCGAGGCCGGCGGCAGTTGCCACGAACGACAGGTACATGCCGGCGCCGCGGTCGAAGCTGACCGAGTAGATGCCGGCGCTCACCGAACCGGCGCCCAGGATGAGGCGCAGGAGCATCAACAGCGTGGCGAGTGCCGACGCTGCGAGCAGGATGAGGTTCCACGGCTGGGCACCACGCTTGACGGTGCCGAGCGCCAGCAGTGCCGCGAGCGC
>PMCN01000009.1:3783-12211 GCA_003154135.1 Acidimicrobiaceae bacterium
CTGAGATCCATGTGGTCCTCCCAATGGTGGTCTGAAGTGCGAAGTCAGGCTCCGGCCGAACCGTACACCTTGTAAAGGACGCTGCCGCGCACCACTGCGATACACCTACATTCCGTCTCATGCCCACCGCATTGCTCTCCGTCTACGACAAGTCCGGCATCGTCGAACTGGCTGCCGGTCTGCACGCGGCCGGGTGGCGCATCGTCAGCAGCGGCGGCACGGCGGCAACCATCGCGGCGGCGGGCGTGGCGGTCACCGATCTGGCCGACCTCACCGGGCTGCCGGCCATCCTCGACCACCGCGTCGTGACGCTGCACCCGAAGGTGCACGGTGGCCTGCTCGCCGATCCGACCAATCCGACGCACCAGGCCGACATGGCCGAGCACGGCATCGAGGCCATCGATCTCGTCGTGGTGAACCTCTACCCGTTCGCCGACAAGCCGAGCATCGAGCTCATCGACATCGGCGGCCCGGCCATGGTGCGCGCCGCAGCGAAGAACCACGCACACGTGGGCGTGGTCGTCGATCCGGTCGACTACCGCGTGGTGCTCGACGAGGTGGCGGCGAAGGGTCAGCTATCGGCCTCCACCCGCCGGCGCCTCGCACGCGACGCGTTCGCCACCATCGCCGCCTACGACTCGGCCATCGCGAACTGGTTCGACGACGGCGAGGTGCTGCCTCAGGGGATGCACCTGTCGCTCGAGCGGGCGCAGACCTTGCGCTACGGCGAGAACCCTCACCAGCAAGGCGCGCGATACCGCATCGTCGGCGCCACCAGTTGGTGGGACACCGCCGTGCAGCACCACGGCAAGGAGCTCAGCTACCTCAACCTCTACGACACTGAGGCCGCCTGGAAGCTCGTGCACCGATTCGACGACGCAGCGTGCGTCATCGTGAAGCACGCCAACCCGTGCGGTGTGGCCGTTGCCGACACGATCGACGAGGCATACGTGCGTGCCAACGCGTGCGATCCCGTCAGTGCCTTCGGCGGCATCGTCGCGGTCAATCGCACCGTCACCGTCGGCATGGCGGAGGCGCTCGCCCCTGTGTTCACCGAAGTGGTCGTGGCGCCCGGTTTCGACCCCGATGCGCTCGACGTCCTCCGCCGCCGCGCCAACATGCGCGTGCTCGAGGCTTCGCCCCCCGCCGGCGCCGCGCTCGACATGCGCAGCATCGACGGCGGCCTCCTGGTGCAGCAGGTCGACGTGGTGTCGCCCCGCAGCGAGGCGTGGAGGGTGGTCACCACCGCCCAACCGACCGACGAGCAATGGCGCGACCTCGCCTTCGCGTGGCAGGTGTGCGCCGCGGTGAGCAGCAACGCGATCGTCCTCGCCCGCGACCGGCAGGCCTTCGGCATCGGTGCCGGCCAGCAGAACCGGGTCGACTCCGTACGCATCGCGGCGGAGCGTGCAGCCGGCCGTGCCCAGGCGGGAGCATGCGCGAGCGACGCCTACTTCCCGTTCCGCGACGGCCTCGACACGGCTGTCGCGGCGGGCGTCAGCGCGGTCATCCAACCCGGTGGCAGCGTGCGCGACGCAGAGGTGATCGCAGCGGCCGATGAGCACGGCATCGTCATGGTGTTCACCGGCGAGCGCCACTTCCGGCACTGACGACCGTCGAATGGCGTGCGATCGAGGCGTCGGTGGGCGAGACTGTGCGCAGTGGCCCGCATCGCAGATCTCCTCGCCGCCGGACGCACGGCGTCATTCGAGTTCTTCCCGCCCAAGAACGAGGCGGGTTGGCTGAGCCTCGGGCGCACCATCGCCGAGCTCGAACCACTGGCGCCCGACTACGTGAGCGTCACGTACGGGGCAGGGGGTAGTACCCGCACCCGTACGGCCGATCTGGTGAGCTGGGTGCGGCGGCAGACGTCGATCACGCCGATGGCGCACCTCACGTGCCAGGGCCACACCCGCGCCGACATCCGCGACATCCTCATCAACTACCGGGCAGAGGGCGTCGAGAACATCCTCGCCCTCGGCGGCGACCTCCCCGTCGCGGCCGACGACCACGCGCCCAGCGACTACCGCTACAGCATCGAGCTGGTGCACGACGTGATCGAGTTCGGGGGCTTCTCGGTCGGCGTGGCTGCGCACCCGGAGCTGCACCCGCGGTCCACCGATCGGCACGCCGATCGCGGTCACCTCGCCGAGAAGCTGCGCGTTGCCGACTTCGCCATCACGCAGTTCTTCTTCGACGTGCGCCACTACGTCGAGATGGTCGACGAGCTCACCTCCCTCGGCGTGCACAAGCCCATCGTTCCGGGCATCATGCCCATCAGCAACCTCGGGCAGGTCACTCGCATGGCACACATGAGCGGCGCCGAAGTGCCCGCCTGGGTGATCGAGCGTGTCGCGAAGTCGGGCGATGATCTCGACGATGCCGAACGCATCGGGGTCGACGTGGCCACCGAGATCTGCGCTGCACTGCTCGATGCCGGCGCGCCGGGGCTGCACTTCTACACGCTGAACCGCAGCTGGGCGGCTCGCCAGATCGTCGCGAACCTCGGCCTTCGCCCGACGACCTGACACCACGTATGGTTCGCGCCATGCGCGCATACGAACAGCTCTACATCAACGGCTCCTGGGTGCCTTCCACCGGCACGGGCACCCTCAGCGTCACCGATTCGGCGACCGAGGAGATCATCGCCACAATTCCTGATGGCAGCACCGCCGACGTCGACGCGGCAGTGGCCGCCGCGAAGGCGGCGTTCCCAGCATGGAGCGCGCTACCCAAGGAGGACCGGGCGGCGTACCTCATGAAGATCCATGCCGGCCTCGAGGCCCGCACCGACGAGATCGCGAGCACGATCGCCAAGGAAGTCGGCATGCCGCTGTGGCTGAGCTCGATGATCCAGGTGGGCCTGCCGAAGGGCAACTTCAAGACCGCAGCCGACCTGCTGGGCACGTACCAGTTCGAGGAGCAGGTGGGCAACAGCCTCGTCGTGCGCGAGGCCATCGGCGTCATCGGCTGCATCACACCGTGGAACTACCCGCTGCACCAGATCGCCCTCAAGGTGGCACCGGCGCTCGCAGCCGGCAACACCGTGGTGCTGAAGCCGAGCGAAGTGGCGCCCATCAACGCGTTCATCCTCGCCGAGATCATCCACGACGCGGGCCTTCCTGCGGGCGTGTTCAACCTCGTCACCGGGGTCGGCCCGGTGGTGGGCGAGGCCATCGCCGCGCACGCCGACGTCGACATGGTGAGCTTCACCGGCAGCACCCGCGCGGGCAAGCGCGTGGCCGAGGTGGCCAGCCAGACGGTGAAGAAGGTGGCGCTCGAGCTCGGTGGCAAGAGCGCCAACGTCATCCTCGACGACGCCGACTTCACCAAGGCCGTCTCCGACGGCGTGGGCAAGTGCTTCCTCAACTCGGGCCAGACCTGCACCGCGCTCACCCGCATGCTGGTGCCGCGCGAGCGGCTCGCCGAGGCCGAGGCCATCGCTGCCGGCACCGCTGCCGCGGCGTTCTCGCCGGGCAACCCGTTCGAGGCCGGCAAGTTCGTCGGCCCGCTGGTGTCGGCCGCCCAGCGCGACCGCGTGCGCGGCTTCATCGACAAGGGCGTCGAGGAAGGCGCCACGCTCGTCACCGGTGGTTCCGCCGCCCCCGAGGGGCTCGAGACCGGCTACTACGTGCAGCCGACGGTGTTCAGCAACGTCACCCGCGACATGACCATCGCCCGCGAGGAGATCTTCGGGCCGGTGCTGTCGATCATGCCGTACGACTCGGAGGAGGAGGCGATCGAGATCGCCAACGACACCATCTACGGCCTCGCCGGCGGTGTGTGGAGCGGCGACCCCGAGCGTGCCAAGCGAGTCGCGCGTCGCATCCGCGCCGGCCAGGTGGAAGTGAACGGTGGCGCGTTCAACCCGGCTGCTCCCTTCGGCGGCTACAAGCAGAGCGGCCTCGGCCGCGAGGCGGGCAAGTTCGGTCTCGAGGAGTTCCTCGAGGTGAAGGCGCTTCAGCTCTGAGGACCCGGCCTCTCTGAGGACACGGCAACTCCGACGACGCATGGATGACGGTGCCCCGGCGCGGCGGTGGGCGATACTGAAGCGGCATGTCCGCGCCCACCGCCCCCGCCGCTGAGCCGCTCACGCATCCCGCTCTGCGCCAACAGATCAGCCGTGTCCCGTACCTGCCGGGGCTCGACGGCATGCGCGCGATCGCCGTCATCGGCGTGATGGTGTACCACGCCAACCACACGTGGTTGTCGGGCGGCTTCCTCGGGGTGGAGGTGTTCTTCGTCATCTCCGGATACCTCATCACGCTGCTCCTGCTCGGCGAGATGGAGCGCACCGGTCGAGTGAGCCTGCGTCAGTTCTGGCTGCGTCGAGCACGGCGTCTGCTCCCCGCGCTGTTCGCGATGCTCATCGGCCTGGGCGTGTACATGGCGCTCTTCGACCGCCGTCCGATGGGGCAGGCCCGCGGCGACTTCTCTGCGGGCATGGTCTACGTGAGCAACTGGTTCCAGATCTTCTCCGGTCAGAGCTACACCGCGGCCGCCGCGTTCGCGCCGTTGCGGCACCTCTGGTCGCTCGCCGTCGAGGAGCAGTTCTACCTCGTGTGGCCGCTCGTGATGGTGGTCATCCTGCGTCGTCGCAGCGACCGTCTTCCCCGGGTCGCGCTCTGGCTGCTGGGCGTCAGCGTGTTCATCGCCACCGTCACCGCGGCGCTGTTCGTCAGCGGCAGCGTGTACATCGGCGCCTCGTGCACCGCCGGCGAGAGTCATGGCTACCTGTCGGTGCTCGGCCGCTGCGTGAACGTCAACGAGGCGTTGTACCTGAGCACGTTCACCCGCGCAGGTGGGCTGATGCTGGGTGCCGCGTTCGCCATGGTGTGGCGGCCCGTCGCCATCATGCGCGGCCCGATGCGCCGGCGCGGGAGGCTGATCGATCTGGTCGCCGTCGTCGGCCTGGCCGGTCTGGCCTGGATGATGAACGAGCGCTTCCTGCTCGACTCGGTCAACAACGCGTACGACCCGTGGCTGTTCCGCGGCGGGTTCTTCCTCGTCGGTCTGTGCACGCTCGCCACCATCGCCGCCGCGACCCATCGCCGGTCGTGGGTGGGCCGACTGCTGGGCATCCGCCCGCTCAACTGGGTGGGCACGCGCAGCTACGGGCTGTACCTCTACCACTGGCCGATCTTCCAGATCCTGCGCCAACCCGGCCAGCAGCTCACCGTCAGCCAGTTCTGCATCGCGATGCTCATCACGGTGCCGGTCACCGAGCTCAGCTACCGCCTCATCGAACTGCCCGTGCGCAAGGGCCAGATGAGCGCATGGTTGCACGGCGAGCGCCGGCCACGCTCGGTCGAGGCGGCGCATCGCCGTCGGCGAGCCGTGGTGGTGGCGTCCGCGGTGGCCGTGCTCACCGGCTTCGCCACTGTCAGCATCGCCACCGCCAAGGTGCTGTGCGTGGGCGAAGTGGAGTGCGACAGCGCAACGGGTGCCCAGGCCATCTCCAGCAGCACCACGACCACCACGACCACCACCACGGCGCCCACCACCGCGGCACCCGGCACCACCCTCGAAGGCCAGACCACGCTGCCCACCACGGTGCCGCCCACCACCGTCGACCCCATCGCCCTCCGGCCTGTGGTCGCCATCGGTGAATCGGTCATGCTCGGCGCCGCGCCGCAACTGCAGGCCGGTGGCTTCTCGGTCAACGCGGCCGTGAGCCGACAGGGCAAGAACGTGGCCGAGGTGGCCGGGCTGCTGCGCGCGTCCGGCCAACTGGGCCGCATCGTGGTCATCCAGACCGGCACGAACGGCCCGGTCAGCGACGCGACGTTCGCCGCCATCATGGCGTCGCTGCCACCCGANNCAGACCCCGCTGGTGGTGTTCCTCACGGTGAAGGCGCCGAAGGGCTGGATCGCCGACAACAACACGCGCATCCGCGCGCTGCCGACGAAGTACCCGAACGTGAAGGTGCTCGACTGGGAGACCGCTGCCCAGCAGATCTCCGGTGAGCTGAGTGCGAGCGACGGTGGCATCCACCTGTCGACGGTGCACGCCAAGCAGTACTACGCCAACCTCATCTTCGACGCGATCGGCCGCCCGGATCTGAAGAAGTAGGCCGCTGTCCAGCGGGGGCGACCCTCTCTTCGTCCATACTGGTGGGCCGATGGCCGCTCGACCCTCACCCACACCGTCCGGCGGCCTCAGTCGGATGCCCTACCTGCCGGGGCTCGACGGCCTGCGCGCCATCGCGGTGGTGGCCGTGATGATCTACCACGCGCACCACTCGTGGCTGCCCGGAGGCTTCCTGGGTGTCGAGGTGTTCTTCATCATCTCCGGCTACCTCATCACGCTGCTGCTCATCGGCGAGCACGAGCGCACCGGCACGGTGAACCTGCGTGGGTTCTGGAAGCGACGCTTCCGGCGGCTCCTGCCCGCCCTCTACGTGATGATGGCCGGAGTGGCGGTGTACACCGTCGCGTTCTACCCGGCGGCGCGCGAGCGCACCCGTGGCGACTTCGTGGGCGGCATCTTCTACATCAGCAACTGGTACCAGATCCTCGTCGGCCAGGGGTACGCCGCCTCGGAGGCGTTCGTGCCGCTGCGTCACCTGTGGTCGCTGGCGGTGGAGGAGCAGTTCTACTTCGTGTGGCCGCTGCTGATGCTGCTGTTCATGCGCCGTCGCGACCCTCGGCCGTCGCTCGGGGTGAAGCTCATCGCGACCAGCCTGGGCCTCACGGTGTTCATGGGTGTCGTCTTCGCCGGCGGGTTCGTGCCGGCCGCGTGCAGCGCCGAGAACAGCAACGGTTACTGGCACATCTTCGGTCGTTGCGTCAGCATCAACGACACGCTGTACCTCAGCTCCATCACCCGGGCCGGCGGGCTCATGCTGGGCGCAGGCTTCGCGGTGCTGTGGCGGCCGATGGCCATCCTGCGCGGACCCATGCGTTTCAAGCATCGCCGCCTCGACGTGATGGCGGCGGTGAGCTTGGTGGTGCTGCTGCTGTTCTTCTGGAAGATGTACCTGTTCGAGGAGGGTGCGTACAACCCCTGGCTGTTCCGCGGCGGCTTCTTCGCCACGGGCATCGTCACCCTGTTCCTGGTGGCCGCGGTGACGCACCAGATGGCGGCCGCGGGAGGTGTCCTGGGCAACCCGTTGTTCCGCTGGATCGGCACGCGCAGCTACGGCCTGTACCTGTACCACTGGCCGATCTACCAGATCATCCGCAAGCAGGCACAGATCCAGCTCACACTGCCGAAGATGCTCCTGGCATGGGCCATCGCCCTGCCGATCACCGAGCTCAGCTACCGCTTCGTCGAGACTCCCATCCGCACGGGTCAGATGCGCGCCATGGTCGCGTCGCTGTGGGGCAACCCACGCACGAAGGTGGCCACGCTGTCGGTGATCGCCCTGCTCGGGCTGTCGGCGGCGAGCCTCGCCGTGGCCGATGCCCAGTGCCTCGGGGCCGTCGAGTGCTCGCTGGCCAACAACCCGACCGATGGCACCGTGCCCGACTCCCAGCCCGCCACCACCGTGCCCACCACCGGCTCGACGGCGCTGCCCACCACCAGCACCACCGTCGTGCCCGACAAGGACGTGGCGGTGGGCGAGTCGGTGATGGTGGGTGCCGCCAGCGACCTGCAGTCGGCCGCCTTCCGTGTGAACGCGAAGGAGAACCGGGGCCCCGAGGGTGTGAAGAACGCCATCCTCCAGGAGGTCGCGGCCGGGCACATCGGCATCGGCACCACGCTGGTGGTGCAGGTGGGCACCAACTCGCCGGTCAACGATGCCGGGTTCGCCGCGATCATGGCGGCCATCCCGAGCACGGTGTCGGCGGTGGTGTTCATGACGGTGCACGCACCGGTGTCGTGGGTGCCCGACAACAACGCACGCATCAAGGCGCTTCCCACCACGTATCCCGACCGACACGTGACGGTGCTCGACTGGGACGCTGCAGCGACGGGCGCCAAGCTGTGCCCCGACGGCATCCACCTCACGTGCAGCAAGGACGCGCCGAAGTACTACGCCAACCTCATCCTGCACGCGGTGGGCCTGCCCGTCATCCCCTGACCGGCCGAGCCGCTTTCGTTTCGCCGTGCTCGCGGGCGTACGCTCGGGCCATGACCACTCCTGTTCGTGTCGCCGTCACCGGTGCAGCCGGCCAGATCGGCTACAGCCTCCTGTTCCGNNCTGCTCGAGATCACGCCGGCCCTCGGCGCGCTCAACGGCGTGAAGATGGAGCTCGACGACTGCGCCTTCCCCTTGCTCGCCGGCGTGGTGTGCACCGACGATGCGAACGTCGCGTTCGGCGATGTCGACGTCGCCCTGCTGGTGGGCGCGATGCCGCGCAAGGCCGGCATGGAGCGCGCCGACCTCCTGAGCGCCAACGGCGGCATCTTCAAGCCGCAGGGCAAGGCCCTCGGCGAGAGTGCGAAGAAGGACGTGAAGATCCTCGTCGTCGGCAACCCGGC
>PMCN01000206.1 GCA_003154135.1 Acidimicrobiaceae bacterium
GCAGCCAGCACACGGCGTTGTTGAGGGCCGCCGAGAGCGACCGGGCCGAGTTCGCCGACGACCTCGAGCGGGCCGAGGACCCGGAACTCCATCGGAGCACAGTATTCCGAATCAGCGGCCTCGCCGGCGAGCAGCTTCACCAGACGACCCGGTGGAGCAGGTGTTCGCCCGCCAGCCCTTTGAGCATGGCCGTTCGCGACTCACCAAACACGACGTCACCGCGAGGCTCGACGATCTCTCGCACCACGGACGACACGAGGATCTCTCCCCCGCGCGCCTGGTCCGCGACACACGCCGCCATCACCACATGGCGGCCGAACACATCGTCGTTTCCGAGCACGACTTCGCCAGTGTGCACGCCGGCACGAACGCTGAGACCGGCCAGAGGGTTGGCCGCCTCATACGCCGCGAGGGCACGCTGCACGTCGATCACGAACGCCAACGCCACCCTCGCGCTGCCAAAGCTGGTCATAAAGCCATCACACAGCAAGTGAGTCTCGCTGCCACGTTGGCGGGCGAGCATCCGGCTCATGATCTGGTTGTGAACCGCGAGCATCTGGTGCCAGCGCAGATCACCCACCTCGCTCACACGCGCTGTCGACTCCATGATCTCGGAGAAGACGACGGTGACCGTGCCCGCATCGCTCCCCTTGACGCCCGCGGTGCCCAGGTCGAGCACTGCCGCAGCGACCAGGTCGATCGACGTCGTCCGCGCGTCCCCATGAAGAGGACCGGCGAGCATCGCCCCACCGCTCGCCGAGTGAGGGGCCGTGTCCGCGCTCGTGGTTGCAAGCGTGAGCGTGCAGCCTCCGAATCGGACGACCTCGCCGGCCGCCAGGCGGTGCGGCTGGACGATTGGTCGGCCATCCACCGTCGAACCGTTCAGGCTGCCTCAGATCTGCGACGAGCACCGATACGCCACCCGGGCTGATCTGAGAGGTGGCGACGCGAGATCGAGGCGTCGAGCAGGATCAGACCGTTGCAGTCGCGCCCGATGTCGAGTTCCTCGGTAATCAGCAGCGTGAGCGGACTCCTGCCGGGCTCGGTCACCTGAACGGCCGGCGTCCTCATCCGAGCGTGGCGACGGCCGGCGAGGTGAGGCAACTGGAATCCAGCTTGGCGCTCGGCGCAGCGAGGAAGGCGTTTGCCGTGGCGTAGAAGCAGTCGGTCAACTGCTGCAGCGGGTCCACGATTCGGGGAACTTCGACGATGGTCGTGTTCGCGAAGCCGGCGAAGATCTGCTTGGTCGTGGCGACACTGCTGCGCGGATCGTACGAAGGCAACACCGCAAGAACAGGCACCGTGCTCGTCGGCTGCGCCCGCAGCGAGAACTGGGGCAACGGGCCGACCGCATCACAGAAGCGCTTCGTCGAGTACCCGGCGAAGATCCCCGCCTGATCGTTTGCCGTCGTCGTCAGGCCCGGGTACGTGTAGTCCACGTTCTGGCAATGCGACACGAGCGCCCACCCTGACGTGTCGATCACGTTGGCAGCGAACGCCTTGGCAACGGCCTCGTCGCTCGATCCGTCCACGCCTCCGGGCAGCAGCGACGCAACCAGCGTCGAGAGGCTGATGCTCCCGATCGACTTCATGCTGTCGAGCAGCGTCGTCTGGTCGAGAACCAGCGGGATTCCCGTGCCCGGCTCGATCACCTTCGTCGTCACGGGAGTGGCGAGCCGGGCGAAGGTCTTCGCAAGCTCCTGCTGAAGGTCGCCGGCCGCCGAACACTTGGGGGCCGCCGCGCAGTCAGCAGCGAAGCGGCCGAACGCCGCCGCGAGGTCGTTGGTGCCACCGCCGGCACCGACTGCGACGGGCGTTCTCGAGACGAGCGCCGTCACCGACGTCGGATCCTGGTCGATGATCTGCAGGGCGATGTCGGCCCCAGCGCTGCCGGCGTACAATGCCCACGTCGAGATTCCGAGCGCCCGACGTACAACCTCGGTGTCAGCCGCCACGATCCGGTGATCGAAGATCGACGCGAACGGCACCACGCTCTGCTCCGCCTTCACGAAACACCCCTTCAACGCTGCTGCGGCCGCCGTGCCGAGATTCATGGTGCTGATCTCGGCCGAGTAGGTGGTGAGCTCCGGACAGGTGGTGACGCCGTCACTGCGACCGGCACCGCGCTGATCGACCCAGATCATGTCGTGGCCCGGGAAGACGTCCGCGGCCTTCGGGTCAGTCCATGGGTAGGACGGTGTCGTGCCGAGGATCGACAGGACAGGTGCGTTCCAATTGGATGCGTCCGCACGCCGAACGGTTACGGCCAGCGCAATAGTTTGGCCGCTGCTCTTCGTCGGGTCAACAGGCACCGCAACTGTCAGACAGGTGAGTGTCTTCGGTGCGCCGTCCGGACAGGTCGCAGCGGTCGCCTCAGCGGCAGGCACAGTCGTGGTCGGTGCCGCGCTGGCAGGCGGGTCCGTGCCAGGCGCCGTGGTCGCCGGACGCTCGATGGTCGATCCGGGCGTCGAAGCGGCCGTGCTGCTATCCGAGCTGCAACTCGCCGCCACCAACGCAAACGCAATGCCGAGACATGGGATGACAACTCTCCAACGCATGGGTACTCCGATTCGGTCGCAGATGCCGCCACCATGCGACCCTCCGGCTTCAATCCGGCTTCAATCCGGCTTCAATCCGGACTTGAACTCCGCTCACCCGGCATAGCGGCCATCACCTACGCGACGCGCGCCGCAGCCGTCCCGAATGCTCCTCATGACTGGAACGCCCTAGACGGCGTGGCGACAGAGGCCGATCCCAAGGGGGCAATCACGCTGTGGCCTGCCAGGAATCCTGTGTGAATGGCATGGTCGGAGCGTCCTGGACGGTCATTGGACTAGCCAGCCGCGCCATCCGATCTCCTCCGCCGATGCGATTGACAACCGAGAACGTTCAGGCTCACGCGGAACCCACAACGTCCAAGTTGACCATCGGGTTCGCGACCTTCAGGCGAGGGGAGCCGTCCGGGTTCGGAGCTCTCATCGGCACGCGGCGGTGGCCGTTGCGACGTCCGATCGACCTCAACGATGCCCCCACCTGGGACTTCCGCCAATCGCTGCGGCTGTGCACCGACGACAACCGCCGGACGCCGACCGCCACCTACGCCATCGCCCGTGTTGACAAGCCGTTGACAAGCGGCATGCAGAGAGGCCCTTCCCGTCGAGCGGAAAGTGCCTCTGATCTGCTGCTACTTGGTGGCGGGAGTAGCCTGCGACCTTCGGGTTCGGATTGTCGGCCCGATGAACTCCTCGACACGCCGATCGAGCTTTGCCCAGCGTCAGCGTGAGATTGCGAAAGCACTAGGCCTCGACCGACCACCACCCGGTGTATCGCCGCCAGGTCGTCATGGTTTCTCGTCGCGCCGCCGTGATCCTCAGGTAGACCGTCGACCGGACACCGTCCGTGACCCTGCACCGCCCAGCGTCGATGTTGGCGCAGCGATCCCTGCGGAAATCTTTACTCCCCCTTCACTTCGTTGACGGGTGTGCCGATACATCACCCCGTGGACGGTCAGCCGACCGGAACCGCGTCATCATGCGGATCCCGTCTCGTCGGTCATAGCCGTCGTCCACGTAAAGGCGGAAAAGTGAAGGACATCAACTCATCGGCTCCGACGAGGTCGCCTCGAAGTCGGGGCATCATCGGCGGTCTGGCTGCCATCCTGCTCACCTCCAGCGTCACCGTGCTCGCGCCGGTGGCCCTCAGCGTGGTCCACGCCGCGGCATCAGCGGACCTGAGCAACAAGGTGGTCGATCACTCCGACGCGGGGCCCGGCGACACGTTGCTCTACTCCATCGCCTACAGCTGCTCGGGCAGTGCGCAGGGCGACAACTGTGCGGGAGCCACATTCGCCGATCCGCTCCCGAACTTCACCGACGTCTACGGCAACAGCGTCGAGCCGCAGTTCGTCGGCGCCACCTTCCCTTCGCAGAGCGGACCCGGTGGCCACTGGGACGGCTCGTCGGTGCACCTCGTCGCGGATCCGTCCGAGCCCGTCTCGCCGACGTTCCCGACGGGCGGGCACATCGTGGTCGCCACCGCCGACGCCGACTTCGTCGCCGGCGCCTCTGGTGTCATCACCATTGCCGTCAAGTTGCCGATGGGTGTGATCCCCGCCAACTCGCAGACGCTCAGCAACACGGCCACCATCACGCTCGGGGCGGCCACCGATCCGTCCACCACGGCCACGACCACCATCCACGGGACCCCGCCGTCGTGGTCGATCAGCAAGAGCGGACCGTCGACCGCGCGCACGAACCGCAACGTCGGCTACACGCTGACGGCGTGCCCCACGGTGTCGACGTCGGCGCTGTGGCCGCACTTCCAGCTCACCGACGACCTGCCGGCGGGCGCGCAGTTCGTGGCCGCCTCCAACGGCGGCGTGTACGCCGGTGACCCCGTCGCCGACGGTACCAACGACCGCATCACGTGGAACTTCGACGAGGCGACACGGCCGGCGCTGGACGGCAACGGTTGCTTCTCGGTCAACGTGACAGTGGCCTACCCGACCGTTCCGCCGGCTCCGGCCGGGCCCGCCGAGACCAACGTCGGCGGCGCCGACAAGACCGACACCGCCGGCGGTACCGGCAGTGACGGCCACGGCGGCACGGGCGACCTGGGCACGGCGCAGGTCATCACCTCGCTGCTCGGCCCGCAGGTCAGCTTCAGCGCCGGCAAGAACACCGGCGGCAACTACTACGTCCAGGACGGCGACCAGGTCACGTACCACCTATCCGAGGCCAACGACAGCGACCTGCCCCTGGACGACATGACCCTCGCCGACGGGCCGCTGCCGGCGCCGTTCACGTTGGGCAGCATCGACAGCGGCACCTGGGACGCGGGCGTGCTGGGCACGGTGCAGGGCTCCACGAACGGCAGCACCTGGACCGACATCCCCGGCCTGGTCGCGCTGGACGGGACGACGAACACCACCGTGGCGAGCGGGCTCGGTTCGTACCGCTTCGTGCGCTGGGTGTGGACGGGGCCGATCCCGTTGGGCTTCACCACCGGCAACGTGGCGCTGCACGGCACGGTCAACGGGACCGAGCGCCCGCAGCCGTACACCAACTGCGCGACCGTCAGCGCCACACGCGGTGGGGTCGACTTCCCGGGCAACACGCCGTGCGCGGACTTCCTGCTGGAGACCCCGCAGCCCGATCCGGGCATCGCCAAGTCGGTGAGCAGCGCGACCGCGTACCCGGGCGACACCCTGACGTATCACGTGGTCGCCGGCAACAGCGGTGACGCCACCGCAGACCTGGTCGACCCGATCATCCGTGACTGCATCCCCGCCAAGCTCGCGTTCCAGCCCGGCTCGTTCGCGGGCAGCGGGTGGACGCTCGCGTCGTGGAGCACGTCCAACCCGTCGTGCACCGGCACGGCGATCGAGTTGCACTTCGCGGGCACGCTGGCACCCGGCGTGGCCACCCCAGACGCGCACTACGACGTCGTCGCCAACGGTTTCGACTCCAGCAACCTGGGCGCCATCATCGACGCGGGCACGTACACGAACACGGCAACGGTCCTGCAGACCAACGGCACCGCGTTCGGTCACTGCCAGTACGGCTCGTGCAGCGCCTCGTCGAACGTGACGGTGCCCGCGATCGCCACGCTGAACTCGCACAAGCTGGTCAAGGGCGACCGCGACTCGTCGTTCAGCACAATGGGTCAGACGCAGCCGGGCGGCACCATGACCTGGCAGCTCAACCTGCGCAACGAGGGCAACGTCGCCGCCACCAACGTGCAGTTCGTCGACGTGTTCCCGCACCTGGGCGACACGGGCGTGATCCGCACCGACCAGCAGCGCCTCACCGAGTACCGGCCGTACCTCGTCACGCCCGTGACGGCGCCGGCCGGGTGGATGGCCGAGTACTCGACCAGCGAGAACCCGTGCCGCCCCGAGGTGGGCGGCCCATCGTCGGGCTGTGACGCGCCCAACTGGACCACCGACGACAGCGTGTTGCGCCTGCCCACCTACCACTCGATCCGGTTGACCCACGTGGGCACCGATCCGACGGACCCGACCAGCAAGCAGATCGCCAAGGGGACCGCGTTCAGCTTCCAGTGGGAGATGCGCGCGCCGGTGTACGACCCCAGCTACGACCAGGGCGGCAGCGACCCGAGCTTCCCGTACGAGTACCTCGTCGGGTGCACCCCGACCACGCCGATCACCGACAGCACGCACTGTCCCAGCGCGGTGAACAGCTTCGCCTATGGCGTCGACGCGGTGCTGCCCAACGGCATCCCCGACCCGGGTCGCCTGACGGCGGAGCCGCCGCGCGTCGAGGTGCGCGTCACGCGCCCGCCCACGCCCAACGCACTGGGCGACCGCGTGTGGTACGACAAGAACTACGACGGCGTGCAGGACCCGGGTGAGACCGGGGTGCCCAACGTCTACGTCGAGCTCTACAAGTTCGACAGCGTCCTGGGCCACTGGGACCGCTACGGCTACACGTACACCGATGACAACGGCAGCTACCTGTTCCCAACGAACGCCGCCGGGACCGACGGCCTGCCGGACGGTACTTACCGGGTGCGCTTCTACGCGCCCGACGGCTGGGACGTGTCGCCGCCCGACACCACGGGTGCGGTGAACGACAGCAATCAGACCGACCCGAACGACGCGACCGACTCGGACGCGATCGGCAGTGGCCCGAAGGGGCCGTACATGCCACCCGTGGGCACGGATGCGATCGGCGGCTACTACGAGACGACCTCGGTCGCGCTCGCCGGCAACGAGATCGACCCGAGCTGGGACATGGGCATCTGGACCTCGGAACCCGGTGTGCAGATCGACAAGGTGACGAAGGACTCGGCGTGGCCCGACGGCCAGGCCGGCGACGGCGTCTCGATCCTGCAGGGCCGACCCGTCACGTGGATCTACACCGTGACCAACTCCGGCAATGCCCGACTGCAGAACGTGGTCGTCACCGACGACAACGGAACGCCCGCCAACCCCGCCGACGATCCGACGATC
The DNA here is from genome assembly GCA_003154135.1 of Acidimicrobiaceae bacterium. GTDB lineage: Bacteria > Actinomycetota > Acidimicrobiia > Acidimicrobiales > Ilumatobacteraceae > UBA668. The sequence goes on from PMCN01000206.1 coordinate 6,974, forward strand.
ACCAACTGCACGATCGTCGACGACGGTCACAACCCGAGCGGCGTGCCCAGTTCGGCGACGGCGCCGATGGCGCTCAACCGCGGGGCGATCATGCGGTGCACCGCAACGGGCACCGCGCAGCGCACCGACTACTCGAACAACGCGACGGTGACGGGTGACCCAACCCTTGACGAGGGCACGCCCCTCGCCGGGGGACCGGTGACCGACAGCGATCCGTCCAGCTACCACAGCATCAGGTACGACTTGGCGCTGGCCAAGACGGTCGACACCACGAACGTGCTGACCAACGACACCGTGGTCTACACGATCGTGGTGAAGAACGAGGGCGACGTGCCCTCAGGTGCGTTCAGCGTGACCGACCACCTGCCCGACGGCGTGTCGCTGGTGGGCAATGCATCGCCGGCGCAGACGACGAACAGCGGCGGCGTGATCGTCTGGACGAACCTGCCGTCGCTGGCGGCAGGCGCGACCCGGACCATCACGTTCACCGCGCAGGTCGAGGACTACACGAAGAAGCCGTATCGGAACTTCGCCGAGATCAGCGCCGACTCTTCGGCCCTGGTCCACACGGGCGGTGTGCTGACGCCGACGAGCGACTCCGACAGCACCCCGGACGCGAACCCGGCAAACGACAACACGAACTACGGGCCGGTCGGGAGCCCCGATCCGCTCGCGGACAACGCCAACATCACCGAAGCGGGCAGCAACGCCTACCCGAACCCGGGTGACGACGCGCACGATGGTGAGGACGACGCCGACATCGCCGACTTCACACCCGTGCCGGTCTACGACCTGGCGCTCGCCAAGGTGGCCGCGGTGGATCCCATCACCTACCCCGCACCGCCGGTCTTCACGATCCGCGTGTACAACCAGGGCAACGTCCCGTCGCGTGCGGTGACGGTGACGGACCAGCTGCCGACCGGGTTGGCCTTCGACGCCGCCGACAGCGACATCCGCTGCACCGACAACGGCGACACCACCGTGACGTGTGCGATCAGCAACATCGCGATCGGCAGCTCCACCGACCTCACGATCGCCACCACGGTCACCGACTGGGCGACCGGGCCGTGGCGCAACTGGGCCGAGATCGCCACCGACTCGTCGGCGTACTACGCCACCACGGACGCGGACTCCACGCCCGAATCGGTGGAGCACAACGGCATCGGCAAGGACAACACGCTGCCCGGCGATCCGTACGTCGGCGTCGCTTCCCTCGGCACGACCTACTCAGCGCCGTTCGGCAGCGACGAGGACGACAACGACGACGCGACCGTCGGTTCGAAGGTGTCGATCGGCGATTACGTGTGGCTCGACGTGAACCGTGACGGTCGCCAGGGCCCACCCGCGACCGAACCGCCCATCTCGGGTGCGACCGTCCGGCTGTACCAGGCGGACGGCACCACGCTGGTCGCCTCGACCACGACCGATTCGAACGGCTACTACTCGTTCGCCAACCTGGCGCCGGGCACGCAGTACGTGGTCGAGTTCGTGCCCCCGGCCGGCGACGGGTTCACCAAGCAGGTGGTCGGCGCATCGACGACCGACTCGAACGCCGATCCCTCGACGGGTCGTGCGACCGTCACCACACCCGGCGCAGGCACCAACTTCACCGGTCCCGGCCTGGCCGACGACCCGACCATCGACGCCGGACTGGTCCGTGTGGACCTGGCGCTGACGAAGGTGCTCGACACCAGTGGTCAGCACCATCCCGGCCAAGTGCTGCAGTACACGTTGCGGCCGCGCAACAACGGCACCACCGACGCGCTGACGGGCTGGAAGGTCACCGAGGTTGTGCCGCCTGAGCTGACGCTGGTGTCGATGGTGGGCAGTGCGGGCGCGTCCAGCATCTACACGTGCTCGTCCAACGTCTGCACCGCGAGCTCGGCCTTGACGGCGGGCACCGCGGCGGAGCCGATCATCGTCACGGCGACGATCAACGCCAACTTCGCGGGCACCGTCCACAACGTGGCCTACGTGTCGCCCGGGCTCGGTGAGGTGATCGAGTCCAACCCGCTCGGCACCCCGCCGACGACCGTGACCGACACCAGCGGCACGCCGACCAACAACGACGCGCAAGCCGACCTGATCAGCGACATCTACGACCTGGCGCTGGCGAAGACCGTCGGCGTCAGCGGGTCGGGTGTGAACGCACGCATCACGTACGCGATCACCATCGCCAACCAGGGCACCCTCGACTCGCAGGACTACACCGTGCTCGACCACGTGCCCGCCGGCCTGGTCGTCGACGTGGCCTCGATCTCCGACGGTGGCGTCTACGACAGCACCGCGCGCACCATCACCTGGAGTCTGTCCGGGCTCGCGCCTGCTGCGACCACCGCGGTCACCTGGCAGGCGACAGTCGGTGACTTCACCAAGCGGCCGTACCGCAACATCGCCGAGATCTCGTCCGACGGCGCCACGACCTACGGGCCCACGTTCCACGACAACGACTCGAACCCGGACAGCGACCCGACGAACGACGGCAACTACGACAGCCCCGGTGTCGACAACGCCTCCATCTCCGACGCCGGCAATTTCGCCGACCCCGAGGACGACGCCGACGTCGCCGACGTGGACGTGCCGCTGGTCTACGACCTGGCGCTGGCCAAGACCTCGTCCACGTCGTCGATGAACCCCAGTGGCACGGTGGACTTCACCGTCACGGTGCTCAACCAGGGCGACGTGAACTCGCAGTCCTACAGTGTCACCGACACCCTGCCCGCGGGCATGGCCGCCGTGTCGGCCAGCAACGCGGGCGACATGTCGGTGCCGAGCCGCGTGACCTGGCACCTCTCCAACCTGGCCCCCGGCGCGACCGCCACCGTGACGGTCACCGTCAAGGTGACGGATGCGTCGAAGCGGCCGTTCGAGAACATCGCCGAGATCTCCTCCGACGGTGCGTCGACCTACGACAGCACGGACCCGAAGGAGGCCACCCCTCACGTGCACGACGTCGACTCGACGCCGGACACCAACACCGCCAACGACAACGGCGGTGGCGCGGGTGACGGCTACGGCACGTTCGAGGCCCCTGCCAATGACCTCGGCGACATCGCCGACGTGGGCACCCAGGCGAACGGTGAGGACGACGCCGACGTGGCATGGGTGGATGCACCGGTGCTGTACGACCTGGCCCTGGTGAAGACGGGCCCGGCGAGCTTCGACGGCTCCACGCCCGCCACCTTCACCATCCGGGTGCTGAACCAGGGCAACGTGCCCTCCGGCAACTACCAGGTGCTGGACCACGTGCCCAATGGGCTCACCGCCGTCAGCACCAGCGACGGAGGTGTCATCAGCGGCACCGGTCCCAGCGCCACGATCACCTGGAACCTGTCGGCCCTCGACCCCGGTGCGACTCGCACGCTGACCGTCACGATGACGATCGCCGACTACACGACCCGACCCTGGGTGAACGTGGCCGAGATCTCTGCCGACGGCGCGGCGTCGTACGACAGCAGCGGCTACGCCACCCCGGAAGCCGGACTCGTCCACGATGCCGACTCCACACCCGACAGCGACCCGAACAACGACGTCGTCGTCGACCAGACCGACCTGCCCAGCGCGCAGTACAACGATCCGGCCGTCGACGAGGACGACCACGACATCGCCCCCATCGACGTGCGCATCGTCTACGACCTCGCGCTCGTGAAGGTGCTGCCGGCCGGCCAGTCGTACAAGCTGGGCTCCAACATCACGTTCCAGATCCTGGTGAAGAACCAGGGCAACGTGCCCAGCGGCTCGGTGTCGCTGCACGACGTGCTGCCCACCGGACTCACCTTCGTCTCCGCCGACCACGGCGGCACGGCGACGGGCCAGGAGGTGAGGTGGACACTGGCCGACATCGCTCCCGATGAGATCGTCACCATCTCGCTGGTGGTGAAGATGGCCGACATCCACCAGCTGTCGTACGTGAACCACGCTGAGATCACCAGCGACAGCTCCGGCACGTACAGCACGCCGACGGACACCGTGAAGGACAAGGACTCCACGCCCGACACCGACATCACCAACGATCCACTGGTCGACACCGACGACGTCAACGCGGACAGCATCCCCAACGACGAGGACGACTCGGACATCGCGTCGATCTCGACGTCCGAGGTGGACAGCGCCAACCAGGCGCTCCCCGCAACGGGCGGGGACCTGCAGGCCATGCTGCAACTGGATGGACTCCTGCTCGCGGCCGGTGCGGCCGTTATGGTGCTGGCCCGGCGGCGGCGCCACTCGTCCTGACACGGCGGCCGGCAGCGCCACACCACGACCGTCCGACGTCGCCGAACTGGGCACGGGCGAGGGGCAGCTCGCGTTTCCACCGGGTGCTAGCTGCACTTCCACCCTTCGTAGGAACAGACTTCGGTGGTTCAACCTTCGGTTTGTCGGCCCGATCAGACCACCTTTTCGCACGATCACTGTCGGGAACGGCAGAAGGCCCGGACCTCGCGGTCCGGACCTTCATTTGGTGGCGGGGGCAGTGTCCAGTCTCACGACATAGCGGAC
>PMCN01000088.1 GCA_003154135.1 Acidimicrobiaceae bacterium
TCTATCCATTGAGCTACGAGCGCTTGCGGGTGAGGAGTCTAGAGGCGGTCACCGTGCTTCGGCTACCGCATTCGTCGGATCGCTCACCGTGTGTACGGGTGGAACCGTTCAGGCCCAGGGGCCCCAGCCGCCGGCACGAACGTACATGACGAGCGCGGCGTAGGCGTTGACCTTGGGGTCGAGCAGCTGCGCAGCACTGGTGACACCGATGGTAGCCAGCCAGCCCTTGTGCACGTTGAAGTAGATCTGGAAGAGGCCGTAGCAGCAGGCGTTCTTGGCCGTCGGCACGAGGTTGCTCTCGCGGGTGGCGATGCGGATGGCCTCGTCCTCGAGGTTGTCGGGCCAGGTGTCACGGATGATCTGGATGACCTCGGCCCGCGTGTACACGTGCGCCGCAGGTGTGGGCTTGGCCGTGGTGGTGGTCACCTTCGGTGCCACCTTCACCGTGGTGGTCGTGGTGGGCTTCTTGGTGGTCGTGGTGGGCTTCACGGTGGTCGTGGTGACGACCGCCTTGATCGGCAGGCAGATGATGCCGCCCGGGTAGAGCTTGGTGGAGGTCCTGGCGTGGTTGACGGCGAGGAGGTCCTTCAGCGGCACGCCGACCTTCTTGGCGATGACGTACCAGCCCTGGCCGGCGGCGACCTTGTAGGTCTTGGGGCAGTTGCGGCTCACCGACGACACGCGCTGTGCTTGCGCTGCCGCGCTCACGTCGGCGACGGCGATCGTCGTGGTGGTGGTCGCCTTCGTGGCGACCGTGGTGGTGGCGCTCGCCGTGCGGGGCGCTGCGCCGCTGGTGCGCCGGGCCGAGGTGTGCGACCCGGCGGTGGTGAGCTCGGTGGCCGGGTCGGTGACGTCAGCAGCACCGGCAGCACCAAGGTCGGCAGCGTCGCCAGCACCAGCAGCGGGGTCGGCCCCCTGGGCGAGCGTGCTGGTGTCGGGCTGCAGAGGTGAGGCCGAGCTGTCGCTGCGCCGGGCGGCCATCGCCACCGGCACGGCGAGTGCGACGATGAGGGCCACCACGCCCATGCGGCGCAGCAGCGGGTCGACGTGGTCGGTGACCGTGCGCATCCGGCCGGTGATGCCGGCAGGACCGCTGGTCGAACCGCTCATCACGGGCACGCTGCCGGTGTCGTCGTGGTGACGGCTGCCGACCGCACCCACCGAACCGGCGCGGCGAACACGCGGCGCCCTCGAGGGCATGCCCGGACGAGGCGTGCGCATCGCCGACAGCCGATCGAGGCGGCTGGTGGGCATGTCGTCCCAGAAACCCGAGTCGTCACCCGGCCCGTCACCGGCCTCGTCGTCGAACATGTCGTCACCCCACTTCGCGCTGCCGCCGGAGATTGCCGCGGGGCCCGCCTCGGGCCGTCAAGATGACGAAAGGTCTACACCGGTTGTCACGAAAACGCAACAGTGTGTCAAATCCGTGACGTCGGGTGGTGGATCGTTCGGCGTGCGACCAGGAGAACGACAACGGCCCGGTGACCGAAGCCACCGGGCCGATGTACTACGCGGAGAGGGTGGGATTTGAACCCACGGACCACTTTGAGGTGGTCCCCGCATTAGCAGTGCGGTCCGATCGACCAGACTCCGGCACCTCTCCAGGCGAACAGGGAGACTATCGCCCCAGGCGTGCGGGTCACACTGCCGCTTGACACCCGAGTTGGAGATTCGTGTGCTTCGTGATTTGCTGTGATGTCATGCTGTGCCCGCTGTGTGGCTCGATGGGCGACGCCGATGTTTGGCTTTCGGTCAAGGGATATGACTATGCGGCGTGTCCGACCTGCGGCGCAGTTCGACTGGTTCCGTTCCCCGACCGGGAAGCCGCTTTGTCATTGTATGACGACTCCTACTTCGAGACGGGTTCGCACGGAGGTTACGTCGGCTATACCGTCGACGAGAGGTTGCATCGTCGGAACGGGCGGTCCCGGATGCGCCGATTGGGCGCGCCACAGCGGCCAGGCGAGATCCTCGTCGACGTCGGATGTGCGTTCGGTTACACGATGGTTGAAGCGGCGCGTTCGGGTTGGCAGCCGATGGGAGTAGAGGTCAACGAACGGGCTCGCCTCAGCGCCGCGTCCGAGGGCTTCAGCGTGGCGGCGTCCTTCGATGGTCTTCGTCTCGGCCCGCACGGTGCCGGCGCGGTGACCTTCTTTCAGGTGCTCGAGCACATGCCCGACCCGGTCGGGGCGCTCTCGCACGCCGCCTCAGTTCTCGCAACGAATGGTCGCGTGCTCATCGAGACCTGGGATCGCGACAGCGTTGTAGCTCGGCTCATGGGCCGCCATTGGCAGCAAGCCAGCCCACCCTCCGTTCTCTGGTTGTTCGACAAGTCCGACCTTCGGCGGATGAGTTCGCTATCTGGATTTGACCTGGTGAAGTGCCGATCGTCGACAAAGTGGGTGAGTCTCGGCCTCGTGACGGGACAACTCGCGGCTCGCAAGTCTAGGTTCGGTCGAGCACTGCACGGCGGGCTCGGTCGCGTGCCGCTGTTGTACTGCCTCGGCGACCTCGTCACCGTCGAGTTGCGCAAGCTTGGATAGGACCTCGCAGCTGCAACAGCCGACGATGCGCCGGCACATCACACGTCAGACGTCGCCGTTGGGACCGAGGTCGCCCGCCCACGGCGGACTGCACGTGTAGGTCGGCGGCGTCCACGGGCCGCGGGCGCAGAACACCCACAGGTCGCTGGCCGCGTCGGCGCAGTTCTGCATGCTGGCCTTGATGTTGTCCTTGGTCCACCCGCGACGGCCGAGCTGGCCGTTGGGCTCGAACGTGCCCGAGAGCGCGTTGATCTGGAACGTGCAGTGCGAGTCGTCGCGGGTGGCCGGGTTGATGTTGACGGCCTTGAAGTTGCAGTTGCCCTCGCGCGACGCGATGTAGATGAAGTACTGCTGCGTCGACACGTCGGCGCCGTCCTTGGCGAACTCGGTGGCGATGATGTCGGCGTCGGCCCGCGTGCACGGATGGCGAGTGCCGTAGACGGGGATGCCGCCCACGACGTGCCAGTTGGGCTCGGCCTGGAAGCCGGCGGGCCACCACTTGGTGTCGGGCGGGGCGCCCTTGGGCGGTTTCGTGAAGCCGCTCCAGATGCCCATCGCGGCCAGCGTGTCGGGGCCCGCGCTGCCGCTGGCGGTGAGTGGTGCGTTCGCCAACTGGAACGCGCGCACGGCCACCTTGGTGATCGAGTCGTAGTTGCCGTTCACCTTGCCCGGGTAGATGCCCTTCTGCTGCAGCGTCTGCTGCACGCAGAGGGCGGCCGGCCCCTTGTCGCCGGGGACCACCGGGGCGTCCGCCAGACACGGGGGCGCGGGGGCCTTGTCGACGCCGGAGAAGTTGTACATCGCGATGAGCGTCTGCGCGCCGGCGATGCCGTTGATCGTGAGCGGAGGGTTGGCCATCTGGAAGCGGATGACGGCGTCGGCGGTGGCCTGGTCGTAGGTGCCGTTGATGAGACCCTTGAAGTAGCCCATCCAGAGCAGGTTCCACTGCACGCAGATGACGCTGGCTCCGGTTGCGCCCACCTGCAGTTCGGCGTCGGCCTTGCAGTTGCCCACTTCCGGCACGTCGGCCTGCGCCGCCCTCGGCGTGATGGAAGGCATGGCGATGAACAGGCACGTCAGGGCCAGCACTCGCAGGAAGGTGCGCATCGTCTCCATTTTGCCGGTGTCACCCTCCGATTTTGCCGATGGTCGCGACTTGCCGTGCCCAGGGCAGGTGAGCACACGAATGGGCCGGATGACCCGTTCGGATGCGGCGAATCGCTCAGTACCTTTCACAGCCGGCGGAATGGCGGACATGACGACGATCAACATGGGACGGCTGTTGCCGATCCCGACTTCGACAATCGAGCGCGTCGCGGCGGCGTGGGCTGACAGCCACCCGGTCGCACGCAGGGCAGCGGTGGCGGCGGCCATCACCTCGACCGCGCTCGGCGGCGCCGTTGCCGCGCCTGCGCCGCAGGGCATCGCGGTCGGCGTCACCGGTGTGGTGCTGGCGGTCGCCGCGCTGGTCGACACCGTCGAGGAGAAGCTGCCGAACCGACTGCTCGCCCTCGCCGCGTACGTCACCATCGTGGGCACGCTGCCGTCGTGGCGGGAGGGCGCCGTGGTGGCGTGTGTGCTCGGTGGCCTCATCGCCGTGCTCCTGCTGGGCATCGTGCTGCTCGCTCGCGGTGTGGGGATGGGCGACGTGAAGATGGCCGCCGTGGTCGGCATGAGTGCCGGGTCGCTGTGGCTCGTGGCCGCGCCCGCTGCCATCGCCGTGGCCGCGCTCGTCGCGGGTGGCTACGGCGTGCTGTCTGGAAGAAGTCGGTTGGTGCTAGGCCCGTCGTTGTGGCTCGGCTGGATGGTCGCGATTGCGGCCGCGATCTGGAGGTGGTGACGGTGAGCAGTGGACGGGTGCAGCGAACGGTGCGCACGCAGTGGTTGGCGCTCGGAGCGGCGCTGGTGGTGCTGGCAGGCGTGCTCGTGGCATGGGCGGTGGGCAATGCGGCCGACAGGGTCGACGTCGTGCAGGTGGTGCACGCCGTGCCGTCGGGCCAGCCGCTGAAGAGCAGTGATCTGGCGGTGACCGCGGTCGCGTTCGATGCGCAGGTGAACGGCCTGGTGCCGGCCGCCTCGATCGACGCGATGGTGGGCCGTGTGGCAGCACTCGACCTGCGCTCCGGGTCCCTGCTGCAAGTGGGGATGTGGCGCGACGGGCAGCAGTTGGCCACGGGCGAGCAGAGCGTCGGCGCCGTGCTCAAGGACGGGCGCTTCCCGGCCGGTCTGGCGCGCGGCGATCGGGCCTTGGCCGCTGCCGTCGACGACAGCGCGGCGACTCCGGTCTCGGTGCGCGTGATCGACAGCCACACCAGCGATGGCGGCACGTTCGTGATCACGCTCGCCGTCCCCCAGGCCGACGCAGTGGCGGTCGCGCAGCTCGCGGCCACCGACCGCCTGGTGCTGGTCGGCGAATCGACCGGCGGTGGCGCGTGATCATCGCCGTCGGTTCGTGGCGAGGCATCGGTGCCACCACCACTGCGCTGCTGGCTGCCACCGTGCTCGCCGAGCAGCACGGTGAGGCGTGGCTGATCGAAGCCGACCCCGCAGGTGGGGTGCTCGCCGGTCGGCTGTCGCTCCCACCGCACGCGGTGGGCGGTCTCGAGCGGGTTGCGTTCCCGGCCGACCGCAGTGCTCCCCTCGACGACCTGTTCGCGGTGGCACATCCGCTCGGGCGCCTGCAACTGGTCACCGCGCCGGCCGATCCGTTCCGCGCCCACGCGTGCCACCTTCCCCGAGCGCCGTGGCCGTCGGCGTTGCGCCAGCTCGATGCGCCTGTCGTGGTCGACATCGGACGGCTGCGTGGTGGCACCGCGGCATGGCCCGTTCTCACGCTGGCCGACTCCGTGCTGCTGGTGGCTGCGCCGGAGGTTGCGGCTGCGGTCGCAGCGGCCGAATGGATCGATGCGGCCGGCCGGGTGTCGCCGGCCGACCCCGGTCTGCCNNTGCGGCACGATCTGGCCGGCGACTGGGGCGGCTGGCTGCCCTGGGAACCCACGACGGTCGACCTCGTGCTCCGCGGCGCGGGCCCGCACGACCGTCGCGTGCGGCGCAGTGCGCTGCTCAGCGCGATGCGCGACGTGGTCGCGACGCTCGCGCCGTCACGGCCGACGGTGGCGACGTTCGACGAGGTGCTGCGATGACCGACGAGGAGCTCGATCAGCTCGTCGCCGATGTGCGTCGCCAGTGGGGCGATCGCCTGCCCGTGCCCAGCCGCGACGAGACGCCGGGCGAGCGCGACCGCCGCGAGCAGTCGACGCGCGACGTGCTCGAGCGCTCGGTGCTGGCCGAGTTGGAGCAGCAGCGGATGAACGGGCGGCTCGCGCCGCTCACTGCCGACGAGCACGCCGCGGTGGTCGATCTCGTCATCTCGGAGATCTTCGGGTTGCCGCGGCTGCTCACCGTGCTGCGCGATCCGCACGTCACCGACGTGTTGGTGTTCGGCGCCGACCCGGTGCGCGTCGAGCGCAGCGACGGCACGCGGCAGCTGCTCCCTCCGCTGGTGCGTCGCGACCGCGACCTCGAGCGCATCATCTACGACACTGCTGCGTCGCGTCGCCGCCCGTTCAACCGTGAGAACCCGTTCGTCGACCTCGAGCTCGAGCCGGGCGTGCGCTTCCACGGAGAAGGGTTCGACGTCGTCCAACGACCGTTGGTCACCATTCGCCGGGCCGCAGTGTTCGGGATGACGCTCATCGATCTGGCCGAGCGCGGAATGATCGACAGTGGGGCGGTGGCGTTGCTGCAGGCCGCCATCGCCGCCGACATGAACGTGGTCGTGTGCGGGCGCATGGGGTCGGGCAAGACGACGCTGCTGCGCGCACTGCTGCTGGAGGTCGACGAGCACGACGTGGTGGTCACCGTAGAGACCGACTTCGAGCTCAACGTCGCGTCGATGGGGCAGCACCGATTCGTGCACGCCTACCAGGCCAGGGTGCCCAGCACCACCGACGGCGTGGGCATCTCGTGCCACGACATGATGGTGCCCGCCGTGCGCACGCGCGCCGACTGGATCATCGTCGGCGAGGTGCGTGGTCAGGAAGGCGCAGCGCTCGTGCAGGCGATGTCGATCGGCCAGGGCGCGATGGCCACGGTGCACGGTGGTTCGGCGAAGGACGGAATCGAGCGGCTCGCCGAGCTGATCGCGTACCACAGCGCCATCGACCTGCGGATGGCCCGCTGGCAGGTGTACCGCTCGGTCGATCTCGTCGTGCACGTCACGGGCGACAACCAGACCGGCCGATGGGTCACCGAGATCGCGGCACCGTCGGTGGAGGAGGAGGGCGCGCGTTTCGTGATGCACCGCCTGTTCGCACCGCGACCCGGCGCACCCGACGTTCGTGCCCGAGCGGCCACCGAGCCGCAGCGGGCGATGATGGAACGGCTGAGCTCGGCCGACCCGACGTTCTCCACCCAGTGGTGGCACTCGGCCGGCGAGACGCATCGCCGTCTGTGCGCGGCCGAGCTCGTACAGGCGGTGCTCCGATGATCGCCGCCGCCCCGCCTGCCATGGCCGTCGCGTGCGTCACGTGCCTGCTGCTCGCCGGCGCCCTCGTCGCGGTGCGCAGCGCGCTGGCGCCGGCGCGTGTCGCCGCGGCTCGGTCGGGTTCGACGCCGTCGATGTTCACAGGCATCGGGCGCAACCGTATGGCGGTCGGTGCCGCGGCGGGCGTGCTCGTGCTGCTGGCCACGCGCTGGTTCTTCCTCGCCCTGCTCGTCGGGCTGATGGTGGTGCTCTGGGGTCGGCTGCTGCACGACGATCGCGCGCAGGCCGAACGAGCGCGGATCGAAGGCATCGCCAAGTGGTTGGAAGATCTTCGCGACACGCTGCGTGGATCGTCGGTGGGTGCGGAGGAGGCGCTCGAACAGGTCGCCATGCGCGCGCCCGACTCGATCGCCGGACCGCTGCGGCGGTTCGCCCAGCGCCGACGTCAGGGTTTCCGCACGGAGGACGCGTTGGCCGACCTCGCCGACGATCTCGCCCACCCCACCTCCGACGCTGCCATCGCCGCCCTCCGGCTGGTCGTCGGCGGTTCGACGAGCGCCGGACGGCTGTACGGAACGGTCGACGCGCTTGCCGCGGCTGCCCGCGACGAGCTGACGGCGCGTGAGCGGATCGACCGCACGCGGGCCATCTACCAGTCGAGCATGAAGCGCCTCGTGATCATCGGGGCCGTGCTGGTCGCCTACCTGCGTTTCGCAGGTGGAGATCTGCTGCGCCCGTACGACTCCCCGATGGGGCAGGTGGTGCTGCTGCTGCCGCTCGGCATGTGGGTGGGCTGCGTGCTCTGGTTGCGTTCGCTGTGCAGGTACGACCTGCCGGCGAGGTACCGGGTGGTCGGTGCCGTGGAGCCGGCGCGATGAGCGCCCTCCAACTCGGTGCCGTGGTCGGGCTGCTGCTCGGTGGCGCGGCGTGGAGCACCGCTCAGGCCCTGCGGCGCGCACCCCGTTCACTCGCCCTCGCCCGTGAGCGCATGTACGGCGCACCCCTGGGCACGTCGACCGCTGCCATGCAGCACCAGGATGGCTGGCGCCGATCGCTGGCCCAGGGCGCGGCGGGAACGTGGGTGACCGGTCGCTTCGGGAGCGGGCTCGAGATGGTCGACCTCTCGGTGACCGACGTCGTCACGCGCGTCGTGGCGTCGTCGGCGATCGTCGGCTTCAGCGCCGCCGCCGGGGTGGTGGCACTCACCGCTGCCGGCCTGCTGCCCTGGTCGCCGATGTGGCTGGCGCTGGTCCCCGTCGTCGCCGTGTTGGCGGGTTGGATCGCGCTGCACGACGTCGCGTCGCGCATCGAGCGCAGGCGCCGCGAGCTGCGTGTGGCTGCGAACGACTTCGTGCAACTGGTCGCCGTGGGACTCACCACCGACCAGAGCGTCGAGGAGGCCATCAGGTTCGCGCTCGGCATCGGCGGCGGCGACGCGTTCGACGCGTTGCGTCAGTGCGTGGCGACGGCGCCCCAGCGCGGGATGCCCGTGTGGGAAGCGCTGGAGGAGTTCGGGCGCCACTTCGACGTGCGCGAGATGTGCGAGTTCGCCGCCTCTGTCGAACGGCAGGGCATGCAGGGCGTGTCGATCGGCGAGACCGTCGCCACCCTCGCCGCGGCGATGCGGGCGAAGGCGCTCGACCAGTTGGAGCGCGAGGCCGACAAGGCCAACGCGAACCTGTCGGGCCCCACCATCGGATTCGTGGTCACCACGATCGTGTTCTTGGCATATCCCCTCGCGCAACGGATCAGCGAGGCGTTCGGCGGCTAGGCCAGACAGGGCACCCCTGCGGAGGTGCACGACGACAACGGAACGGACAGGAGACAGGCGGATGACTGAGCAGTTGCTTCCATTGACGGTGTGGATGCAGGTCGCGTACGGCGGCTTGCGTGAGCGGGTGTCGAACGCGTGGCAGGCGCGACACGACGAGGACGGGGTCGATGAGGCCGTGACGAAGATGGTGTGGTTGGGAGTCGGCATCGTGGTCGCGCTTGCCGCCACGGCGTTCTTCGTGGCCAAGTTCAACCAGGCGAAGAGCACCGTCCCCGACCCGGTCGCGCCCTGACCGTGGGCCGCTGTGGTCACGCTCGTCGCGACCGCGGCGCCGTCGACGTGTCGATCCAGATGATGTTCGGGTTCATGGCCGTCATCCTCGCGATGCTGCTCGTCTTCGACACCGCGGCGTACTGGCATGCCCGCAACGTGCTCGACGATGCGGCGGCCGAGGGCGCTCGCGTCGCGGCGGCCTTCGACGGCACGTGCTCTGCCGGCACCGACGCGGCGAGGGCGATGGTGGCGCGACACGCAGGTTCGTGGGCGTCGTCGGTGCGCGTGGCGTGCACCGACGGCGCCACCGTCACCGTCACGGTGTGGGGCTCCACACCCGGCGTGCTCTCGGGTGCGTTGGGGCTGGCGGCGAGCGCCACCGAGTCGGCGCCCAAGGAGCGATGACGTGCAGAACGAGCGTGATCGCGGTGTCGCGACGCCGGTGGAGATGATGTACCTGGTGGTGTTCTGCATCGTCGCGGTCCTGTTCCTCGGCTTCGTCGGACGGCTCCACGCAACAGGGGTCGAGGTCACCAACACCGCGCAATCGGCGGCTCGTGCCGCCTCGCTGGCCCCCAACCCGACCGCCGCGCAGCGCGCGGCGAGCGACGCCGTGGCCGGTTCGGCCCTCGCACAACGGTGCGCCGGAGGGGCGAGCACCGACCTCACCTGGGAACCCTCACCGACCGGCTCGTGGCAGGGCGGGTCGGTCACCGTGGCGGTCACGTGCACGGTGGCCAACCGGTCGCTCACCGGCGTCTGGGCGCCCGGCGACCGCACGGTGCGCATGAGCGACACGCAACCCGTCGATCGGTACCAACGATGAGAGCGCGACGGGGTTCCCGCGACCGTGGGTCGATCTCCGTCGTGCTGCTGTTCCTCGTCCTCATCGTGCTCGGCGGAGCCGGGCTGGTCGTCGACGGCGGCCGGGCGATGTCGGCGCGACGTCACGCCTCGAACACCGCCGAGGCCGCGGCGCGGGCAGCTGTCTCGACTGCGACGCCCGTCAGCGGCTTCGACCAGTCGCGAGCGCGTGGTGCGGCGCTCGACTACGCACGTCGTGCAGGTGTGGCAGCCGACGACGTCGTGGTGGTCGTGCGCGTCGACTCGGTGAGCGTCACCATCACCGAGCGGCGCGACACCGTGTTCCTCGTCCTGGGCGGGAAACAGACCATGACCGTGCGTGCCACCGGCACGGCGCGGATCGCCTACTCGGATTGACCGACTCCAACGAATGGATGCTGCCGTGACCCGTCTTCCCAGAACCCTGCTGCGCGTGCTGGCGCTGCTCGTCCTCGCTGCGCTGCTGCTCGGCGTGCCGATCGCGGTGTTCGTCACCGTCGGAGTGCCGTTCCCCTCTCTGCACGCGCTGCGTGATGCGTGGCGCGGACGTCGTCTTGCCGACGACGTCGTGCTGCGCCTCGGTGCCTCGGTGTTCGCGCTTCTGTGGCTCTGGTTCGCAGTGACGGCGGTGACTGAGGCGGCAGCGGCCTGGCGTGTGCGCTCGGCCGCCGTTCCACGGCAATCGCTCGCACCACTGCCGTCCGGCCCGACCGGATGGGTGAAGGGGCTGGTGCGTGTGGTGGTGCTCGGCGTCATCACGGCGTCGGCCTCGATGTCGGCGCTCGCTGCGGTGGCGAGCTCGGCGTCGGCCCAACGTGCACCGGCGACCCGAACCGTGGCGACCCGAACCGTGGCGGCCGTACCGCCTGCCACGGCGCGGCCGATCGATCGCATCGTCGAGACGCCGCTGGGGCTCGGCCACCAGGTGGTTGCCGGTGATTCGTACTGGCGCATCGCCGACGAGCACCTGCGCGTGTCGTTGATGCGCGACCCCACCGGCGCCGAGGTGTCGTCGTACACGCACGCGCTGGTCGACTTCAACGACACCAGGTTGGGCCATCGCGACCCCACGCTCATCGTGCCCGGCGAGATCGTCGTGCTCACTCCGCCGAACCCATCTCCGGCGACGAACCGGGCGGTCGTGCAGCCGGTCGTGCAGCCGNNCAGCTCCGACGTCAGCTCCGACTCCGGCAGCGACGGCTGCCGACGGTGGACCAGCGGATCACATCGCTGCCGTCGCCGGCGGTGACGAGTCGTCGGCGTCCGCCTTCGCGGCCGGCCTCGGCACGGCGCTGCTGCTGTCGGCGGGAGCGCTGGGCGTGATCGACGCCCGCCGGCGCCGCCAGCTGCGCTCGGCACTCCCGGGCGCGCGGGTGCCCGCCACGTCGTTGCGCGCGGTGCGCACCGAGATGTTGCTGCGATCGCTCGACCCGACCGAGCGGCTGGCGCGGCTCGATCTGGCGTTGCGGGCCGCAGCACCCGACCTGGTGGCACAGGGAGCGGTCGTGCTCGCCGCGCTGCTGGGTGACTCCGGCGATGTGCGCCTCTACGTGCGTGGGGCGGCGGTGCCCAACGACGACCGTTGGCATCTCGACCTCCTCGCGTCGACGTGGACGCTGCCCGCTGCGGTCGGGCTCGAGGCTCTGGCCGCCGCGGCCCGTGAGTGTGCGGCGCCCTGCCCGGCCATCGTGCACCTCGGCTCGGTGCCCCAGGGCGAGTTGTTCGTCGATCTCGAGGCCGTCGGGGTGCTCAGCGTCGACTCGCCGCACGCCGAGCCCATCCTGCGTGCGGTGGCGGCTTCGCTTGCGGCCTCGCCGTTCATCGAGGCCGGTCGCGTGTTCACGGTCGGTCTCTGCGAGGTGGAGCTCGGTGATGCCGCCAGCGAATCGCTCGACACGCTCGACGCCGCGCTCGATGCCGCAGCGCTTGCTCTCGGCAGCACCACCGCGGTCGCTGCGTCGGAGGGCACGTTCGCACTGCGCACTCACGGGACCGGTGGTGAGGCGTGGGAGCCGGCCGTGGTGGTGGCCAGCGGCGTTGCCGGCGAGCGCTCGTCGATCGGCGCGCTGGCCGCGGTGATCGGCGGCCGCGGTCTCGGTGTGGCCCTCGATGCCCCAGGTGGCGGCGCTGCCTGGGTGCTTCGGTTCGACGGCTCCGCTCACGTGCTGTCGCCACTGGGCCTGCGCCTGCAACCGCAGGGCCTCGGCGACGCCGATGTGAAGGCCGTCGCCGAGTTGGTGGCTGCAGCGGGTTCGCCGCTCGTCGTCGACGACGTCTCACGCCCGCAGCTGCCGCCGCAGTCGGTCGTCGACCATCGCGCGCCCTTCGTCGAGCAGCCATGGTCGCTGGTCGTGCGCGTGCTCGGACCGATCGAGGTGGTCGACCGGACGGGCCGAGCGGTGGAGTTCGAGCGCTCGAAGTCGATGGAGCTCGTTGCCTGGCTCGTGCAGCATCGTCGCCGTCCCACGCGGGCCGCGGCGCGCACCGCGCTCTGGGATCTCGACGTGCGCGATGCGACCTTCGCCAATGTGGTGAGCGATGCGCGCCGGGCCATGGCGCGCGTGGTCACGCCGGCCAGTGGTGCGGAGTGGATCGCCCGAACGTTGACCGACGAGCTGCCGCTGCACAGCGAGGTGGTGTCCGACGCCGAGCTGCTGGCGGCTCGTGTGCACCACGCGCAGGGCTTGGGTGACGCCGCCGCCATCGCCGTGCTGCGACCCGGGCTCGAATGGGTGGTCGCGCTGCCGTTCTCCGGCACCTCCTACCTGTGGACCGACGCCGAAGGCCTCGCCTCGTCGCTGGTGCTGTTGGTCACCGGTGCCGCGTGCCGACTCGCCGAGCACTACCTCGCGATCGGCGACGTCGACGGCGTCTTCTGGGCCACCGGCCAAGGACTGCAGGTGCTGAGCGGCCACGAGGAGCTCATCGCCCTGCGCATGCGCGCGCACGCCCGTCATGGCGACCGGGCCGGGGTGCGTCACGAGTGGGAGAGCTACGAACGAGCGCTCGCCGCCGACCCGTGGGCGGCCGCGGAGCCCGCACCGAAGCTGGTGGCGCTGCGCCGAGAGCTGCTGGGCTCGGCCGTCGGTGCGCGTGCCTGAGGGTCGTGCCAGGGGAGGGCGGGCGTCGCGCGAGAGCCGGGTGAGGGATTCGAACCCTCGACCTACGCTTTACAAGAGCGTTGCTCTGCCAACTGAGCTAACCCGGCGATCCGCCAGAGTGTAGAGCGCGGCACCGTCAGCCAACGGGGGAGAACACGATGGTGACGTCCACCTTGTCGCCGAGCGGGGCGATGGCCTGACGGAGTGCAGGCGTGTCGAACGTCGCCGTCAGCTGCACGTCGCAGTACCCGTCGTACGTGCGGTCGCTCGTCACGACGATGCCGAGCTGCTGCGCGTCGAGCGCAGTGAGCTGGTTGAGGAACGGCTGCACGCTCGCGGTGGTGCAACCGGGCGTGGGCACGATGGTGGCCGGGGTGGGCGGCTGTGTGGCAGGCAGCGGCGCAACGGGCGGCTTCGTGAGCGTGAAGGTGGTGCCGTCCCACGTTCCGGTGAGCTGCAGTGCCCCGGTGGTCCAGGTGACACCGTTGAGCGTCTGCTCCGTGTCGATCATCGACCAGTCGAAGCCGGCGAGCGGGATGGAGCCGCCCTGCGGCGGGAGCGAGGTGAGGAACGCGAACGCGATCTTCGGGCCATGACCGTCATCGATGATGCCGTTCACAATGCCCGTGTAGACGGTGGTCGTCGAGGGTTGAGTGGTCGTCGAGGGTTGCGTGGTGGCCGTGACGGACGAGGTGGTGGTCGGCGAGGTCGGCGTGGCTTCGTGCACGTCGGCGATCAACTCGTCCACACGACTCGCCAGGCTGGCGCTGATGAAGAGCGACGCCCACTGACCCGACGGTGCCCGCCACACCACGTGGGTGCCCAGGTCGTCGGTGTAGCGGTAACCGGTGCTACCGGCGACGGCGACCACGTCGAACGTGCCGCCGAGTGCGAGCGGCGACAGGTGATCGCGGTAGTCGCCGACCGTGATGGTCACGCTGCCGCTCGTGCTGCCGTACTCCTGCGTGGTCTGGTTGCCCATCTGCTGCATGCCGTAGCCGAGCAGCTCCCAACCGGGATCGGCGAGCACGTAGGGCAGGCCCGAACCGGGCTGCACCTCGGCTTCGATCGCTGCGGCCTCCGTCGCCGACAGGCCGTACGACATGTACTTCAACACCGGCGCGCCGTTCATCGTCGGCTGGATGAGCAGCACCAGCAGGCCGTTCTTCAACCCGCTGCTCGCACCCCAGGCCATCTCGGTGGTGGGGCCGGGCGCAGGCACGGGGATGCAGCATCCTTCGGTGATCGCCTGGGAGGGAACGAAGCCGGCCGCGTCGAGCACGTACCACGAGGCCGTGGGAGCAGGCACCGAGGTGGACGGCTCGGTGCCGGGCCGCGTGGTGGGTGCCGTGCTGGGCGACACGGTGGTGGTCGCATCGGAGGTGATGGGGGCGGTGGAGGGCGAGCCGTTGTGCCGCACCACCAACCCGACCGCGGTCCCGGCCACCAGAACCACCGTGGCGGCGATCGCGATCCATCGGCCTGAGGCGAGTCCCCGGCGGGAGGGCACAGCCGGCGCGCTGGAGTTGTCGGCGGCGTGCACTTCGTCGAGTGCGTGCTGCATGCGGCGGATCAGTTCGTCGTCGTTCATTCCGAGATCTCCTTCTTCAGTGTCGCCATCGCGCGGTGCAACAGCACGCGCACGGTGGCGGGGGCGCACCCGAGCGCGTCGGCGATCTGCTCGTCGGTCCAGTCGGCCCAGTAGCGCAAGGCGACGGCGGCCCGCTGCTGGTAGGGCAGCGATGCCAGTGCGCCGAGCATCTCGTTGGTGGTCTGCGTGTACGCAGTGGGCTGCCCGGCTGCAGACCGCAGCTCACGGCGCTGCGATCGGGCGTGCCACCGGTGCCACGAGTTGGCCCGGTTCACCACCGTGCGGCGCAGGTACCCCGCAGGGTTGTCGAGCCCGGGGAGCTTGGGGCGTACGGCCTCCATCGCGTCCTGTGCCAGCTCCTCGGCGACCGCCCGATTGCCCACCAGCGCGGTGGCCCAGCGCACCGCCATTGCGCGGTACGTGCGGAAGAACTCGTCGAAGTCGACGGTGGTGGCCGGGCGGGGCTCGCTGGGTGTCATGGTGGTTGCCTGCAGCTTCAGTGTGTCTGCCTGCATACCCACCTTGACGCCACCGGNNCACCGCGAGATCGTCGAGAGCGACGGGGTGGAGGAGGCGTTGGTGAAGGTGGCCGACAGCTACATCCAGCTCACGGCAGCCACCCGTCCCGACAGCCCCATCGCCAAGGCGATCGAGAAGCGTGGCGAGGGCTTGCACCACGTGGGCTACCGGGTCGACAACTGTCAGCAGGCGCTCGACGCGATGGTCGCCGCCGGTGCGACGCCGATCGACAAGGCCCCGCGTCCGGGCAGTCGCGGCACCACCGTGGCGTTCATCCACCCCAAGGGCAGCTTCGGCACGCTGATCGAACTGGTGCAGGAGAACCCCACCCCCACCCACTGACCCGAGTGTGCACTCGCGCCCCGGGGTGCGCTCACCCACTCGGGTGGCGCTCACCCACTCGCGCGGGGTCACTCGGCGGTGAGGATGAGGCCTTTGAGGTACTCGGCCTCGGGGAAGGCCAGCGGGACGGGGTGATCGGCAGGTTGGTGCAGGCGACCGACGATGCGAACCTCACGCTTCGCGTCCAGTGCGGCGCCGGCCACCACTTTCTGGAACAGGTCCATCGACATCGCACCGCTGCACGACCAGGTCATCAACGTGCCGCCTGGCGCGAGCAGCTTCACGGCCAGCAGGTTGAGGTCCTTGTAGGCGCGGGTGGCCTTGTCGAGCTGGCGTTCGGTGTTGGCGAGCTTGGGTGGGTCGAGCAGCACCAGGTCGTACTGCTTGGCCCGGTCGCGCAAGCCTCGCAGCACGGTGAACGCGTCGCCCTCCACCAACTCACCGATGTCGACGCCGTTGAGCTCGCCGTTGCGCGTGGCGACCGCGAGTGCCGGGCCCGACGAGTCGACCGATGTCACCGACCGGGCGCCACGCGCCGCTGCGATGACGCTGAAGGCGCCGGTGTAGGAGAACACGTTGAGCACTCGCCGGCCCTCGGCAACCTGGGCGACGGCGCGTCGTGCGTCGCGCTGGTCGAGGTAGAAGCCGGTCTTGTGACCGCCGGTCACGTCGACCGCGAAACGGTGGGCGTCCTCGTGGGCGAGCAGCTCGGGCGACGGTTGGTGGCCGCGCAACAGACCCACCCGGGCGTCGAGCCCCTCGCGATCGCGCACGTCGGCGTCGCTGCGTTCGTACACACAGGTCACGCCGGGGAGTGCGGCGAGGGCATCGGCGACCACTTCCCGCCACGAGTCGGCACCCACCGTGGTGAGCTGGCAGACCACCGTGTCGCCGTATCGGTCGGCCACCAGGCCGGGCACGCCGTCGGCTTCGCTGAACACCAGCCGGGCCGAATCGGTGCGACCATCGCCCAGCAGCGAGGCGCGGCGAGCCGCCGAGGCCGCGACACGTGCCGTGACGAAATCGTCGTCGACGGTCTCGTCCGGATCGAAGGTCCACATGCGAGCTCTGATCTGCGACTCGGGGCTGTACGCGGCCCAGCCGAGGTCGGTGCCGTCGGCCGAGCGAACGAGCACGGTGTCGCCGGGCCGCGGTGCGCCCTCCACGCGGGCCACGCCGCCGCTGAAGATCCACGGGTGCCGCCGCTGCAGCGAACGCTCGCGGCCGGGCTGCAGAGTCAGAACCAACGGCTGCGTCGATGAGGCGGTGGCGCGGCGCACGTCGGCCACGGTACCCGAGGGTCAGCCGAGCCGGAGCTCCGAGGCACTGCCGTTGCTGACGAGCCAGCCGTCCTCCTGCATCTGGCGTTGCAGCAGCTCATCGACCTGTGCCCGCAGATGGGCGTTGTCGCGACGGGTGGTGTCGAGCGCGTTGAGCACGGCGTTCATCCGGTCCTCGAGCAGCGCGACCCGCTCGTCGGTGCTCGACGACAGCTCGGCGGCCGACGACGCCGGCCGACCCGAGATCGCGTCGAGGCGCATCGTGGCCTCGTCGCGCAGGCGGTCGAGCAGGCCCATGATCGTGCTCTGCGTGCGGTCGAGATCGGCGCGGGCCTCGGCGCGCACATGCTCGGCACCCTGCTGGGCGAGGGTGGCGTAGGCCGCCGTGGCCGTGTACTGGGCCAGCACCTGCTGCTCCACCTTCACCATGCGATCGCGCAGCTCGGCTGCCACCGAGGCGGGGTTCTCGTCGGACTCCGGAGCGAGGAACGGTGTGGTGAGCTCGTCGCGTTCCATCCACTTCTTCTCGCTGCGTCGCATCTCGGTGTGTCTCCTCGGCTCGTGTCGCAGTCGCTGCAACCACTGAGTTCATCGGCAGATCCAGAGGGTTTCTTGAGAGCTGCGCGGCGCTGTTGACGGGGGTCGAAGGCCGAAATGGGCTTGAGGAAGAATTGTCGAAAAGGTTCTCAAGTTCCCAAAGGCGGTTGCCGAAGTGAGGATGCGACCGCGCGGGCCTCACCGTCCTCCGGCGTTGTCACTGAGTCAATACCTACACGGGAGGATCCCCACCAATGAACACTCAGAAGAAGGACCGAGGCTTCACCCTCGTCGAGCTCCTCATCGTCATCGTCATCCTTGGCATCCTTGCCACCGTGACGGTGTTCGCTGTGCGTGGCATCACCAACAAGGGCAAGACGTCGGCCTGCGCGGCCGACAAGAAGACCCTCGAAGTGGCCGCAGAGGCCTACATGGCGCAGAACGGTAGCTACCCCGCCTCCGCTCAGCAGATGGTTGACACCGGCCTGTTGCGCTCTGTGTCGACCAACTGGGCCTACGCCCTGGCGGCCCCCAGCTACACGCTGACGGCTTCCAGCAGCGACTGCACGCCGGCTGCAACCTGATCCCTGATCCTCAGAGATCGACACCGAAGTGAGGAGGCCGGGCCCATCGGGCCCGGCCTCCTCTTCGTCAGAAACTGAGAAACTCTTGATGGTATTGCCTGTTCAAGATTTGATCAGATTGGCCGATACTGATGCTGGACGCTGTGGCGTACCATCGCCGTGAGTCGACGGCGCGATTCGAGTGGGAAGAGGGCGGGTGAACGTGGACGTGGAGCAGCAGCCTGCGCAGCGAGCGCGAGACAAGGGATCGACTCTCGTGGAGATCCTCGTCGCGATCGTGCTCACCTCCGTCGCCGTCATCCCCCTCATGGCGGCCAGCTGGGTGCTGGTGCGCAACACGGCGCTCAACCGCAGCAACAGCAAGGTCGAGACGGTGCTCAACAACGCAGCCGACCGCGTGAACCGCGCGCCGGGCAGCTGCGACTACACGATCTACTACGAGGCCGCCGCCCAGGCCCAAGGGTGGGACCACACTCTGGCGTCGGCCACCTACCAGTACTACACGCCGGGCGCGACCGCAGCGCAGGCCGGCACATGGACCGACGGTCCGTGTCCGAACGGCACCTACACGACCGGTCTCGTGCAACTCGTCAACATTTCGGTGTCCAGTCCTGACGGACAGGTGCACCGCTCGATCCAGGTGGTGAAGAGCAATGTCTGAGCAGCAACCGTCCACGAAGCGCTGCCTGCGCATCCGCGCACGTATCGACGCCGGCATGACCCTGCCCGAGGTGCTGGTGAGCGTCGTCATCACCGGCACGCTCATGGCCGCGCTGGCCATGGCAGCCACGCTCGTCCTGCGCCAGACCGACAACAACCAGGGCCGCCTCAACAACTCGCAGTCCGAGCAGAGCATGGGCCTGTGGCTTCCGGCCGACCTCGCCTCGGCCGAGTCCGTGAGCACCGACCCGGCTGCGCTGCCGTGCGTGGGCAACTGCCCCGCCGGCATCAACGTCGGCGGCTCCAACGCACTCCAGCTCACGTGGTCGGGCACGGTGGTCGTCACCTCCAGCGGTTCGCCCGTCGTCACGCCCACCGTGACGAACGTGTCGTACCGCTACGTGCAGAACGGCAACGAGTTCGAGCTCCTCCGCGTCTCGTGCGTCTCGGTCGGCGGTGCCGCACCCACCTGCACGCAGGTCACCGTGCTGCACGACCTTCCCGGCCCGCCCGTGGGCCAGACCTGGATCCCCGGCGTCACCGCCCCCACCTGGGTGGTCGTGGTCAACGCGGCCACCGACCCGGGTTCGGCCGACCCCAACGCCACCATCCCCAATGACCCCACCTACCAGCCCAAGAACGCCCACAAGGTGACCGTCACCATCAACGGTGGTGGCGACGTGGCCGGGGCCGGTGGCGGTACCGACGTGGTCACCTACAGCGCCGGCGGCACGACGCGTTCGCCCAACCTGTCGACCAACGTGCTCTCCGACGTGCCCACCTTCTCGGCCACCCGCTCGCGCTGCGGCGGCAACTTCGGCATGATCGTCGACACCTCGGGCTCCATCGGCTCCACCAACATGACCAGCGTGAAGGGCGGCATCACGGCGTTCGTCAACTCGTTCGCCGGCACGCCCATCAAGCTGCAGATCGTTCGCTTCAGCACCAACGCCAGCACGCTCGGTTCCGGCGCCGGCTGGTCGCGCTACTACGACATGCTCAGTGAGAGCGACGTCGCCGACCTGAAGACCCAGATCGGCACGCTCACGTCCACCGGTGCGACCAACTACGAGGACGCACTGTTCCGCATGTTCGAGAACTCGAACGGCACCGTGCAGAGCATCCTGCCCAACACGCTCATCTTCTTCACCGACGGCATCCCGAACTACACCCGCATGGAGAGCACCACGGGTACGGCAGCTGCCACGGCCAACCCCGACGACATCGGCCTGCCGGCGCCCGACGGCAACAACTACAGCCAGNNAACCGCATCGCCCGCCAGTTCGACGCCGACGTCGATCGCTTCATCGGCGTGTTCGTGGGCACCGACACCAGCGGCACCTCCACCTGGATCACCCAGGGCGCCGGGTACCACCTCACCAACTTCCTGCGCGGCTACCACAGCGACTACCAGTACGCCACGACGGGCATCAACTACCAGTACAACGCGAGCAACACGTACCAGTACAACGCGAGCAACACCTACCAGTACAACGCGAGCAACACCTACCAGTACAACGCGAGCAACACCTACCAGTACAACGCGAGCAACAGCTACCAGAGCAACGCGAGCAACACGTACCAGTACGCCACCACTGGCGTCGCCTACGAGAAGTTCAGCGGTGGAGCCTGGACCGCCAGTGGAATGAACTGGAACACCTACGTCCAGAACAACGTCAACCCGGGTACGGCCGACAACTACCGCATCCGTGTCACCGGCACGCCTAGCGGGTGGACCACCATCGCGACCGTCAGCGGCAAGTCGCCCAAGACCATCTACGACGCCAGCAACAGCTCGGCGGGCGGCGCCCTCGACGGCGTGCAGGTGGTCGGCAGCACCGCCGGTGCGTGGAGCACCATCGCGTCGATCCCCACAGGCTCGCTGGCGACGTCGGTCAAGGACTACTACGACATGAACAACACCGACGCCGCCAACACCGACGGCTTCCAGATCGTGGGCAGCACCGCTGGTGCGTGGACCGCCATCTCGTCGGTGCCCGCCAGCTCCTCGGCCACCTCGGTCAAGGACTACTACGACATGAACAACACCAAGTCCGGCAACACCGACGGCATCCAGCTGGTCGCGTCGACATCGGGTGCGTGGACCACCGTCACGGTCCCGGTCAGCTCCTCGGCCACCACGGTCAAGGAGTACTACGACATGAACAACGTCAAGTCGGGCAACACCGACGGTATTCAGCTCGTGGGTTCCACGGCGGGTGCCTGGACCACGGTCGCGTCGGTGCCCACCATGTCGTCGGCCACGTCGGTCAAGGATTACTTCGACATGAGCAACGTCAAGGGCGACGGCACCGACGGCATGCAGGTGGTGGGTTCCACCGCCGGCGCCTGGACCACCATCTCGTTGGTGCCCGCAAGCTCCTCGGCCACGTCGGTCAAGGACTACTACGACATGAACAACAACGACTCCGCCACCTCTGACGGCTTCCAGGTGGTGGGTTCCACGGCGGGTGCCTGGACCACCATCGCGTCGGTTCCTGCCAGCTCCCCGGCCACGTCGGTCAAGGACTACTACGACATGAACAACGCCCTGGCCGGGAACACCGACGGCTTCCAGACCGTGGGCAGCACGGCAGGCGCGTGGACCACCATCGCGTCGGCACCCGCCAGCTCGTCGGCCACCACGGTGAAGGGGTACTACGACCTCAACAACACCGCGGCACCGAACACCGACGGCTTCCAGATCGTCGCCAACGGCACCCCCGGTGGATGGACCACCTTCTCGACCGTGCCCACCGGCACCGACGCCACGACGGCGGCCGGTTACTTCGCCGAGAACGACCGGGTGACCACCGACGGCACCGACGGCTTCCAGACCACGAAGACGTACAGTTCGCCGTACAGCCTGTGGGATGCCACCGATTCGGCCAGCTACACCACCAACAACACGGTGTGGGGCAACACCGACGGCTGGGACGCCACCAAGGCCTACAGCGTGCCCTACGACTTCCACGAGAGCTACACCACCTCGACGAAGGCCAACACGGCCATCCTCTCCAGCCTGGTCACGGTGGGCACGCCGGTGAACGCCATCCCCACGGGTGGCCCGTACACCAACGCGGCGGTCGCCGACCTCTACATCCTGCCCAACTGGAGCCAGTTCGCCGGTGCCCTCAACGGCGTGGCCCTGGCCGAGTGCGGTGGCACGCTCACCCTGCAGACACGCATCGGTGGTGTATCCGCAGCCGACCCGTTCACCTATCAGAACTCGGTCGACTCGAAGATCGCCACCACGAGCTCGCAGTACCACAGCGGCACCTTCGACTACGACCTGTCGAGCGGCAAGGCGGTCACGGCCACCATCACCCCGATGAACCTGTCCGACCTCAGCAAGTACAAGCCGGTCAGCTGGGCCTGCACGGCGAGCGGTGCTGCGTACGCGTTCACGACGGTTCCCATCGCCGGTACCGACTGGACGTCGATCAAGCTCTCGGTGTCGCCCAACACGGCGGTCTCGTGCATCCAGACGGTGGCCCTGCGATGAGGCGCCTCCTCTCGCGGCGGCTGAACCGCACCACAGGCACCGATGAGGGCTCCGCCCTCATGCTGGCGCTGGTGGTGGTGCTGCTCGGTTCACTGCTCGTGATCCCGCTGCTGAGCTACGCGGTGGCCGTCACGACGAGCAGCCGCATCGAGGTCACCAAGACGGCGCGCTCCGAGGCAGTGAAGGGCGCCCTGCGCACCGCGCTGGCCAACGGCAAGGACCTCTACGCCCAATGCTCCACGAGCGGCGCCACGACCTCGAGGCCGATTGCGTCGCCCGGCCTCGGCATCGCCACCAGCACCACCTGCACCACGGTGAAGGACACCACCGAGATGAAGTCGTCCGACCTGCGCGTGGCGATGACCACTGTGCAGCTCGGGGCGCTCGCCCCGGTCGGCACCGTCGGCACCCCCTACGCCGGCTCGGGTCTGGGCACGAGCGCTTGGACCGCCGACACCACCGCCGTCAGCACCGGCGGCAAGATCCTGCTGCCCCAGCTGCCCGGCCACTCGTTGACGCACCCGTCGTCGACCGGTTACCCGATGCCGGCGTGGGCGGGCAGCTGCATCGCCTACTTCCCCGGGACCTACACCGACCCGATCACCATCTCGTCGTCGACCCCGGTGTACTTCACCAGCGGCATCTACTACTTCGAGAACACCGTCACCTTCACCGGTAGCGCCAACGTCGTGATCGGTGGTGGCTCGGTCGACGGGTGCACCAGCGACCAGGACGCGGCGTACAACGCCATCAACGCGCCGATCAACCACAACATCACCGGCTACGGCGCCACGTTCGTCCTCGGTGCCGCCGGCCGCCTGGTGGTCAACGACTCGATCGCCGGCACCGGCCCCGTCGTGAACTTCAACAACCGCCTCGTGGCCGACACCGACATCAGCAACCAGCCCTCGAAGGGCGTCAACATCGAGAGCGTCAACGGCGTGTCGTCGGGCGGATCGTCGGTCGACCTCAACCAGTCGTACCTCTTCGTGCCGCACTCGATGTCGACCGGCAGCCCCGCCGTCGACGCTGCCTCGAACGGCTACAACGCGTCGACGCTGGTGCCGCTGGCCACGCCGGTGGTACTGCCCGCCGTGCAGACCAACCCGGTGATCGACTTCTCGTTCACCGGTGCCAACAACGGCACGCTCTACGTGCCGGGTTACGTGTCGGTGCCGCAGGGCCGCATCAACATCAACGTCTCCGCGACCAGCCTGGTGAAGAAGAACATCAGCCTGCTCGGTGGAGTGCTCGCCGCGCAGTTCACGCAGGGCGCAGCCCAGCCCGCCATCCAACAGCTCGGCATCGTGAACCGCGTGGTGCAGAAGACCTTCAAGATCGTGTCGACCACCACCAGCGGTACTCCCGTCGTGGTGTCGGTGGCGCAGGTGCAGGTGAACGACTACGGCGAGTACGTGGTCAACTCCTGGATCATCACCACCGGCGGCGGCTGACGCCGGACGACCCTCCCGCACCGCCCCGCACCCCTCCCGCACAAGCGCTCGTGTCAGCGCGTGACAACCAGAGTTGGTGGTGGCGCGCTGACACGAGCCGTTGAACAAGGCCGTTGAACGAGGCCGGGGGGACGAGGCTGGGGGAACGAGGCCGGGGAACTGCGGGTCAGCGGACGAGTTCCATGCGCATGCCGGTCGAGTCCCATTCGGGGTCGCGGGGCAGACGCTGCATGGCCCGGCCGGCGGCCCGCCGTGCGGTCCACAGCAGGCCCGTGGCCTGCACGAGGTGCACCTGAGCCGAACCTGGGGGCGGCGTGAGGGTGATGGTCTCCTCGACGCCGGGCATCTTGTCGCGCAGCAACTGCATGCGCTCGAGCACGCCGTCCTGGTGGTACGGCGACGTGAGCAGTGGGCGGTCGTTGTTGAGCTGCGAGTAGGTGAGGTCGGGGTGCGCGGCGAAGAACGAGCGCTGGTGGAACGGTTGGAACTCGCGCTCGGCCTCCCGGGTCCACTTGAAGTGGCGGAAGTCGTCGCGGGTGAGCCACGGCTCGAGCTCGAGCGCGGCCTCACGGGTGGGCGCGCGCAGCGCGGCTCGTGACGGTGTGGGCCGCACGGCCAGTTCGCGCGGCCAGCCGACGAACGAGCGAGCCTCTTCGTCGCACGGTCGGTAGGGGCCGGCGGGATCGTCGCTGAAGCCGATGGGCACGAAGATGGCCGCAGCCTCGAAGCGGGGCTTGAACTCGAGCACGTCGATGAGGGTGGCGACGACCATCGGTTCCTCGGCCACCACCGTCACGCCGGCGAGACGCGCGGGCACGATGAGCCATCCACCCGGGCAGGGCACGACGCCCCCGAGCATCTTGTAGGGCAGCCTCGTGGCAGCCATCGTAGGTCTCCTCTGCTCAGCCGCCGACGAGCGAACCGGCGCCGGTGGTGGCGGCCTGGCCGGCCTGCACCGTGGCTTGCGCTTGCAGCTGCGAACGCATGGTTGCGGCCTGAGCGAGGATCTCCTTCGGGTACTGGCTGATCTCGGCGGCGACGTCGAAGTTGAGGATGCCGCTCGACACGAGTCGGGCGAGGTCCATCTCCATCGTCTGCATGCCTTCCTGCTGACCGGAGATCATGGCGTTGCGCAGCTGGCGAGTCTTGCCCTCGCGCACCAGGTTCTTCACGGCCTCGTTGGCCATCAGGACCTCGTAGGCGGCAACACGCCCACCGCCGATGGCGGGGAGCAGACGCTGACTGACGACGCCCTGCAGTGTGCCGGCGAGCTGCAGCTGGATCTGGTCGCGACGCTCGGCGGGGAACACGTCGACCACGCGGTCGAGGGCCTGCGAGGCGTCGTTGGTGTGCAGCGTGGCGAACACGAGGTGACCGGTCTNNCCGAGGAGGATGACGTCGGGGTCTTCACGAAGGGCGCTGCGCAGACCGTCGAGGAAGCCGTTGACGTCGGCGCCGACCTCACGTTGGTTCACCATCGCCACCTTGTGGTGGTGCAGGTACTCGATGGGGTCCTCGATGGTGAGGATGTGCACGGGCTTGGTCTCGTTGATGCGGTCGATCATCGCCGCCAGGGTGGTGCTCTTGCCGGAGCCGGTGGGGCCGACGACGAGCACGAGACCGTACGGACGGTTGAGCAGTTCGTTGGCGGCCCAGGGGGCGCCCAGCTCCTCGAGCGACCGCACGCGGAACGGGATGACGCGCAAGGCGATCGCGTAGCTGTTGCGCTGCTTGAAGGCGTTGGCACGGAAGCGGCCGATTGCCTCGAGGCCGAAGGAGAAGTCGATCTGCAGGTTCGTCTCCAGCTCGGCCACCTGTTCGGTGGTGAGCAACGACATGACCATCTTCTCGGTGTCGTGCGGCTGCAGCAGACCCACGCCCTCGAACGGCACCAGCACGCCGTCGCGGCGGGCGGTGGCCGGGCGGCCGACAGTGAGGTGCAAGTCGCTCGCACCCGCGGCGACGGTGGCCTGCAGAAGGGTGAGCAACGTCGGGTCGGGATTGAACATGGGAGGTAGCCTTTCGCCTGTGCGCAGCTCGTGCTGGCGGACTCTTCTTTCATGACGACTGTGATCTGCGCCCTGTACGGGCTACTTGCTGGTTCGTTCCTCACCGTGGTGGTGGACCGCGTGCCCCGTGGGGCATCCGTGGTGTCACCCGGCTCGGCGTGCGGGAACTGCGGCCTTCGCCTGGGTCCCCTCGATCTCGTTCCTGTCTTCAGTTGGCTGGCGCTGCGCGGACGGTGCCGAAAGTGCCATACCAGTATCGGCATCGAACCACTTGTCCTTGAGTTGTCAACGGCGCTTCTTTTCGGCCTCACGGCGTGGCATTTCGGCCTGTCGTGGCGCACGCCCGCGTTCTGCGTGCTGATGGCCGGCCTGGTGGGGTTGAGCTGGATCGACCTGCACACCAAACGCCTGCCGCGAGAGATCACCTATTGGACCGCCGGCCTCGGCGCGCCACTCCTGGTGGTGGCAGCGCTGGTGGGGCACGAGCCGAAGCGCATCTGGATGATGCTGCTCGGTGCCGGCATCTCGCTGACCGTCATGACGCTCATCTACTGGGTCAGCCGTGGCGGCATGGGCGACGGCGACGTGCGCCTCGCCCCGCTGCTCGGCATGTTCCTCGGGTTCTTGAACCCCGGGTTCGCGCTGGTGGGGCTCTTCTTCGGCTTCCTCACCGGCGCGCTGGCGGGCATCTTCCTGCTGGTGCTGCGGCGCGGCGGCCGCCGTACGACGGTGCCGTTCGGACCCTTCATGGCGCTCGGCACCGTGCTGGCCATCTACTTCGGTCAGCGGTACATCGATCTCATCCTGGTGCGCTGAACGCCGTTGTCGGCGATGCGGGCAGCAACCGGTCAGTTCTGCTGCTTCATGTTGTCGAGCACGCCGTACATGGCCTGCACGAGCGCGACGGCGACGAAGCCGACGACGAGGCCCACGAGCACGATCATGAGTGGCTCGAACATGGTGGTGAAGCGCTTGATGCGGCTCTCGAGCTCGCGATCGAAGTAGATGCTGGCCATCGACAGCTGCTGGTCGAGCGTGCCCGTCTCCTCACCCACCTTGAACATCTGGCGGGCGGCGCCGGGGAACAGCTCGGTGCGGGCCAACGGCTTGGCGAAGCCGCCGCCTTCCAAGATCTCGGTCTGTGCCTCGACCAGGCGCTCGTAGAACACGGTGTTGCTGACCGCCTCAGTGGTGGTGCGCATGGCATCGGGCAGCGGCACACCGGCCTTCACCATCGCGCCGAGGATGCGGCAGAAGCGCTCGAGGATGGCGTACTCGACGATGCCGTTGATGATCGGCAGCTTCAGGATCAAGCGGTCCTTCACGCGCTTGCCCTTCGCTGTCTTGAACAGCCACATGTTCCACGCGACGAGCGCGAGGACGACGCTGAAGGGGATGTACCAGAGCACGGTGAACAGGTCGGCGACGAACAACAGGGCGCGAGTGGCGAACGGCAGCTTGGCGTTGAGCTCCGCGAACAGCGGCTTGAACTGGGGGAGCACGTAGCCGGCCAGCACGGCCACGGTGAACACGGCGAGCACCATGACGACGCCCGGGTACGACAGTGCGGAGACCACCTTCGACCGCGTCTCGAGCTCGCGCTCGAGGTACTCGGCCAGGTTCTCCATCGTCTCGTCGAGCTTGCCGGTGAGCTCGGCGGAGCCGAGGATGCCGACGTAGTAGTTGGGGAAGGCTTCGGGGTGCTTGGCCGCCGAGCCGGAGAGGGTGCCGCCGTTGCGCAGGTCTTCGACCATCGCTGCCAGGCAGCGCTGCAGGGCGACGTCGGTGGTCTCGTCACCGATGATCTCGAGCGCCTCGGTGAGGGGGATGCCGGCCTTGACGAAGACCGCGCACTGACGCGTGAACTGCATCAGCTCCTTCTTCTTCACCTTCTCCTTGGTCAGCTCGAACTGCAGCATCCCTTTCTTCTCTTCGATCTTCACCGGGTAGAGGTTGTTGTCGAGCAGATGCGCGCGTGCCTCACCGACCGTGCTGGCCTTGGTGACCCCTTCGATGGACGTGCCGGTGGCGTCAATGGCGGCGTATGCAAACCTGGGCATGACGTGGGGCTCCTAGCTGGCGAACAGGGTTCGGACGACTTCGGGGATGGTGGTCACGTCGTTCTCGACGAGCGCCATGGCTTCGCGCAACATGGTGCGCATGCCCTGGGCGAC
>PMCN01000092.1 GCA_003154135.1 Acidimicrobiaceae bacterium
CATGCGATGTGGTTCCACCGGCCGTTCCGTGCCGACGACTGGTTGCTGTACGACCAGCGGCCCATCAGCACGGGCGGCGCGCGCGGTCTCGCCGGCGGAGCGATCTACACGGCCGAGGGGCACCTCGCCGTCAGCGTGGTGCAGGAGGGCCTGGTGCGGGTGGGCGCCGAGTGACGGTGCGCCTCGGCACGGTCGCCGTGGTGCTCGCCGCTCTCGCTCTTGCCGCGTGCGCGTCCGACAACAACGACGGCACGGCCGGCAACGGCCCTGCCGTCACCTTCGCGACGACACCCGGCGTCGGCGCCACCACCAGTGGCACGGGCAGCAGCACCATTCCCGGGACAACGCCGCTCACGACCCCGCTCACCGCGCCGCTCACGAGCCCGCTCACGACAGCAAGCGTCGCACTGCACCCCTTCGTCAGCGGCACGCACGGCCCGGTCGACGTGGTGTGGCGGCCGGGCGACGACACCATGTTCGTGGTGCAGCAGGACGGCCTCATCAAGGTCGCGCGCGGGGGCACGCTCGGCGGCACCGCGCTCGACATCCAGGGCAAGGTGTCGAGCGGCAGCGAGCAGGGCCTGCTCGGCCTCGCGTTCCACCCGTCGAAGTCACTGGCCTACATCGACTACACGAACACCAAGGGCGACACCGTCATCGCCGAGTATGCGGTGCGCGCCGACGGCACGTTCGACCCGGCGAGCGCACGCATCGTGCTCACCATCGCCCAGCCCTATCCCAACCACAACGGCGGCAAGGTGGTGTTCGGCCCCGACGGCCACCTGTACATCGGCATGGGCGACGGTGGCTCCGCGTTCGACCCCGAACGCCGCGCACTCGACGTCGGCAAGCTGCTCGGCAAGATCCTGCGCATCGATCCCGAGGCCAGTGGCGGAAAGCCGTACACGGTGCCGGCCGACAACCCGTTCGTCGGCATCGCCGGGGCGCGACCCGAGATCTGGTCGGTCGGGGTGCGCAACCCGTGGCGCTTCACGTTCGACAGCGCCAACGGCGACCTGTGGATCGCCGACGTGGGCCAGAACGCGTGGGAGGAGATCGACGTTGCCCGCGCCGCTCAGGGCGGCGGGCGCGGGCTCAACTTCGGGTGGAGTGCGATGGAGGGGAACCACCGCGCCAACGACGACCAGAGCACGGTCGGCATCACTCCGCCGGTCTACGAGTACCCGCACGGCGACCTCGGCTGCTCCATCAGTGGCGGCACCGTCTATCGCGGCCACACGGTGCCGGCGTTGCAAGGTTGGTACGTGTTCAGCGACTACTGCAGCGGCAAGGTGCGCGCCATCCGCGTGGGTGCTGCCGGTACCGAAGGCCCCGTGGCGCTGGGCACCGTGCCCGGCAGCGTGGCCGTGAGCGCCGGTCCCGACGGCGCGATGTACGTCGTGGCCCACGATCAGGGGATCATCTACCGCATCGACCCCGCCTGACGCGATCAGGCGACGCGTTCGAACTGCACCGTGCGTTGGGTCGCGTCGACCGACACCAGCTTCACGCGCACCTCGTCGCCGGGCTTCACACCGTGCGTCTTCAACTTGGCCACCACGGCCATGGTGCTCAGCTGGATGCGCGAGCTCTCGTCGTCGTCGTCGACCACGACCGCTGCGAAGGTCTGACCCTCGCGGCCCTGCATCATCACTGCCTCGGCAAGGTCGATCACCGCATGGTCGACGCGCGACGCGAGCGCGTCGGCGTGAGCCATCGCGTCGGGCAGGTTCGGCAACGCCGCGAGCACCTTGTCGGGCACGGGCTTGCCATTGGCCACGGCGAGCGCGGTCTCGACGACGAAGCGGTCGGCCAGCCGGCGCAGCGGCGCGGTGGCGTGCGTATACGTGGCGGCCATGGCGGCGTGCCAGGGGGTCACCCCGGGTTGGTAGGTGACGTAGCTCGCACCGCCGCCGGCGCGGCGCTCGGCCAGCATGAACGCTGCGTGGCGCGGATCGTTGGGGTCGAGCGAGCGGGCGAAGGCATCGAGCGACTGTGCGGCGGGCCATTGGAGCCCGAACGCCTGGGCCGTGTGCCGAAGGCGCCGCACCGCTCGCTCATCGGGCGCGGGCATCACGCGGAACAGGCCGACGTGGGCAGCGAGCAGCGCCTGGGCGACGGCGAGGTTGGCGGCCAGCGACAGTGCCGCGTTGCTCGCCTCGCTGGCCAACCGCGGCTTGAACGCGAGCTGGTAGTGACCGTCGTCGCGTTCGACCACCTGCTCGGGTGGCTCGAGGCCGCCGGCGCCGCGTGCCGTCTCAGCGGCTTCGATGCGGCGGGCGAACTCGGCGAACTGCGGCGGCACCTGCACATCGGTGACCGAGTCGTAGGCGAGCTTGGCGCGGCTGCGCACGATGGCCCGCTCGGCGCCGTCGAGCGCGGCCTTGCCATCGGGCGCCACCCGTACGTGGAACACCACGGCCGGGCGAGGTCCGTCGGGCAGCAGGCTGGCAGCGCCTTCGGCGAGCACCGGTGGATACAGGCTCGCCTTGCCGTCGGGCAAGTAGAGCGTGGTGCCGCGTTGCCAGGCCTCGACGTCGACCGCATCACCGTCGCGCACGAACCAGGCGACGTCGGCGATGGCGTACTGCAGCAGCAGATCGTCACCGCTGGCCGACATCGCGAACGCCTGATCGAGGTCGGTGCTGGCCGCAGGGTCGAGCGTCACGAACGGTTGGTCGGTGCGGTCGACGTGCTCGGTGGGCGCACGATGCGCCGCCTCCGCAGCGGCCGCGGACACGGCGGGCGGGAAGTCGGTGGGGACGGAGAACTGCTGTCGGACGGAGGCGAGACCGGCGTCGAGCGCGTGCGTGGTGTCGCGCAGCGACCGCATCAGCGGCCGACCTCATGTCGCATCGGTTCCCATCGGCGCACGCCCGCAAGGTACCCCATCGTCGCCACCCCACGCGCTCTGGTCGCGCTCCGACCACGAATGTGCCTGGTCACGCGGCGACCGGTTGATACCCTTCACGCCGAAGGCGCGTGCGCCCCGTCGGCGGATGAGGTGAGGAATGGACACCGAGTTCTCGAGCCTGAGGATCGAGCCCGGGCGGATCCGCGTCGCGCGCGGCACGAACCAACGGCTGATGGCCGACCCGGTCGAGGTGGTCGAGGAGTCACCTGTCGACGGCGGACGCGAGGTCGTCCTCCGGTCGCCGGCAAACGCCGTTCGGGTGTTCATCGCCGACGACGATGCGGACAGCCTGGCAGTCCTGGCCGGGCTCCCTCATGGCGAGATGGATCCTGCGGCGGTCGCCGCCCTCAAGGGCCGCATCGAGGTTGCGGCCACACCGCTCAACCCGGAGTTCGACCGCTTCTCCGATGCGCAGATCCGCCAGCAGGCGAAGGTCAGGCGCTACAACCAGCGGGTTCGGACGAACACGCTCGCCGTCGCTGCGTTGCTCCTCATCGCGGCAATCATCGCCGCCCTGGCACGCTGACCGTCCCGGCGCGCTTGTCCGGCAACCGCTCGGGCGATGACCCCGATCCTGCGCTCCTGTCACGGCGTGACCACGAACGATGGAGGTCGCGGCGTGACACGAGCGAGGTGCAGGGGCGGTTCGGGCGCCCCGCGACGGGGCCGAGCGATGGGGCCGAACGCAGGCGTGGGACGAACGCGGGTTGGGGCCGCGGGTCAGCGGCGGGCACCCATGAACATGTTCTTGAGCGCGTCGTAGTGCTCGATGCAGTGGCCGGCGCCCATCACGACCGCTTCGAGCGGCATGTTGGACATCTTCACCGGCACCTGGGTCTCGGCCTCGATGCGCGGCGCGAGACCGCGCAGGAGTCCGCCACCGCCGACGAGGTACATTCCGCGCACGAGGAAGTCCTGGGCCAGTTCGGGCGGCGCCTTGGCGAGACAGCGGATGACCGAGGCGATGATGCTGCTCACGACGTCTTCGATCGCGTAGCGGATCTCCTCGGGCGTGAGCACGACGGTCTTGGGCAGACCGGTCATGAGGTCGCGACCGCGCACCTCGGCCTGGCTCTCGTCGTCGGTGGGCGCCGCCGAACCGATGGCCATCTTCACTTCCTCGGCCGTGCGCTCGCCGATGGCGATGCCGTGCTCGCGGCG